>NZ_JAWKMX010000001.1:0-306573 GCF_041392005.1 Flavobacterium sp.
TTTTGAATAGGAATTGTCTAACGAATACATTCTGTATTCGTGCTGAACCGTTTGAAAATTTTTTGTTACCGTTCCTCCTACGCGTTGTGTAGGCGAATTTTCATCAAAATAGTCAGGATACTTTGCTTCTAAATCTTGAAGTTTTTTAAGTTTAGCATCAAACTCAAAATCAGAAATAGTAGGATTATCTAGCACGTAATAGCTATAATTATGCTCGTTTAATTCGTTGCGCAATGCTGTAATTTCTGCAAAAACATCCATAATATTACTGGTTTAAAAGTGCTTGTAGTTTTGTGTATAATTCGCCTTTGCTAATTATACCACCTTGTTTTACAAGTTTAAAAAGTTCGCCATTTCTATCGTTTGCAATTTCTTTTTTTCCTTGATGAATTTCAACCAAATTAGAGGTAATGTTTTGGCTAAGCCAATTAATTCCTTCCTTTGTTAAAAAATTTATATCAGAATTTAAGGTTTTAATTACATACGAAAAAACGGTAGTATTAACGCATTTAAAAAGAAAAACAAAATGCTCGGAGAAATGGTCTATATACGAAACATTTGTCATAGCTCTATCCCAAATCATATCAGAGAAAACATCTATTTCTTGTTCTGCTACTTCTGGTTTGCTTTTTTTAAGCTCGTCCCATTCTTTTTTATCTATAGATTGCGTGGCTAAAAAAGTAATAAATTCGGGGTGTAACTCGTTTAATTGCTCTTTTGTTAATCGTATATACTTCATCTTGTAAAAATAAAAAAAGTCCAACAAAAATGTTGGACTTTAAAAAATATTTTTAAACAAAATTATGCTTGTTCTGCTACAATTTCGTAAGGTAATTCTACTACTACTTCTCTGTGTAAACGTACCGTAGCGTTATATTTACCTAATCTTTTTACAATACCACTTGTAACATATTTTCTATCGATTGTATGACCATTAGCTTGTAATGCTTCTACAATATTAGTGTTTGTTACTGAACCAAATAATTTTTCGCCACCAGCTTTAGCAACAATCTTAATTTCTAAGTTTTTAAGTGCTTCGGCTATTGTTTTAGCATCGTCAATTAATTTTTGTTCTTTGTGTGCTTTTTGTTTTAAATTTTCGGCTAGCACTTTTTTAGCAGATGGCGTAGCCAATACTGCAAAACCTTGCGGTATTAAGTAGTTACGACCGTAACCGTTTTTTACAGTTACTACATCGTCTTTGAAGCCTAAATTTTGAACGTCTTTTTTAAGAATAATTTCCATGTTGTTGTCCTTTTTTAAAATTAGAAGTTAGTTCCGCTATGCGGAACAACAACTTAAATTGTTTTTATTTTAATAAATCGGCTACGTATGGCATTAAAGCTAAATGACGTGCTCTTTTTACCGCTACCGATACTTTACGTTGGTATTTTAATGAAGTACCTGTTAAACGGCGAGGTAAAATTTTACCTTGTTCGTTAACAAATTTCAATAAGAAATCAGCATCTTTATAATCTACATATTTGATACCTGATTTTTTAAAACGACAATATTTTTTTTGCTTGTTAGTATCAATATTTAAAGGTGTTAAATATCGAATATCGCCTTCTTTTTTTCCTTTTGCAGATTGTTCTAAACTTGCCATAATTAGTTTGATTTAGCTTTTAATTTTTCTCTTCTTCTTTCTGCCCATGATACAGCGTGCTTATCTAAAGCAACTGTTAAGAAACGCATAACGCGTTCATCGCGACGAAACTCGGTTTCGTAACCCGCAATTAGTTCTCCTGGAGCTTTAAACTCGAACAAATGATAAAAACCACTTTTTTTGTGTTGAATTTCGTACGCCATTTTCTTTAGGCCCCAATCTTCTTTCGATACCATCTCTGCCCCATTAGAAGTAAGATAATTTTCAAACTTGCTTACTGTTTCCTTTATCTGTTGCTCAGATAAAACGGGATTTAAGATGAAAACAGATTCATAATGATTCATAATAAATACTTTTTTATTTAAAATTGGGTGCAAATATAGACTATTTATTATTTTTAATAGCATAAATTTTAAAATATTTTAAAAAACATTTTGTTTTTAAAGTAATATGGTTAACTTAGTCGATAAAATGCTTAAAAATGAAGTTGAAATGTATTGTTGTTGACGATAGTGCTACACAAAGGATCTTAATAACCAAGCTTGTTAACGAAAATATTAATCTCGATTTAATAGGAGATTTTGCTAATGCCTTAGAAGCTAAAACCTGTTTATCTATTAGTGCTATTGATGTAATTTTTTTAGACATTGAAATGCCATTAATTAGTGGTTTCGATTTGTTAGATGGTTTAAAGATAAAGCCTCAAATTATTGTTATATCGTCTAAATCTGATTACGCCATAAAAGCATTTGATTATGACGCAACCGATTTTTTACAAAAACCTCTTTCTAAAGAACGCTTTAACAAAGCGGTAAAAAGAGCCGTCGCTTTGCATTCGTTAAAAAGCAATAATCAGAATAGTAATGATGGCGAAACTATTATTATAAAGAGTAATCTTAAAAGATTTAAAGTTTCAATAAATAAAATTAAATGGGTAGAAGCTTTTGGCGATTATATTAAAATAACAACCGATACCGATAGCTACATGGTTTTATCGACTATGAAAGCATTTGAAAATAAACTTCCACAAAACAAATTCGTACGAATTCATAAATCGTATATTGTTAATATAGAACGAATTGATAAGTTTACGAGTAAATTTGCCGAAATTAGTGGAACAAAAATTCCAATAAGTAGAACTAAAAAAGAAATTATTCCTGAAGCGCTTGCCAAACTTTAATTTACATCTACGTTACTTGTTATTTTAACACTTTTATATTGTGCTATTGCTTCAAAGCTAGTAAGCACTTTAGTAATGGTTAATTTTGTATTTCCTAAATGAGTTTGCGTAGGAATTTTTATTAAAATGGTGCGAATATACTGGTTGCGTATTCTGCTAATCATTGGTTCTTCTGGTCCTAATATCGGAACATTTAAACTTTGTTTTAATACATTATACAACCATAGGGAAGCATTTTTTAGATGTTCAAAATCGCGATGTTTAATGGTAATTCGTATTAATCTGTAAAATGGCGGATATTTAAAATTATTGCGTTCGTAAATTTGTTCTTTATACATTGCTAAATAATCGTTATCTACTACTTGCTGAATGGTTGTATGATATGGATTATACGTTTGAATAACAACTTTTCCTTTTTCATTTTTTCGTCCTGCTCTACCTGCAACCTGCGTCATCATTTGATATGCACGTTCATACGCTTTAAAATGCGGTTGGTTCAACAAATTATCGGCGTTTAAAATCCCTACTAGAGAAACATTATCGAAATGTAATCCTTTGGCTAACATTTGCGTTCCTACTAAAATATCGTATTCTTTATTTTTAAAAGCATCAATAATTTTTTCAAAACCAAATTTTCCACGAGTAGTATCTTGATCCATTCGACCAATTTTTATTTTTGGAAACAAGGCTTGCAATTCTATTTCAATTTGTTCGGTTCCAAAGCCTTTTGTATTGATTTCTACAGAATTGCAATTATGGCAATGGGTTGGTTTGGCTATAGTATGGCCGCAATAATGGCATTTTAGTTGATTTCTTAATTTGTAATAGGTTAAACTTACATCGCAATTTGGACAGTGTGGTACATGACCGCAAGTTGTACATTCTAAAAACAAAGAAAATCCTCTGCGATTTTGAAATAAAATAACTTGTTTTCCTTTTTCAATTTCTGCAGTAATATTTTCCAATAATACATTAGAAAAATGACCTGTCATTTTTTTTCTAAAATACTTATCTTTTAAATCGACTAATACAATTTCGGGTAACACCACATTTCCATAGCGTTCGGTTAAGGTGGTAATTCCATATTTATGAATAGTAGTATTGTAAAACGATTCCAAACTTGGCGTAGCACTTCCTAATAACACTTTTGCCTGGTGTTGCTTGGCTAAAACAATTGCTGCATCGCGAGCATGATACCGAGGCGCTGGTTCTTGTTGTTTATAGGTAGCTTCGTGTTCTTCATCTATTACAATTAAACCTAAATTAGAAAAAGGCAAAAACAAAGCACTGCGAACACCAATTACTACTTTTGCTTTTTCAGAATTCTCTAAAACTTGGTTCCAAACCTCAACACGTTCGTTATTTGAATATTTAGAATGAAAAACAGCAACCTCGTTACCAAAATATGCGGTTAACCGTTGTACTAATTGCTCAGTTAAGGCTATTTCGGGCAATAAAAATAAAACTTGTTTGTTTGTCTTTATATAGTGTTCTATTAGTTTAATATAGATTTCGGTTTTCCCAGAAGCGGTTACGCCGTGAAGCAAATTAACATCAACATTTTTAAAATTATTTTCTATTGAAGCTAAAGCTTTCGCTTGCGAAGCACTTAGCTGAAAATTTGCATTTTCTTCTTTTTCAAATGAAACTCTATCGTGGTTAATGTAATATTCTACAAAAATTTCTTTACCTAACAACGGTTTTAAAACACCCGAAGAAACGCCTGAAGTTTCTAATAATTGTTTTACCGAAATTGGATTTTTTTCTTGCGCTTGCAATTGAAAATAATGCAATACCAATTCTCGTTGTTTTTTTGCACGCGATAAAACTTCTAACAATTGTGTTAACTGGTCTTGCTGCAAAAATTCATCTTGTAATTTAATGTAACGCGTTAACTTGGGTTTATAAACTTCTTTTATTTCTTCGTGAAGCGAAATAGCGCCTTTTGCAATTAATTTGTTTATTACTGGAAAAACTGTTTTTTTACCTAAAATTTTGATTATTTCTGCAACCGTTAATGATGATTGTGCTTCTAAAGCTTCAATAATTAAATATTCGTCGTCTTTTAACTGTACGCTATCTATAACTTTGCTTTTTGACGAAATAAGTGTTTCGCTTTCTAATACAAATGCCGATGGTAATGCGGCACGAAAAACTTCGCCAAGCGAACACATATAATAAGTAGCTATCCACTGCCAATGTTTAATTTGAAGATTGTTAACGATTGGTTTTTCGTCTAAAATTTGATGAATTTCTTTTGCAGTATAAAGCAGTGGTGGTTTATTATGTTTTTCTAAAACCAATGCCGTATAAATTTTAGTTTTTCCAAAAGGAACAGCCACCCGCATACCTGTTTGTATATAGTTAAATTCGGTTTCTGAAACTTGGTATGTAAATGTTTTAGCTACGGCTAGCGGCAAAACTACTTCTATAAAATACTGCATTGTACAAATGTAAAAAGGTAAAAGGTAAAAGACAAGTAGAAACAAATGTGTTACAACAAAAAAAGCGTTCTTTTTTGAAGAACGCTTTTGTATTAGACTAATTAAGATTTATTTTCCTAACATATCTTTCTTTAAATCTTTATCTACAGGATTGTTAGATAACCAAATTCCGAAAAATGCTTTTTGAAAATCGTCGCCTTCTACTACTCCTTTTTTAACGCCATTTTTAAAAGCTACTATACCTGTTCCTGGCACAAAAACTAATGTAAAATCGTCGCCTTTACTAATTTCTTCTTTAAAAAAAGAAATAAGTTTTGCCATTTCGTCTTTAAATTGTGCGGTATTTCCGTTTGTTGATTTTTCCATTCCTTCGTTTAAAGCTGCAATCATTTTTGATGAAGAAATCATACCTGAAACAATATTTAGCTTAACCGCTTTTGGTGTTTTTGGACTTAAAATTTCAGCAGTATTATTAGATTTTTTTGGTAGATATAATGAACCCACATACAAGTCAATCCACATTTTTTCTCTAACACCTGCCCCGTTCAAAATTAAATTTTGTCCTTCAATTGATAATTTGCTATTCAATTTTACACCCGATAATTCTGTTTGCGCTTGCATTGAGAATACTGTCGAAAATACAGCTACAAGCATTACAATAAATTGTTTTTTCATAATTGTTAATTTTAGTTTTGTTAAATATATAAATTTTTTCTTTTCAATTTACTTAGGGTAGCATTTAATTCGAAACCTAATAAAAGTACCATACAGTTAATCCAAATATAAAACATTAGTACAAGAAGTGTACCAATTGATCCATAAAGTTCGTTATAACGTGCAAATTTTTCAACATAAATTCCAAAAACGTATGACGACACTAGAAATAACAATGTGGTGATAAACGTTCCGTAACTAAAAAATTTTACATCTCTAGTTTCGCGCGTACCAAATTTGTATAATATTGATGTTGCTATTAAAATCATTAACGTAACAAATAAATAGCGCCCCCATTGAATTAAAATTACTTCGTTAGTAATAAAACCTCTAGCTTTTATTTGTTGAATTAAAACCTCGAAAAATAAGATAGCGACTACAGTAATTATTAACAAAAAAGATAGCGATAACGATATGGCTAAAGCCATAAAATATTGCTTAAAAAAGCCACGAGTAACAGTAATATGCTCTGACATTTCGAAGCCTCCAAAAATAGCATTAACACCATTTGTCATTAAAAAAATAGATAAAATAAAACCCGATGAAAGCAAACTATTATAACTATTATTCAAAATATCGTAAATGGTTAGTTGTATAGCATCATAAGTATTTGGCGGTACATTTATAGAAACAAAATACAAAAAATCTTCTTGAAAATTATCTATAGGAATATACGGAATTAAGTTTAAAATAAATAAAGCAAAAGGAAATAATGCCATAAAAAAACTAAACGCAATGGCACTAGCTCTATACGAAAATGCACCTTTTAAAATACCCATAACATACATTTCTAATATATCGTATAGCGACATACCTTCTAACGAACTGAATGTTATTTTTTTGGCTAAACCTATTAATTGCTTTACAACAGGTATTTTGTTGAGTTTGTTTTCAACGGCTTCAGACATTTTAAATTGCTTTTAAACTTAAATCCATATTGTAAACCGAATGCGTTAAAGCACCCGATGAAATATAATTTACCCCACATTCTGCATACTGGCGAATGGTTTTTTCGTTAATATTTCCTGACGATTCCGTTAGGCATTTGTTACCAATAAGCTGTACTGCTTTTCGAGTGGTTTCAAAATCGAAATTATCTAGTAGAATGCGATAAACACCTTCCGATTGTAGAATTTCGTTTACCTCGTCTAGGTTTCGAGCTTCTACAATTATTTTTAAATCTTTACTGTTTTCTTTTAAGTAGGTTTTGGTTTTTGCAATAGCTTTTGTTATGCCACCAGCAAAATCGATGTGGTTATCTTTTAACATTACCATATCATATAATGCAAAACGATGATTTTCGCCACCGCCTATTTTTACCGCCCATTTTTCTATAGCTCTAATTCCTGGTGTAGTTTTACGAGTGTCTAAAACTTTCGTATTTGTTCCTTCTAATAAATCAACAAAAACTCTAGTTTTGGTTGCAATAGCACTCATACGCTGCATAGCGTTTAGAACCAAACGTTCTGCTTTTAAAATAGACTGAGAGCTGCCATGAACATGAAAAACAACATCGCCGTATTTTACAATACTTCCATCGTCAATAAAGGTTTCTACTTTTAAATTTTTATCTACAAAATCAAAAATCATTTTAGCAAATGCCACGCCTGCAATTATACCATTATCTTTTACCAATAATTTTGCGCTTCCTTGTGCGTCTTTTGGAATACAAGCCAGCGAACTATGATCGCCATCGCCTACATCTTCTCTTATAGCGTTGCTAATAATTAATTCTAATTCTTTTTGAAATTGTGCTTCTGAAATCATACTACTAAAATTCTTGTGCTAAAATAGGTAATTTTTTGATAAAAAAAATCCCGATAAAAAAATCGGGATTTGCAAGTAAATTATTTTTAATTATTTATAAACTGATTCTTTTTTAAAGTGTTTTGCTAATAAATAATATACAACTGCTCTATATTTATTGCGGTTAGAACGACCATATTGTTCAATTACAGCATCAATTGCTTTATCTAATTCTGGTCCGTCTTTTAACCCTAATTTTTTGATTAAGAAGTTATTTTTTACTGTTGCTAATTCTTTTTCATCTGTTCCTGAAACTGTTGAAGAATCGGCATTATAAATTGATGGCCCTAAACCAACAGTTACTTTTGTTAAAAAATCCATATCTGCAGTAACATTGCATTTTTCTTTTAAGTCGGCAGCATATTTTGCAATTAACTCGTCTCTTTTACTCATAATTGTGTTTTTTTAATCGTTAATATTATCTCAAATATACTTAATTTTATTATTAAACACTATGTTTTGCCTTTTTTTTATTTATGAAGCCAATTTTTTAAAAAAATCTTTTAAAACCTTATCATTTTCCTTTTCTGGAGTAAACACTTCTAAAAGCGTAGGCTGCTTGTTTTTTTCGAATAAAAGTTGCAAATTTTGCTCGACTTCTGATTCGTTTTTAGCCATTAAATACTTTATGTTAAACATTTTACACAAGCATTCTGCTGTTAAATTATGTGTTGTTTCAAAAAAATGATTAAATGTTTTATTTTCTTGATGCCCTGGTAATATTCTAAAAATACCGCCTCCTGAATTATTAATTAGTATTATTTTAAAATTTGTAGGAATATTTCCATTCCAAAGTGCATTGCTATCGTAAAAAAAACTAATGTCGCCAGTTAATAAAACTGTAGGCTTTTCTGATGCTACTGCCGCACCAATTGCTGTTGATGTACTGCCATCGATACCGCTTGTGCCACGATTACAAAAAACTTCAATTGAAGTCTCTAAATTCATTAATTGCAAATACCTAATAGCCGAACTATTGCTTACTTGCAGTTGAATATTCGAAGGTAATTTTGTTACAATTGTTTCGAAAACTTTAAAATCAGAAAAAGGTGCGGTTGCTTGAAACTTCTCTTGATTTTTCTTGCGTAAAGCAGCAATATTTTGAACAAATTGTTGATAACTTGAATTATGATTCGATTGAACTACTGGCAATAATTTATTGAAAAAAGTAGTTACATCTGTTTTAATGTAATTTGTTAAACAGCCATACGTATCATAAGCGCGAAGTGTATCGATATGCCAATGATGTTGTGGTTGATAGCTTCGTAAAAAGGCTTTTACTCGTTTAGAAACCACCATTCCGCCAAAGGTTATCAACAAATCGGGTTGTAATTGTTGAAAATTTTCATCAGAAAATGGAGTAATAATAGTATCTATGTTTGAAATAAAAGTTGAATGATGCAAATTTGAAGTTTTTTCAGTAAACACAACAATACTTTCATCTCGCGCTAATTTTTCTAAAATTTCAGATGAAAGTGTATTTGGAAATAATTCGCCAACCAAAATCATTTTTTTAGCCGCATTATTCCATAGTTGCACAATATCTTCAGAAATTTGAAATGTTTCTACAGAATTATTATTGTTTTTAAAAACGGATTTTACGGAACAAAAATCTTGTGTGTCGTACAAAGGTTCTTCAAACGGAACATTAATATGAACTGGCCCTTTTTGATTTACCGAAACTGTAATTGCTTCAAACATTAAACTATCATTTTCAATAGAAGCATCTTCATTTAAATTTGCATTAAAAAGAGAATGATTACTAAAAACATTTTCTTGACGAATGGTTTGTCCGTCGCCAATATCAATTTTTTCTTTGGGTCTATCAGCAGAAATAACAACCAAAGGAATTTGACTATAAAAAGCTTCGGCAACTGCCGGATAATAGTTTAACAATGCCGAACCCGAGGTGCATACGACAGCTACTGGTTTACGCAATTGTTGCGCCATTCCAAGTGCAAAAAAAGCCGCACAACGTTCGTCTACAACACTATAACATTGAAAAGCATTATTATTGGTAAACCCAATTGTCAATGGTGCGTTTCTCGAACCTGGAGAAATAACAATATGCTGAATTCCTTGTAAACGACAAACTTCGATTACGCTTTGAGCCAAAGGAATTTTAGGATAAATCATAGTAAAAATTTAGAACAACAAAGATACGAACTCACCTTATTTTTAATTACTTTTACGTTATAATATTTTAGTATGTCCATACAAATTAGACCATATTTAGTTACAGATTGTGAAGCTATTTTAGAAATTATTAATGATGCTATTTTAAACACTACAGCTTTATACGACTATAACCCAAGAACATTAACACATCAAAAAACTATTTTTCAAGATAAATTAGATAAAAATTTCCCAATATTGGTTGCTATTGAAAATGAAACAGTGGTGGGTTTTGGTTATTATAGTGAATTTCGCTTTCGTGAAGCCTATAAATTTACCGTAGAACATTCTGTTTATGTACATCAAAATCATCAAGGAAAAGGAATTGGAAAACTACTTTTAGTTGAATTAATTGAATTAGCAAAAAAACAAAATATTCATACGATGATTGGTGTAATTGATGCTGAAAATACAGCAAGTATAAAGTTACACGAAAAGTTTGGCTTTGATAAAGTAGGTTTAATTAAAGAATCGGCATATAAATTTGACCGATGGCTTCATTCGGTGTTTATGCAACTTTTGTTAAAATAAGATTATTTCCCTTCAATCCAATTAATAATTTTTTCATCATTTGGAAGCGTTCGAGGTGAAATTATCATTTCCAATTCGCCATTTTCATTGAGTAAATATTTTTGAAAATTCCATTCTACTTCGCTATCAGCTACGCCATTTTCACTTTTTTGGGTTAAAAATTGATATATTTCAGCCATGTCATTTCCTTTAACTGAAATTTTACTCATCATAGGAAAACTTACACCATAATTGCGCTGACAAAAAGTGGCAATTTCTTCGTTTGAACCCGGTTCTTGACTTAAAAAATTATTAGCAGGAAAACCAATAATTACAAAATTTTTATCTTTATACTGTTGATAAATTGCTTCCAATTGCTCATATTGTGGCGTTAATCCACACTTAGAAGCAGTATTAACCACCATAATTTTTTTCCCTTTTAAAGTTTCAAAATTAAAATCGTTTCCTTCAATGTCTTTTACTTTAAATTGATGTATTGATTTTTTTTGCATGGTTTCAGTAGTTGTCAATTTTTTATTTAAACTTTCTTGTTGTTTGCAACCAATAATGGTAAGTCCAAACATAAAAAGTTGTAGTAATTTTTTCATTTTTGTATTTTTTTCAAAGTTACGAATTATTGTATCTTTACGCACTTATTTTCAATAATAAAAATCTTCCAACTATGTTTTTTATAAAAACTATTGTTTCTTTTTTAAAAGACGATGAATATCGCGATTTACTAATTACAACTATAATTATTTTAGCTGTAGGCACAATAACGTATCATTATTTAGAAGGTTGGAGTATTATTGATTCCTTGTATTTTTCGGTGGTTACATTAACTACTATTGGTTATGGCGATTTTTCGCCACAAACCGATTCTGGTAAAATATTTACTATTGTTTATATAGTTGTTGGTATCGGAATGATTTTAAGTTTTATCAATACTATTCAACATCATTATACCATGATGCGTCATAAAGAAAAACGCGACATAGTAAAACATTTAAGCCGAACCGATGTTCACACTAAAAAAGTTATTGAAAGAAATAACAATTAACTTTTGTACCAATCAATTTTCAAATTGACTCATTTTCAAATTTTCAAATTAACCTATGAATTATCTTTCAGTAGAAAATATTTCTAAAGCTTACGGCGAACGTATTTTATTTGAAAACATTTCATTTGGTATCAATAAAGACCAAAAAATCGCATTTATTGCCAAAAACGGTTCGGGTAAAACTACCATTATGAATATGTTAGCAGGTTTTGACGAACCCGATAGCGGCCAAGTGGTTATTAGAAAAGATTTGAAAATGGCATTTTTGTCGCAAAATGACAACTTACAACCCGAATTAACCATTGAAGAAAGTATTTTTGCCAGTGATAACGAAGTATTAAAAATTATAGAGAAATACGAAAAGGCACTCGAAAATCCGGAAGACGAAGAAGCGTATCAAAAAGCATTTGATAATATGGATCGTCACAATGCTTGGGATTTTGAAACCCAATACAAACAAATATTATCCAAATTAAAATTAGACGATTTAAAACTGAAAGTCAAAAACCTATCGGGTGGACAAAAAAAGCGACTTTCGTTGGCTATTATTTTAATCAATAAACCCGATTTTTTAATTTTAGATGAGCCTACCAACCATTTGGATTTGGAAATGATTGAATGGCTTGAAGAGTATTTTGCCAAAGAAAACCTCACGCTATTTATTGTTACCCACGACCGATTTTTCCTAGAGCGTGTTTGTAATGAAATTTTAGAATTGGATAACGGAAAATTATATCAATACAAAGGAAATTATTCCTATTATTTAGAGAAAAAAGAAGAACGTGTAACTTCTGAAAATGCAAGTATTGATAAAGCAAAAAACCTATTTGTAAAAGAATTGGAATGGATGCGTCGCCAACCAAAAGCACGTACAACCAAATCAAAATCGCGCCAAGATGACTTTTATGTGATTAAAGAAAAAGCTATGAGTCGCCGCAAGGAAAATGTGGTGGAACTCGAAATCAATATGGAACGCATGGGTAGCAAAATTATTGAATTGGCAAAAATCAATAAAAACTTTCCCGACAAGACTATTCTTAAAGATTTTAGTTATGCCTTTCAACGTGGTGAACGCGTAGGAATAATTGGTAAAAATGGTACTGGAAAATCGACTTTTTTAAATATAATTACGGGAACTATTAAACCTGATAGCGGTAAAGTAATAGTTGGCGACACCATGAAAATTGGATATTACACGCAAAGTGGAATCAATCCAAAACCACAACAAAAAGTAATTGATATTATTAAAGAATACGGTGAATATATTCCGCTTACTAAAGGCAAAATTATTTCGGCATCACAATTACTAGAACGTTTTTTATTTGATGCTAAAAAGCAATACGATTATGTAGAAAAATTGAGTGGTGGCGAACTTAAACGTTTGTATTTGTGTACGGTTTTAATCCAAAATCCTAACTTTTTAATTCTTGATGAGCCAACCAACGATTTGGATATTGTAACCTTAAATGTACTGGAAAATTTCTTATTGGATTATCCAGGATGTTTATTGGTCGTAAGCCACGACCGTTATTTTATGGATAAAATTGTTGATCATTTATTTGTTTTTAGAGGCAATGGCGAAATTGAAGATTTTCCTGGGAATTATTCCGATTGGAGAAGTTACGAAAACAGTACTGAACCTGTCAGTTCGAACGAAGTCGAAAACAAGGAAAAAAACAACTGGAAAGAAAAGCAAATAAAAAATGGTTTGTCGTTTCAAGAACAAAAAGAAATTAGCAAAATTGAACGCGAAATAAAAGATTTGGAATACCAAAAAAAGGAAATCGAAAAATTATTTGCCGATGGAAAAGTAGCCGACGATACCATTGAAACCAAAGCCAACGAATTGCAAAAAATCATTCAATCATTAGAAGAAAAAGAAGAACGCTGGTTTGAATTAAGTGCAAAGATGGAATAATAATAGTAAATAGTGAGTAGCTGAATTTTCACTTTTTAATTTTGACTAAAAATGCTACAAAAACAAGAAGTTTAGAAGTTAAAATAAATTAAAATTAATTTCTCAAAGATTCACTAAGATAACCCAAAGATTATATAAGTTTTTTTACTTTGTGTAACTTACTTAAAACTCTGTGAAACTCTGTGTTAAAACAACTAAAATCATATATAAAATTTAAATGGAATGCCCAAAACGAACACGGCATTCACTCGCCATTTGTGTTTGATTTAATTACAAAATGTTTTTATGACACAACAATTTATCCCGAATACGAAGTATTAAAACAGTATAGAAAATCACTTTTAGCAAATAAAAATACTATTGAAGTTACCGACTTTGGTGCGGGTTCTCGTGTTTTTAAATCCAATACACGCCAAATTTCAGCTATTGCTAAAAACGCAGGAATTTCAACCGAAAATGCGAAGCTATTATTCCGAATGGTTCGCTACTTTCAACCAAAAAATATTTTAGAAATCGGAACTTCTTTAGGTTTAGCTACAAACTCATTAGCATTAGGTAATCCAATTACTACATTAACAACATTGGAAGGTTGTAAAAACACTCAAGAAATAGCTATAAAATTATTTGAAAAACAATTTCAAGGAGCAAATGGTAGAGATTTTACTTACCCAAAGCCAAATGTAATATTTGTCAACACTGAATTTAAAAGCTATTTAAAATCTTTCGACTTTCAACATTCAACTTTCGACTTCATTTATTTTGACGGCAACCATTCTTTAACAGCAACATTAGAGTATTTCAATCTACTATTACCCACAATTACCAACGAAACCGTTTGGATTTTTGATGATATTCATTGGTCGCCCGATATGGAAAAAGCTTGGAAAATCATCAAAAATCATCCACAAGTAACAGTAACCATCGATACGTTTCAATGGGGAATTGTATTTTTCAGAAAAGAACAACAAAAACAACATTTCATTATCAACCCAAAACGAAATATTAGTTCACTTTTATTTAAAAAAATAAAAATCTAACTGTAACATTTTACTCGTTTTTATGTCTTATAAACAAAGTTTAGAAAACTTTTAAACTTTCAACTTTTAAACTTTCAACTAAAATGTCAAAACCTATTATCGATATTAAAGGCATTACCCGCGATTTTCCTTTGGGCGACGAAATTATTCATGTATTAAAAGGCATCGACTTAGTTATTAACAAAGGTGAATATGTAGCACTTATGGGGCCATCGGGTTCTGGTAAATCAACTTTAATGAACATTTTAGGTTGTTTAGACACACCAACTTCTGGTAGTTATATACTAAATGGAAAACAAGTTAGCGAAATGCACGACGACGAATTAGCAGAAATTCGTAACAAAGAAATCGGTTTCGTTTTCCAAACCTTCAATCTTATGCCACGTACTACAGCACTCGATAATGTTGCTTTACCAATGGTATATGCAGGCTACTCAAAGTCGGATCGCAACCAACGTGCCACCGAAGTATTAACACAAGTTGGATTAAATGATCGTATGGATCACAAACCCAACCAATTATCGGGTGGACAACGCCAACGTGTTGCTGTTGCACGTGCATTGGTTAACAAACCCGCAATGATTTTAGCCGACGAACCTACAGGAAACCTCGACAGTAAAACTTCCGTTGAAATCATGAATCTTTTCGATGAAATTCACGCCAATGGTAATACCGTTGTTTTGGTAACACACGAAGAAGACATTGCCGAACACGCACACCGTATCATTCGATTGCGCGATGGACTTATCGAAAGCGATATTCGCAATAAGTAATCAGTTTTACTAGCTTACTTTTTAAAAGCGAATCTTTAGTTTTATTTGTAAACCCTATTCCCGCTGTTCGTGCTACACGGTAGCTTACTACCATCGGGGCTATAAAGTAATTTATAGGTATTTTTGCTATCTTTGAAAAATTCTGACTTCAAATTTCTAAATTATCTATGAAAATATATACAAAAACTGGCGATAAAGGTACAACAGCTTTATTTGGAGGTACTCGCGTTCCAAAACATCATATTCGTATCGAAAGTTATGGAACGGTTGACGAGTTAAATTCGCACATTGGGCTTATTCGCGACCAAGAAATAAATTCGTTATACAAAACTGTATTAATCGAAATTCAAGACCGGCTTTTTACTTTAGGGGCTATTTTAGCAACACCTCCAGAAAAAGAAATGCTCAAAAACGGAACGCAGCGCTTGAATATTAATCGTATTACCAAAGAAGACATACATTATTTAGAACAAGAAATAGACAAAATGGACAGTGAACTTCAGCCTATGACAAATTTTGTTTTACCAGGCGGACACACAACCGTGTCATATTGTCATATTGCACGCTGTGTTTGCCGTAGAGCCGAACGTTTAGTCGTACATTTAAACGAAATTGAACCCACAGACGAGTTCGTTTTAACCTACTTAAACCGACTTTCTGACTACTTATTCGTCTTGGCACGAAAGTTGTCGCACGACTTACAAGCCGATGAAGTAAAGTGGATTCCTAGAAAACAAAGTTAAAGGCAAACAACGTTCTTAAAAACTATTAAAAAATAATTCAAAAAAAACTTGACTTTTTAAGTTAAAAATTTATTTTTGCAGAAAATTAAATCGATAAAAAATGTATTGGACATTAGAATTAGCATCTTATTTAAGCGATGCACCTTGGCCAGCTACAAAAGACGAACTTATCGACTATGCGATTCGTACAGGAGCTCCTCTTGAAGTGGTAGAAAACCTACAGTCTATTGAAGACGAAGGAGAAAACTATGAATCAATGGAAGAAATTTGGCCAGATTATCCTACCGATGAAGATTATCTTTGGAACGAGGATGAATATTAAAAAAATAATAACGCAAAAATTTAAAAGTCTCTTTACGAGGCTTTTTTTGTAAATTTGCACACCTAAATAATAAATAAATTATGAGTATTGTAGATTCAATATTAAAAATATTTGTTGGCGATAAATCAAAAAAAGATATAAAAGCCATTCAACCTTTAATTACCAAAGTAAAATCATTCGAGAGCAGTTTACAATCGCTTTCACACGATCAATTAAGGGCAAAAACAACCGAATTTAAAGAAAAAATAAAAGCAGCAAGAGCCGAAAAAGACAATGAAATTGAAGCTTTAAAACAAAAAGCCGAAGCTACAGACGATATTGATACTCGTGAAGATATTTATACCGAAATCGATAAGCTTGAAACCGAAGCTTACGAAATTTCAGAAAAAGTATTACACGATATTTTACCCGAAGCTTTTGCTGTAGTAAAAGAAACGGCACGTCGTTTTAAAGAAAACGAAACTATTACGGTAAAAGCTACTCCAAAAGATATAGAGCTTTCGGCTTCAAAACCTTATATTGAAATTGATGGCGACAATGTAATTTGGTCAAATTCTTGGGATGCGGCAGGTAAACCCATAACTTGGGATATGATTCATTACGATGTTCAGCTTATTGGTGGTGTAGTACTTCACCAAGGAAAAATTGCCGAAATGCAAACAGGTGAAGGTAAAACTTTAGTAGCCACTTTACCTTTATATTTAAATGCGTTAACAGGAAACGGTGTGCATTTAGTAACAGTAAACGACTATTTGGCAAAACGCGATAGCACTTGGAAAGCACCTTTATTCGAATTTCACGGAATGACCGTGGATTGTATCGACAACCACCAACCAAATTCTGAAGGTAGAAGAAAAGCCTATAATGCAGATATTACCTACGGAACAAATAACGAATTTGGTTTCGATTACCTACGCGATAATATGGCACATAGCGCTAACGATTTAGTGCAACGCAAACACAACTATGCTATTGTTGACGAGGTTGACTCTGTTTTAATTGATGATGCTCGTACACCGTTAATTATATCGGGGCCAGTGCCCGATGGCGACCGCCACGAATTTATGGAGCTAAAACCAAAAGTTGAAAACCTAGTAAATCTACAACGTAAATTAGCAACCGATTGTTTAACCGAAGCAAAACGTTTATTTAAAGAAGGAAACAACAAAGAAGCTGGTTTTTACTTATTACGCACACACAGAGCTTTACCTAAAAACAAAGCGTTAATTAAATTTTTATCGGAAGAAGGTGTAAAACAATTACTACAAAAAACCGAAAACTATTATATGCAAGATAATAACCGAGAAATGCCAAAAATTGATGAAGCATTATACTTTGTTATTGAAGAAAAAAACAATCAGGTAGAATTAACCGATAACGGAATACATTACTTATCGCACGATACCGATAAAAATTTCTTTGTGCTTCCCGATATTGGAACTGAAATTGCTAGAATTGAAAAAGCCAATCTTTCATCTGAAGAAGAAGCCGAAAAAAAAGAAGAATTATTTAAAGATTTTTCTATAAAATCAGAACGTATTCATACTTTAACACAATTACTAAAAGCCTATGCGTTATTCGAAAAAGACACCGAATACGTTATTATGGATAATAAGGTAATGATTGTAGATGAACAAACGGGTCGTATTATGGACGGTCGCCGTTATTCTGACGGTTTACACCAAGCGATTGAAGCAAAAGAAAATGTAAAAATTGAAGCAGCAACACAAACTTTTGCCACTATTACACTTCAAAATTATTTCCGTATGTACAATAAATTGTCTGGAATGACAGGTACTGCGGTAACAGAAGCAGGCGAATTATGGGAAATTTACAAATTAGATGTTGTAGAAATTCCAACCAATCGTCCTATTGCACGTAACGATAAAGACGATAAAATTTACAAAACAGTTCGCGAAAAATACAACGCCGTTATTGATGATGTTGTTAAATTATCGCAAGCAGGTCGTCCAGTACTAATTGGTACAACTTCGGTTGAAATTTCAGAACTTTTAAGCCGTATGTTAAAAATACGCAACATTCATCACAATGTATTAAATGCCAAAATGCACAAAAAAGAAGCCGAAATTGTTGCCGAAGCAGGAAAACCAGGCGTAGTAACTATTGCTACAAATATGGCAGGACGTGGTACCGATATTAAGCTTTCTAACGAAGTTAAGAAAGCAGGCGGTTTAGCCATTGTAGGCACAGAACGTCACGATTCTCGCCGAGTTGATCGTCAGCTTCGTGGTCGTGCTGGTCGTCAAGGCGATGTAGGTAGTTCACAATTTTATGTGTCGTTAGAAGATAATCTAATGCGTTTATTTGGCTCGGAAAGAGTAGCTAAAATGATGGATAGAATCGGACTTAAAGAAGGCGAAGTTATTCAACATTCTATGATGACAAAATCTATCGAAAGAGCACAAAAACGAGTAGAAGAAAACAACTTTGGTGTGCGAAAACGATTATTAGAATACGATGATGTAATGAACGCACAACGTGAAGTTGTTTACAAACGTCGTCGTCATGCTTTAGAAGGAGAACGCTTAAAAGTAGATATTGCCAATATGATGTATGATACTTGCGAAAGTATTGTAGAACGAAACAAAGTAACTAACGATTTTAAAAATTTCGAATTCGATTTAATTCGTGTACTTTCAATAAGTTCGCCTATTTCGCAAAACGAATTTTCTAAATTAACCGATAGAGAAATTATAGCTAAAACATATAAAGCGGCTTTACACCATTACACCGAAAAAAATGTACGCACCGCAATAGAAGCTTTTCCTATTATTAAAAACGTTTACGAAAACAATAATGGTAAATACCAACGCATTGTAGTGCCGTTTACCGATGGTATAAAATCGTTAAATGTAGTTACCAATTTAGAAAAAGCATACGAAACAGAAGCTAAATCGTTAATTTCTGATTTCGAAAAAAACATTACGCTAGCTATTATAGACGAAACTTGGAAAAAACATCTTCGTAAAATGGACGAATTAAAACAATCGGTTCAATTAGCGGTACACGAACAAAAAGATCCGTTGTTAATTTATAAATTCGAAGCTTTTGAATTGTTTAAAAAAACAATGGACACGATAAATAAAGAAGTAATTTCATTTTTATTTAAGGCCGATTTGCCATCGCAAAACCCTAACACAATAAGCGAAGCTAAAGAAGCTAAACAAAAAGACAATTACACCGAAAGCAAAGAAGAATCGTTAAATTCTGATGAACTTGCAGCTCGTAACAGACAAGCTGGGCAACAAGCTTCGCAGCCACAGCAAGTAACCGAAACCGTTGTGCGCGAAACACCAAAAATTAATCGTAATGATACGGTTACTATTAAACACGTTATGAGTGGAAAAACAGAAACCATGAAGTTTAAAAAAGCCGAATCGCTTGTTAAATCTGGCGAATGGGTTATTACCAATAATTAATTACAATTTTTATACTACTAGAAATCCTCAATTAAAACAATTGAGGATTTTTTTTACACTTAATCGAATACAAATTTTCTTTCCTAATCAATATTTCTTTACTTTTGTGTTTTAAACTAATTAAAAAGTAAACCATGTTAATTATAGGAATTGCTGGCGGAACAGGTAGTGGTAAAACAACTGTTGTACATCAAATTATGAACGAATTACCATCAACCGAAGTAGGCATAATTTCACAAGACTCGTACTACAAAGAAACCCACCACCTTACTTATGAAGAACGAACCAAAATAAACTTCGATCACCCAAGAGCTATCGATTTTGAATTGTTAACCCAGCACCTAAAAGAACTTAAAGCTGGAAATGTAATTGAACAACCCGTTTACTCTTTTGTAACACACGACAGAACTTCAGATACTGTAATTACACATCCTAGAAAAGTAATGATTGTAGAAGGTATTTTAATTTTAACCAATCCGGAACTTCGCGAAATGTTCGATATTAAAATTTATGTTCATGCCGATTCTGACGAACGACTAATTCGTAGATTAAAAAGAGATATTGCCGAACGCGGACGCGATATGGAAGAAGTTCTAAATCGCTATCAAACCACTTTAAAACCAATGCACCAACAATTTATAGAGCCTACAAAAGCCTATGCCGATATTATTATTCCAAACGACAAATACAATACCGTAGCAATTGATGTTGTAAGAACCGTTATAAAACAGCGTATTCATTAATTCTTTTGGAAAAACTTAAAAAAATAGTAGCCCGTTTTCCTTTCCTACGCTATTTAGGAAACAAATATATTTTAGTGCTTTTTGGTTTTCTAATTTGGATGCTTTTTCTTGATAATTATTCGTATCTTGAACATCGCATTCTTAATAAAGAAATAAACGAACTCGAAGACAATATTAACTATTACACAAATGAAATTTACAAAGACAGTGTAAAAATTAAAAAACTTAAAAACGACGCCGAAATTGAAAAATACGCACGCGAAAAATACTATATGAAACACGAAAATGAAGATGTGTATATTATAGAACACGAAAATACTAACGCCCAAGAAAATAGCAATATAGAGTAGTTTTTTTTTGCGTAAAGCACATTCTATTTTCCTATAGCTACTTTTTAAATAATTGGGTTACTAAAACTTTTTAATAAAAATGGCAACTCAAAAGTTATTTAACCAATTTTTACCCATTTCATCAAAAGAATGGAAAAACAAAATACAAGCCGAACTAAAAGGTGCCGATTATAACAATACCCTTGTTTGGGAAAGTTTAGAAGGCATCAAAGTAAAACCCTTTTACCATTACGACGAATTTGAAAATAAAATTACCGTAAGCACCGAAACTACAAAATTTAAAATTTTACAAGATATTTTTGTTCACAACGTAGCAAAATCTAACGCTAAGGCGAAAGACATTTTAAATCGTGGTGCCGAAAGTATTCGTTTTACTATCGAAAACGATACCGTTTCTATTGAAGAATTAATGCAAAATCTTCCCTTAGAAAACGTAAACTATTCTTTTTATTTGCCTTTTATTGCAAACGATTTCCTTCAAAAAATAGAAAATTTTGCTTCTCAAAATAAAGCTCATTTTTCAATTCAAATTGACCCAATTGGGCATTTAGTAAAAACTGGTAATTGGTTTAAAAACCTAGAGCACGATTTTGAAAACCTCAACAATATCGAAAAAAAAAGCACTATTCCATTTTTAAGTATAAATACTACAACCTATCAAAATGCAGGTGCTACTATTGTACAACAATTAGCTTATGCTTTAGCCCACGTAAACGAATATTTTAACAGGATAAATTGGTCTGTTCGAGCAAAATCAGAAACAACCATTACATTTGAAGTAGCTGTTGGTTCTAATTATTTCTTCGAAATTGCTAAACTTCGTGCATTACGATTGCTATTTTACTCTTTGTCAAAAGAATACGACGCCTTTTTCGAATGCAAAATTGTAGCCATTCCTAGTAAACGCAACAAAACAATTTACGATTACAACGTAAATATGCTACGCACCACTACCGAATGTATGAGTGCTATTTTAGGCGGTGCAAACGAAATAAGTAATTTACCTTACGATGCCATTTATCATAAAAACAACGAATTTGGCGATAGAATTTCGAGAAATCAATTACTAATATTAAAAAACGAAAGTTATTTCGATAAAGTAAACAATCCTGCTGATGGTGCATATTATATCGAAACATTAACCGAACAATTAGCCGAAAAAGCGTTGGATTTATTTAAAAATATTGAAGCAAATGGCGGGCTAATTACCCAATTAATTGAAGGAACTATTCAACGAAAAATTAAAGAAAGTGCCGATAAAGAACAAGAATTGTTCGATAATGGAAAAGAAGTTTTATTGGGAACAAATAAATATCCTAACAAAAACGATAGAATGAAAGATAACTTGGAATTGTATCCGTTTGTGAAACAAAATCCAAGAAAAACACTTATCACTCCAATAATTGAGAGAAGATTAGCCGAAAAATTAGAACAAGAACGATTAGAACAAGAATAGATGATTTTAGGATTTTCAACACTATTATTTATAGTTGGGCTTATTATTACAATCTTTAGCTTCTCACTATTACATAAAAACAAAAACGAAAAATACAACAGAAGTGCTAAAGTTTATATTTCAATTGGTTTGTTAACAATGTTAAGTCCATTTATCCTTGTTGCAATTTATACTTTGATTAGCAGTTTTTAAAAATTTAAAAAATGAGTAATATTTTTTCCATACTCGTACTTTTAGGAATTCTAATATTAGTAATTAGTGCGTATCGTTTATATAACGCATTAAAAACTAAAAATAATAACGATAAAAAAGCAGCACTACTTGGAATAGTAATAGGAGTTCTACTTTGTTTAAGTCCAATTCTGCTTATCATTCTTTTTTTTCTATTAGGAGGAAGCTATCACGAATAATCGCATCAAAAAATGAGAAAAAACATACAACATATACAATTAGTCAAAAGTCAAAAGTCGAAAGTCGAAAGTACTTCTATTGAAAACTTTACAACAGCTGAAGGCATTGAAGTAAAATCAACTTACACTAAAGAAGATATTGAAAATCTAGAACATATAGGTTTTGCAGCAGGTTTTGCACCTAATCTTCGTGGCCCATACAGTACCATGTACGTTCGTCGTCCGTGGACTATCCGTCAATATGCAGGGTTTTCAACTGCCGAAGAAAGTAATGCTTTTTACAGAAGAAACTTAGCTGCCGGACAAAAAGGTCTTTCAGTTGCTTTCGATTTAGCAACGCATCGTGGTTACGATTCTGACCACGAACGGGTTGTTGGCGATGTTGGAAAAGCCGGAGTAGCCATTGATTCTGTAGAAGACATGAAGATTTTATTCGACCAAATTCCACTAGGTGAAATGTCGGTTTCGATGACTATGAATGGTGCGGTTTTGCCTATTATGGCATTCTATATAGTAGCTGCCGAAGAACAAGGCGTTGCTCCTAACCTTTTATCAGGTACGATTCAGAATGACATTTTAAAGGAATTTATGGTGCGCAATACCTACATTTATCCACCAACGCCTTCGATGAAAATTATTGCCGATATTTTCGAATATACGAGTAAAAATATGCCAAAATTCAACTCGATTTCTATTTCGGGTTATCACATGCAAGAAGCTGGTGCAACTGCCGATATTGAGTTGGCATATACTTTAGCCGATGGTTTAGAGTATATTCGCACAGGAATTGCAGCAGGAATGGATATTGATACCTTTGCTCCTCGCCTTTCGTTTTTCTGGGCAATTGGAATGA
The DNA here is from genome assembly GCF_041392005.1 of Flavobacterium sp. Classification (GTDB taxonomy): domain Bacteria; phylum Bacteroidota; class Bacteroidia; order Flavobacteriales; family Flavobacteriaceae; genus Flavobacterium. Next base: position 23,541 of record NZ_JAWKMX010000001.1, read on the forward strand.
ATCATTTTATGGAAATTGCCAAAATGCGTGCCGGTCGTATGCTTTGGGCAAAACTATTGAAACAATTTCATCCAAAAGATGAAAAATCATTAGCATTACGAACACATTGCCAAACTTCGGGTTGGAGTTTAACCGAACAAGATCCTTTTAATAACGTTGCTCGAACAGCCATTGAAGCAGCAGCAGCAGCCTTTGGAGGAACCCAATCGTTACACACCAATGCTTTAGACGAAGCGATTGCTTTACCAACCGATTTCTCGGCACGAATTGCCCGTAATACACAAATTTATTTACAAGAAGAAACGAAAATTTGCAAAACAGTTGATCCTTGGGCAGGAAGTTATTACGTAGAAAGTTTAACGGCTGAAATTGCTGAAAAAGCATGGACATTAATACAGGAAGTCGAAGAATTAGGCGGAATGACAAAAGCTATTGAAGCAGGAATTCCAAAACTACGAATTGAAGAAGCGGCAGCACGAAAACAAGCACGTATTGATAGCGGACAAGATATAATCGTTGGCGTAAACAAATACCGTTTAGAAAAAGAAGATCCGTTACATATTTTAGATGTGGATAACCAAATGGTGCGCAAACAGCAAATTGAACGTTTAGAACAAATTAAAACAACTCGAAACAACGAAAAAGTTACCGAATGTTTAGCTAAATTAACTGAAGCTGCAAAAACAGGAAATGAAAATTTACTATCTTTAGCAGTAGAAGCAGCACGAAACAGAGCTACATTGGGCGAAATAAGTGATGCTTTAGAAGTAGTTTTCGGAAGATACAAAGCACAAATTAGAAGTTTTAGCGGCGTGTATAGTAAAGAAATTAAAAACGACGAAAGTTTTGAAAAAGCAAAACAATTAGCAGACACCTTTGCCAAAAAAGAGGGACGTCGCCCAAGAATTATGATTGCCAAAATGGGACAAGACGGTCACGATCGTGGTGCAAAAGTAGTTGCAACTGGTTATGCCGATGTTGGATTTGATGTTGACATTGGTCCACTGTTTCAAACGCCACAAGAAGCTGCCAAACAAGCGGTTGAAAACGACGTGCATATTTTAGGTGTTTCTTCGTTAGCAGCGGGGCACAAAACTTTAGTTCCTCAAGTTATTGAAGAATTAAAAAAATATGGTCGTGAAGATATTATGGTAATTGTGGGTGGTGTTATCCCTGCACAAGATTACCAATTCTTATTCGATGCTGGAGCTGTAGCGGTTTTTGGCCCTGGAACAAAGATTAGCGATGCCGCGATTAGTATTTTAGAAATTTTATTAGAAGAATAAATGATAAAAAAAATAGTTTATACACTACTAATTTTAATTGTTTCTGTGGCTAATGCACAAGACTACTGTAAATACTTGCCTTTTGCCAAAAATGATGTTTATGGTTTAGTAAACGACAAACAAGAACAAGTTGTTGAACCTATATATGAAAAGATGCAAATTGTAGGCGATTATGAATTTGTAGTATTTAATAACCAATATTGTTATAACCTTGCCAACGGAAAAAATGTTACATTAGTGTTAAACGACAATACCTGTCTTGTAATTATTGAAAAGGAGTTATACGTTTTTAATTTAGTTAACAACTCTCTAATAAATGCTTTTTCTAAAGAAAAAATAAATTTAAAGTTAAAATATAAGAACTTCTATAACAGAACTTTTCACAATAAACTTACCAATAAAAAATGTGAAGTTATTGTAGGTTTAACTACCGAAAACAAAAACATTTTTTTTGCCAATAGTAAAGCTTTACTACCTATTATAAAAGGAAAATTTGATTACAGCGATTTTGAAGTTATTACATATTCTGAAAATGGAATTGAAAAAGAAATTGGCATTATGACTAAAAATGGCAATACTATTACTTGTTATAATTTCGACGGAACACAATCGTTTATATTAACCGAAAAAGATTACAAAACTATTGACGATTACGGCATAAATTTTAAAGATAACGTACGTGAAAAATTTGAAAATTTATTTCAGTTTCAATCCGATAGATTTCCAAAATACTACACTTTAAGCGGAAAACTCAGTATGGCGGCAACTGGCAATTATTTTAATCGTTTTGTTAGTAAAATAAATTTAGGTAACAACTATTATTTAGAAGCTAACAACTATAAATATGAACTAAAATCTAACAAACCAATAAACTTCGAAAATGTTAGCTATACTGGTATTTATATTTACGATTATCAAGAAAGATTCAATTATATTGAGTTTACCAATACAACATCAAATGAAAAAATACAATTTTTTGTAAATCATTCAAAGATTAATCCAACCATTCTAATGTGTCCGCAAAAAATATTAAAAGAATTTGAGTTAGTAGAATAACGAGCTAATTGTTTTATTAAACATTTTTCTTTTGCTTTACTTAAATTTGATAAAACTTTAATTGTTGCCACACAAAAACTAAATATGTTGCAACCTAACCATACATTTCCTCAACACTGTATTTATTTTGAAAACAGAAAACTCTTAAGCTACGTTTAGTAGTACAATTACATTTTGAAATTTTTGTAGTGTTTATATAATGCTGATTTCTTTTTTATTTGTATAATATAGTTTATTTTTAAAAATTGAAAATAATAGCATGTATTTAAAACGTATTTTCTTCATAATAACAATTCTTTTTACAATTCAATCTAATGGGCAATTGGGTTTTTGCAATGGAAGTTTAGGTGAGCCTATTTTTTTAGAAAACTTTGGAAGCGGTACCGATTATGGCCCTGCTTTACCTAATGGTATTACGAATTACAATTATGTTTCATCTGGTTTTCCAGATGATGGCGAGTACACATTATATTATAGAACAAACTTAATTCCGAATAGTGTAAATTGGCATTATTCATTAGACAGAACACCCGACAACGAACCTAACGGAACAAACGGAAAGTGTTTAATTGTAAATGCAAGCTATACCTCTGGACAATTCTACCGTAGGGAAGTTACAAATTTGTGTAGCGCTACAAGGTTTGAATTTTCGGCTTGGCTCTTAAATATTTACAATGCTTCTTCAGGAGCTTGTTCGGGTTCGGGTATTCCCATAAATGTAACTTTTGAAATTTGGAATGCTTCTGAAACTACCTTATTAGAATCAGGAAGTACTGGTAATATTAATGGAAGCTCTTCACCTAATTGGAATCAATATGGTCTAGTTTTTACTATGCCCGCAGGAGAATCATCTGTTATTCTTAAAATGCGAAATAACGGTTCAGGCGGCTGCGGAAATGATCTTGCTATAGATGATATTATGTTTAGAGCCTGTGGCGAAGCAAGTACCGTTGTTAACGCTACTGGAAATACAAGTATGGTAATTTGTGAAAATACTACTTTAAACAACACTACACTTCAAGTAAACTCTTCTGGAACTCAAACTTTGTTTTACCAATGGCAAATAAGTACTAATAACATTGATTTTACTGCTATTACAGGAGCTACAAACAGTTTTTATATTATACCAAATACACCTAGTATAACAACTTATTATAGAGCAATAGTAGCACAAGACCCAAGTGTTTTAAACAATTCGTTTTGTTCCACTATTTCCGATGTTTTTACTCTTTTTGTTAACCCAGAACCTCCAGTACCACAATCAAATGGTGATCAATATTTGTGTACAAATACTGCAACAACAACTTTATCGGTTACAACACCTACTAATGTTGGTGTTAATTGGTACGATAGCCCTACTAATGGAAATTTAGTAGTTGCTAATTCCAACCAGTTGACTACTTCATTAATTGGAACATATTATGCCGAATCTTTTGATTATGCCACAGGTTGTACAAACAATAACAGAATAGCTGTAACTCTTTTTCCTCCTGTAGAAGTTTCCCCTATACCCGATTTTACCATTTGTTCTGGAGAACAAGTAAACATACCTTTAACAAGTACCATAAATAGCGTATCATTTACTTGGAATGGTAGTGGTAGTAATACAACAGGTTTTTCAAATGGAACAGGTACAGTTATTGCCGATACACTTAGTAATACTTCTGAAAATATAGGTTATGTTTATTATACTATTATTCCCATTTTTAACGGATGTGAAGGTAATTCTTATACCTTAACAATTACTGTTTCGCCCAATGTTACTAGAGATGTCGAATTTTATTCGCTTGAAACTAATTATTGTATAAATTCAATTCCACAGGTTTTACCATTACAATCTGAAAATACTTCGCCAATAACAGGAAGTTGGACGCCAAGCAACATCGACACTTCTATTTTAGGTGTATCAATTTATACTTTTACACCAAATTCTCAAAATTGTGAAACTATTGCTCCCTACGTTTTAGAAGTAACTGTTGAAGAAGCTTTTAGCCCCAATTTTGAAGATACTTTAACTATCTGCAAAGGCAGTGAAGTGCCTTCATTAAATTCAATATCTCCAAATGGAATAACTGGAAACTGGAGTCCGAGTAGTATTGACAATCAAAACTCAGGAACTTATCTTTTTACACCTAATTCTCAAGCTTGTTTTAGCAATCATACCTTAACAGTTACTGTTACTGAACCAGTTAGTACGTTATTTACATACACTTACATTCATTCCTTTTCAAATTATACTACCATAACACTAAACCCTCAAGATTCAACTGGCGATTTCTTATACCAAATTGATGATTTAGAAACACAAGATAGTCCCGTATTTAATACTGTAATTCCAGGTGTTCATAAGTTTACGGTTTACGATAAAAAAGGTTGTGGTATTCCTTCTACGCAATTTATAACCAGCATAGGTTTTCCATCATTTTTTACCCCTAATGGCGATGGGTTTAATGATACTTGGCAAATAAAAGATGTTAATTTATTTGACGAATGGAAAATATTTATTTTTGATCGATACGGTAAACTTTTAAAAGAATTACATCGAAATTCTGAAAGCTGGGACGGCACATTTAACGGTAAAAATTTACCCGCTAATGATTATTGGTTTGTTATTGAGTACAAATGGAACGAAAAAAACAACCAATTTAAATCGCATTTTAGTTTAAAACGATAATTATAATTGTTCAATTGCTTCAATCGCAGGTAAAAAATCGGAAATAACACGAACAATAAAATCTTGTGGTCTTTTTAAATACATAAACGTATAATCTTCCATATCTATCACTGTTTTTTCAACTAAATCAGTTGTACGAACAAATTTATCAGAAGTTAACGATGATAAACTAGGTAAATTTAATTTGGGTTGGGTACAAATTGGCTTTCCATTTTCAAACAATCCACCCTCGTAACCATATAAAGAAGTTGCTGTAATTTCAATTGGTTTACCAAAACCCAACTCATTTGGCATTTCTTCCTCTTTTCCTACAATTGCAGCAAAACCCAATAGAATATTTATATCGCTATCGGGTAAATTCATCATTGCTTTGGCTGTTGCTTCCCTACCAATTTCAGAAGTAACCAAATTATAGTTGTGTTTTTTATTTTGAATCCTCGCAATAGCACTCTTTACCTTTTCGCTTTCAATTTCCATTGGCGTAATAATATTGATTTTCATAATCTTAATTTGGTACAAAAATAAAAGTTTTAAAACATTCTTATAAATAGGTTAAATAAATTAAAAAAGTAACATTTGTTGAAAACTTACACTTGAATAAACCATAAATAATTGTATTTTTACCGTCTTAAATTTTAGTATAACTAATGGGTAAAATTATAGCAATTGCGAATCAAAAAGGTGGCGTAGGAAAAACCACAACTTCAGTAAATCTTGCTGCTGCTTTAGGTGTTTTAGAAAAAAAAGTGCTTTTAATAGATGCCGATCCGCAGGCTAATGCCAGTTCGGGTTTAGGTATCGATGTTGAAAATGTAGCAGTAGGAACATACCAAATTTTAGAACATAGTAATACGCCCGAAGAAGCAACAGTAAGTTGTACTGCTCCAAACGTTTCGATAATTCCCGCGCATATCGATTTGGTTGCCATTGAAATTGAATTAGTAGATAAAGAAAACCGCGAGTATATGCTAAAACAAGCATTACAATCGGTAAAAGAAAAATACGATTACATTATTATTGATTGTGCGCCATCGCTAGGTTTACTTACCCTTAATGCGCTAACAGCTGCCGATAGTGTGGTAATACCTATTCAGTGCGAATATTTTGCCCTAGAAGGCTTAGGCAAATTATTAAACACGATTAAAAGCGTGCAAAAAATACACAACCCTAATTTAGATATTGAAGGTTTATTGTTAACCATGTACGATTCGCGTTTGCGCTTATCGAACCAAGTGGTAGAAGAAGTTCAAAAACACTTTAACAATATGGTTTTTGATACCGTTATACAACGAAATATTAAATTAAGCGAAGCTCCCAGCTTTGGCGAAAGTATAATTAATTATGATGCAACTAGTAAAGGAGCAAGTAATTACTTAAATTTAGCCGAAGAAATTATACAAAAAAACAAGTAATACAATAATGGCAAAAGCAGTTAAAAAACAAGCATTAGGAAGAGGTTTATCGGCACTATTAAAAGATCCTTCAAACGATATTAAATCGGTAGAAGACAAAGATGCAGATAAAGTTGTGGGCAATATTATAGAACTTGAATTAGAGGCTATAGAAATAAACCCATTTCAACCAAGAAGCAATTTTAACGAAGAAACCTTACAAGAATTAGCAAAATCGATAAAAGAATTAGGCGTAATTCAACCTATTACTGTACGAAAATTAGATTTTAATAAGTACCAATTAATTTCTGGGGAACGAAGATTACGAGCTTCTAAACTAGCCAAATTAGAAACTATTCCAGCTTACATTCGCTTGGCTAACGACAATGAATCGTTAGTTATGGCATTGGTCGAAAACATACAACGTCACGATTTAGACCCAATTGAAGTTGCCCTTTCTTACCAACGATTAATCGACGAAATAAACCTTACACAAGAAGAGTTAAGCGATAAAGTAGGTAAAAAACGTTCTACAATTGCTAACTATTTGCGCTTACTAAAGCTAGATCCTATTATTCAAACAGGAATGCGCGATGGCTTTATTTCAATGGGGCACGGTAGAGCTCTAATTACTATTGACGATGCCGATGTACAAAGCGATATTTACCATAAAGTAGTAACCCAAAACTTATCGGTTAGAGAAACCGAAGCCTTGGTAAAAAAATACCAAGACAGCTTAAAACCCAAAGCAGCTAAAAAATTGGCAACATCGTTTGATGTAGAAGAAAACGACAAAAAAGCATTTACCAATTTTTTTGGAGCAAAAGTAGAGGTAAAAGTAGCAGGTAACGGAAAAGGAAAAATTACAATTCCTTTTCATTCGGAAGAAGATTTTAATCGTATTGTAAAACTAATCAATAATTAGTGCGTTTTATTGTTTACATATTCGTTATAATTTTAGTTCACAGCACTACTGCTTTAGCACAACAAGAAAACGAACTAGCGCTTATAGCGAAAGATACCACGCAAACCAAAATAAACCCATTAGCACCAGCAAAAGCCGCTTTTTATTCGGCATTAGTACCTGGTTTAGGCCAAGCTTATAATAAAAAATATTGGAAAATTCCTATTGTTTATGCAGGTCTTGGTGCTGGAATTTACTTCTATTCTTTTAACAACAAAAAATACCACGAGTTTAGAGACGAATACAAACGTCGTTTAGACGGAACTTCTCTAGGCACAGCACATCCTATTTATGGTGGATTATCAGACGACAGACTTATTCGGGCACAACGCTTTCATCGTAAAAACAGAGATTTATCGGCTTTAATTACAGCAGGAATTTATATTTTAAACATTGTAGATGCAAATGTAGATGCGCATTTAATGCAATTTAATGTAAACGACAACTTATCGGTTACGCCAGACATTAGACAAAATGAAATTGACTATAAGTTTACTACAGGCTTAAAACTGACCTATAATTTTTAACATAATTTTAATTAACGTAACTAAAACAACTAGCACTAATACCATTATGAAAATTGCACTTTTAGGCTACGGAAAAATGGGAAAAGTTATCGAACGTATAGCTTTAGAACGCAATCATGAAATTGTTTTACGAAAAGGAAGTAACGACTCATTTAACGGATTAGAAAATGCCAATGTAGCAATTGATTTTAGTGTTCCTAATTGTGCTGTCGAAAATATAAGTACTTGTTTTAAAAACAATATTCCTGTAGTAAGCGGAACAACTGGTTGGCTCGATAAATACAACGAAATGGTAGCATTATGCAATCAAAATAATGGAAGTTTTATTTATGGTTCAAATTTTAGTTTGGGTGTAAACATCTTTTTTGAATTGAATGAGTATTTAGCAAAAATGATGGCAAATTTAGAACAATACAACGTTTCAATGGAAGAAATTCATCATACACAAAAATTAGATGCACCAAGTGGAACGGCAATTTCATTGGCAAACGGTATTATAAAAAATACAGATTATGCTAATTGGACATTGGAAACCGCAAAAAAAAATGAAATTCATATTGACGCCAAAAGAATCGAAAACGTACCCGGAACACACAGTGTTTTTTACGATAGCGAAGTCGATCAAATTGAAATAAAACATACCGCACATTCACGCGAAGGTTTTGCCTTAGGAGCCGTTATTGCAGCCGAGTGGATTTTGGGTAAAAAAGGCGTATTTACAATGAAAGACGTACTTTTTTCAGAAAATAGATAATAGACTATAGAAAAAAGACAATTAATGAGTGGAAAAAGACATAATTATAAAAATTTGAAAATCTGGCAATTCAGTTTAGAAATTGCAAATGACGTTTCAGGTATTTTAATAAATTTTCCCATTCATGAAAGATATGATTTAAGTTCTCAAATAAGTAGATGTTCGATTTCAATTCCAAGTGATATTGCTGAAGGTTCTTCAAGAACAGATAAATCATTCAGCCATTTTATTGATATTGTGTTAGGTTCATCTTTTGAATTGACAACTCAACTAATAATTGCAAAGCATAGAAAATATATTACCGAAGAAAAATTTAATATAATAGAAATAAAAATCGAAGAATTTCAAAGAATGGCTATGGGATTTCAAAACAGACTTCAATAAGTCTTTTTTCTTTACTCTATATTCTTCACTCTAAATAAAAAATTATGGAAACATCAAGTTGGATTATATTTATTTTAATTATTCAAGTTATTCACGGATTAAGCACTTGGAAATTATACCAAAAAGCAGGTAGAAAAGCATGGGAAGCCTTTGTGCCTATTTATAACGCAATTGTTTTAATGAAAATCATTAATCGTCCTACTTGGTGGACACTGTTGCTCTTTATTCCTATAATCAATTTGTTTATGTTTCCTATTGTATGGATAGAAACCTTGCGAACTTTTGGCAAAAAAACCACACTCGATATGGTATTAGGCGTGGTTACATTTGGTTTGTATATTGCCTATGTTAATTACACACAAAATGTAACTTATTATGCCAATCGCGATACCAAAGCACCAAACAAAGCAATGGAAACCATTGGTTCGTTAGCTTTTGCTATTATTGTAGCTACGTTTGTACATACCTATTTTATTCAACCGTTTACTATACCTACATCTTCATTAGAAAAAACATTATTAGTAGGCGATTTTTTATTTGTAAGCAAATACAACTACGGAGCTCGCACACCTATGACTACCGTTGCTGCGCCAATGGTACACGACACCATTCCGTTTTTACACACAAAATCGTATTTGTACAACGATAATGAAAACGAAAAAGATTCATGGAAAAACAAATTTCAATTACCGTATTTTCGCTTACCAGGTTATCAAAAAATAGAACGCAACGATATTGTAGTTTTTAACTGGCCTGCCGATACAGTACGCCAATTTTTTACAAAAGAACGAAAATACATAAAACCTATAGACAAAAAATCGAACTATGTAAAACGATGCGTAGGTATTCCTGGCGATACAATTGAAATAAAAAATAGCATTTTGTACTCAAATGGCAAACCGTTAATACTGCCCGAAAGAGCAAAACCGCAATTTTCATACAAAGCCGTTTGGGACGGAACACCTATAAACACAGACTATTTAGTACAAGAACTTCAAATTACCGATCCTGCGGGTCAAATTGCTACCGATACCTTATTATTTACCGCACTTTCTAATGAAGCTGCCGAAAGACTAAAAAACGTACCTGGTATAAAAAAATTAATTCCAGTAATTGCAACAGAAAAAGAAGCTACTATTTTTCCATACAATCAAAATTGGAATGTCGATAATTTAGGACCAATTTATATTCCCGAAAAAGGAAAAACAGTTGAACTGAATGATGAAACATTACCTTTTTATAAAAAACTAATTACCGATTACGAGCATCATACTTTAGATGTAAAAGGAAACGAAATTTTAATTGATGGCAAACCCACAACAACCTATACTTTTGGGCAAGATTATTACTGGATGATGGGCGATAATCGCCATCGTTCGGAAGACTCAAGGTATTGGGGTTTTGTTCCAGAAGACCACATTGTAGGTAAGCCTATATTTATATGGATGAGTTGGGATTCTAACGCTAAAGGAATTGCAAATAAAATTCGTTGGAATCGTTTATTTACAACCGTTTCTGGAGACGGACAGCCAAAATCGTATTTTTTATATTTCTTAGTTGCTCTTGCCATATATTTTGGTTTTGACTATTTCCGTAAGAAAAAGAAAAAAGATAACGCCTAGATTTTTTGTTACAAGTTTTAGGTTTCAAGTTATTAATTTGAGCCTTAAACAAAAACAACTTGAAACAAATACAAACAAATGAAACAAATCATTTTACACCCAACATACTTCCCTTCTATTAGTCATTATGTGGCTATGATACAAGCCAATGAAATTACTTTTGAAGTAGAAGATAATTTTCAAAAACAAACCAATAGAAACCGAATGTACATTTATAGTCCAAACGGCTTGCAAATGTTAAATATTCCTATAAAACACAATAAAGATAAACGACAAAAATTTAAAGATGTTCGCATAGAAAACGATTTTGATTGGCAAAAAAATCACTTTAAATCATTAGAAGCAGCCTATAGAACTTCACCTTATTTCGAATTTTTTGAAGATGATTTTTTACCCATTTTTCAAAAAAAACAAGAATTTATGATGGATTTAAATTTCGAAATTTTTGAAATTGTAAACAATTGTTTAGGCATTACATTGCCCTTTGAAACAACAACCGAATATTTTCATAAAATTGAAAATAAAACCGATTTTCGCTATTTAGCAAATGGTAAAAAAGATACATTTATTAACGAATCGTACATTCAGGTATTTAATGAAAAACACGGTTTTTTAGCTAATTTAAGTATTTTAGATTTACTTTTTAATGAAGGAAGACACGCTGTTGCTTATCTAAAAAAACAAGCTTTATAATTATTTTTCTAAACTCATTCGAGTATAAACCGGAAAATGGTCGCTTAATTTTACTTTAGTATCGGTTTTAAATTCTTTTATTTTAAAAACAGGTTCTGTTAAAACATAGTCGATACGAGCTGGATAAAAGTTAAAATTATACGATTTTCCAAAACCTGTTCCTGCTTGTTCAAAGGCATCGTTCAAGTTTCCTTTTATGGTTCTATACACATACGAAAAAGCACTATTATTCATATCGCCGCAAATAATTTTCGGATACTGGCATTTTTGGTAATGCTCACTTATCATTTCGGCTTGTAGTTGTTGTTCGCTAAAAGCCTCGCTAATGCGCTTAAAAATAAATTTCGACTTGCTTTCGTCTAATTTTTCGTGAATATCGGTACTAATTTTAACCGATTGTAAGTGCATACTATATATTCTAATAGTGTCGTTTTGGTTTACAATATCGGCAAAAATTACATTGTTATTCGAATTCGGAAAATCGAGTTCGCCTTTGTTTATAATTTTAAATTTAGAATAAATAGCCTGTCCCGATTTGTTTTTTCCTCCATACACTTTTACATATTTATACGGATAGTTTCGCAAGCGAACTCTATCGTTTGGCGAATATTCTTGTAAACATAAAATATCGGCATTGTAATTTTGAATAACATCGGTAATTTGTTCGGGAACATTTTTAATAGGCAACCATTCGTATAAATTAAATAAGCGAACATTGTAGCTCATTAAAGTAAAATCGGTAGGTTCTTTTGGTAAATTGGTTTCCGAAAAGTTGTATAATTTGGTTACAAAAGTTAAACCTAAGAGTAAAACAATTCCAGAAAGGAACATTTTTCGTTTTAATTGTAATGCCCAAAGAATAAAAAAAGCAAAGTTTAAAATAATTAATAACGGAAATGATAAGGTTAAAACACTTAAAAACGGAAACAATTTAGGCGCTAAAAAAGGCAAAATATAGGCCAAAACCGTAAGTAAAGCCAATACTTTATTACAAAAAAAAGCTATTTTACTTATAAAAGATTCTTGTTTCACTAGTTACCTGCTTTAAATAAATATTCCTTTTCGGCTTTGGTTAAACTATCGTAACCCGATTGACTAATTTTGTCTAAAATTTCATCAATTTTTTGTTGGTGTTCTGTTTTTGTATAGGTTGTTTTAGTTTTATAATTTGTTTTGTTTTTATGCACTTTTTTAAAAGGTATTTTGGCTTTGTTTCGGTTTTCAATTGCATCTTGAAATTGAGAAATAGGCTTTGTTAAATCGGTTCCATTTTGAAGCAATTTTACATATAAAAAACCAAATAATGCACCTGCTAAATGTGCTAAATGCCCACCACTGTTTTCAACTGGAAGCTGAATTAAATCGATAACCAATAAAACTGCTGTAATGTGCCAAAGCTTTACACGACCAATTAACGCCAAACGAATTTCCATATACGGTGCATAAGCAGCTGTAGCCACTAAAACTGCCATAATAGCACCGCTTGCGCCAACTAATTGTGCAGAAATTCCTAATACACTATATAAAAGTACAAAAGCAATTCCAGAGAAAATTCCACCCAAAATATAAACACCAAACAACTGCCTTTCGGTAAAAAATGTAGTAAACAATCGCCCCGAAAAATTAAGCACAATAAGATTAAACAACAAATGTAAAAAACCTGCGTGCACAAACATATAGGTTACAGCTGTCCAAGGTGTTTTTAAAAATTCAGACGCTTTAGCATGCAACGACAACCAATTTGGAAACTGAAAATAATTGCCTTTAAAATGATAGAAAAAAATTAACGACAAAAGAAACACACCAACATTCCAGAAGATTAGTTTTTGTACTATTCCTCCTGTTTTGTATTGTAATTTTAAATCGTCTAGTATAGGCATATTTTATTTCACTTTCAACTTTCAACTTTCAACTTTCAACTTTCAACTTTCAACTTTCAACTTTCAACTTTCAACTTTCAACTTTCAACTTTCAACTTTTGACTTTCAACTTTCAACTTTTGACTTTTGACTTTTGACTTTTGACTTCTACTTATCTATCCCAACGGTTTTTATCGAACTGATTTTTTTTCCAATACCACATCATAAAAAACCCGCAAATTGCACCACCAAGATGAGCAAAATGTGCTACGCCTGTTCCTGTTCCACCGAATAATGAATCGCCTCGTAAACCTAAAAACAAATCAATTCCTAAAATTATAGGCACAAAATACTTTGCTTTTATAGGTACTGGGATAAACATCATAGCCAATTCTGCATTTGGATACATAAACGCAAACGCAACTAACAGCCCATATATTGCACCCGATGCACCCACAGCAGGCACATTATAAGCCATAGACATTTTATTTATAGCGTTTTGCATTAAAAACTGGTCTGCAGTACTATTTACATTAATACTTCCGCCTTGTAATAAGGTTTGAATACCCTCAGCCGAAATACCATTTTCTATTAAAAAGTTATAATTAGAATGAAACTCGTAGTAATTTACACCTGTGTGCAGCAACATAGCGCCTATGCCACAAGAAATATAGAAAAACAAGAATTTTTTGCTTCCCCAATATTGTTCTAAAGCAGTACCAAAGGAAACCAACGCAAACATATTGAAGAAAATGTGCATAAGATTGCCGTGCATAAACATATGGCTAAGCGGTTGCCAAATTTTAAATTTTGGATTTTCAAAATAATACAACGCAAATAATTCCTCTGCTTGTGGTGCTATTTGGCTTCCTATAAAAAATATAATATTAATGATTAGCAAATGCTTAACCATTTCGGTCATTCGCATCATAAAGCAAATTTTTTATCTAAATCTTCTACACTTAACGTTATAAAAGTGGGTTTATTAAAAGGTGAAATTGTAGGTTCTTTGCAAGCAAAAAGCGAATGTACTAAATTTTCTTGCGCTGTACTTGTTAAAGTTGTACCTGTTTTTACGGCTAAACTTTTTGCCATTGTTTTGGCTATGCCATCATGTAATGAAAAATTATTATTTGGAATTTCACTTTGCAAATTAGCAATTAATTCTTCTAAAACAATTGAAACTTCGCTTTCTTGAACATTTACTGGAATTCCAGAAATTTGAACACTTTCCGAGCCTATAGCATCAAAAACAAAACCTGTATTTTCTAAGGATACTTGTAGTTCTTTTATGAATTCGATTTCGTCGAACGAATAATACAATTCTAATGGAAATAATAATTGTTGACTCGCTGCTTCTTGAACCGTAATATTTGTTAAAAATTGTTCATATAAAACACGCTGATGCGCTTTGTTTTGATCAACAACTAACATTCCCGATTTTATAGAACTTACAATATATTTTTTATGAATTTGATAAAACGATGTTACTGTTGCTACTTTTTCATCAGTAAATAATGAGCCTACTTCTTCTTCTTTTTCATATGAAATAGACGATGTTATTGCTCTTGTATCATTTTTTAAATCAACATATAAGCTTTCCCACGATTGCGTTTCTTTTTTAGGAATGAAATTACCTTTTGAAGCAAACGAAACCGAACGTGAATTTGAATTTTCTGATTTTTCTTCACTCGCAAACGGATTAAAATTAGCATCTACCTGAATACTTGGCATATTGCTTGTTTTATCTTTATAACTGTAAGGTGTATCTAAATTTTGGTCGTGTTCAAAATCGAGAACAGGCGCTACATTAAATTGTCCTAAACTATGTTTTACCGAAGCGCGAAGAATAGCGTATAACGATTGCTCGTCGTCGAACTTTATTTCGGTTTTTGTAGGATGAATATTAATATCAATAGTATTTGGTGGCACATCTAAATATAAAAAATAACTTGGCTGGCAACCGTCTTTTATTAATCCTTCGTAAGCATTGGTAATGGCGTGGTGCAAATAGGCGCTTTTTATAAAGCGATTGTTAACAAAGAAAAATTGTTCGTTTCTATTTTTTTTGGCAAATTCGGGTTTACCAATAAAGCCTGTAATTTTAACCAATTCGGTTTCTTCGGTTACAGGAACTAATTTTTCATTGGTTTTTCCGCCAAAAATATTTACAATTCGTTGACGATAATTAGATGGCGGTAAATTAAAGATTTCGCTTCCGTTGTGAAGTAATGTAAAATAAATTTGAGGATGCGCCAATGCTACACGCTGAAACTCATCTACAATATGACGCATTTCAACCGTATCTGATTTTAGGAAATTTCGCCTTGCAGGAATATTAAAAAACAAATTTTTAATTAAAAACGAAGTTCCTTTGGGTAAAACCGCCACATCTTGCGAAACAAATTTACTACCTTCAATAATAATATGTGTTCCTAATTCTTCTTGGTCTTGTTTGGTTTTTAACTCTACATGCGCAATTGCAGCAATAGATGCTAAAGCCTCGCCACGAAAACCTTTAGTATGTAAATTAAATAAATCTTCGGCATTTTTTATTTTAGAAGTAGCGTGGCGTTCAAAACACATTCTGGCGTCGGTTACACTCATTCCTTTACCGTTATCAATAACTTGAATTAGTGTTTTTCCAGCATCTTTTATAACCAACTTTATATCGGTTGCAGCGGCATCAATACTGTTTTCTAATAACTCTTTTACAACCGAAGCTGGGCGTTGCACTACTTCTCCAGCTGCAATTTGATTGGCAACATGATCGGGTAAAAGTTGAATAATACTTGGCATTTACTTTCTTTTGAAAATAGACAAATCGAAATCGATAATAACTAAAAAAACAATCAGTAAAACCGCTACAATAATAAGTATTCTTCGGTTTGCTTCTTTGTTTTGATTGTGTTTAAAATCGTTCAAAGCAGCAATAAACTTTGCTTTTAAGCCTTTGTTGTTTCCTACCGTAACTCGGAACTCGTCGAACATTGGTTTTATTTCAAACGGATTTCCTTTGCCTTTATCGTCAAAATAACGTGGCTGATA
Source organism: Flavobacterium sp. (assembly GCF_041392005.1). Lineage (GTDB taxonomy): Bacteria > Bacteroidota > Bacteroidia > Flavobacteriales > Flavobacteriaceae > Flavobacterium. The sequence continues at coordinate 39,799 of NZ_JAWKMX010000001.1, forward strand.
ACTAAATTTTTTATTTTTTCTTCTACTCAAAAGTCCCATACTACATTTACTTTATATACAAATTTGCTATATATAACCCAATTAACACTAAAAGCAATAGCGCAATATAAATGGGTAATGACAAAGCGCCTTTTACTTTTCTATTTTGTTTTCGATTTTCATTCCATTTCAATATAAAATCATTTTTTTCTGAAGTTATATCGTCTGTTATTTCTGTTACATTTTCCTTTAAAAATCGAGGTTGGTATTTAAACGTTTTATTTTTTACTTTCCCAAGCTTCATTTTCGATTTTTTTCAAAAATACGGATTTTTTGAAGATTTTTTCCTGAAATATTTGTTAAGAAAAAATCCCGAATAAATCGGGATTCTATTTGAATTTGAAATGCTATATTTTATCTAGGGATATATTTCTTTTTAAGGCTGCCATTTTTATAGCAGCAATTGCCGCTTCGGTTCCTTTATTGCCGTGTTTACCACCACTTCTATCTATAGACTGCTGCATAGTATTATCGGTTAACACACAAAAAATAGTAGGTTTGCTATAGTTAACATTTAAATCTTTAATTCCTTGCGTAACGCCTTCGCAAACAAAATCGAAGTGCATGGTTTCGCCTTTTATAACGCTTCCTATTACAATAACGCAATCTACATCTCTATGTTCTAGCATTTTTTTTGCGGCAAAAATTAATTCGAAACTACCTGGAACATTCCAGCGAATTATATTTTTTTCTAAAGCACCACAATCTAAAAGTGCTGTTTTTGCTCCGTTAAACAAACCTTCGGTTATGGTTTCGTTCCATTCTGAAACAACAATCCCAAACCGAAATAATTCCGCATTTGGGATTGTAGCTTTATCGTATTGTGATAAATTTTTATTTTCGGTAGCCATTTAGCTTATTTTGTCATTTCAATGTAAGCATCAATATTTTGAGCCTCTCTAGAAGTTTCGTATTTATCTTTAATTTCTGTAAAAAGCTTATTAGCTTCTTCCTTTTTATTGTTTAAAAATGCTAATTGTGCGGCTTTTGTTAAGAATCTTGGTGCAGTATAATCGTTCTCACTAATTGAAGCTGCTTTTTTGTATGCTTCTATAGCTTCGTTAACTTTACCTAATTCTGAATACGCATCGCCTAGTGCACCTTGCGCCATAGCACCTAAAACAACCTCATCGGTTTTAAAATTTAATAAATATTTTTCAGCATTTTTAAAATCTTGTAAGTGCATATACGACATACCTGCGTAATAGTTTGCTAAATTTCCTGTTTTAGTTCCGCTATAAGTATCGGCTATACCAACAAAACCTTGTTTACCTTCGCCTCCGTTAAGTGCTAATTTAAACAACGAATCTTGAGCTGTTGTGTTCGTAAGTGCTTCGTTAAAGTATGATTGTGCTTGATAAATATCGTTTAAAGCTTGCTCGGTTTTAGGTTCAACCACAAATTTATTGTAAAAAAAGTAGCCTAATGTAGCTAATGCAATAACCGCAATAACTGCTAAAATTACCTTTTGATTTTTTACAACCCAATCTTCGGTTTTATTTGCTGTTTCATCAAGCGCATCAAAAACCTCTGCTGTTGTACTATCTGAAGTATCAACTACTTCTTCGAATTCATTTTCAAATTTTTCTTCTTTCGGTTTAGGAGCTTTGTAACCTCTTTTGTTATAAGTCGCCATTTATTTCAAATTTATTAGAGGTGCAAAAATATAATTTTTATTGAAACTCACATAAAAAATAATTTAAAAATAACATTCGTTTTAAAAAACTTTATTTTAAAAGCTACTTTGTGGAATATCTATTATTTTTGTAACCAAATTTTTTATTGTGTTTTTAAAGCAGCTTCATCTTATCAATTATAAAAATATAGCGCAAAACGAATTTACTTTCGATAGTAAAATTAATTGTTTTGTGGGGAAAAATGGTGTAGGCAAAACCAATATTTTAGATGCTATTTATCATTTGGCATATACTAAAAGTTATTTTAATCCGCAAGCTGTTCAAAACATTAAACACAACGAAGATTTTTTTTTACTAGATGCTGTTTTTTATAAAAACGATAAAGACGAAAAAATAACATGCAGTTTAAAAAAAGGGCAAAAAAAAATAGTAAAACGCAATAATAAAATTTACGAAAAACTTTCGGAACATATCGGTTTTATTCCCTTAGTTATTATTTCGCCTTCAGACAACGATTTAATTTCGGAAGGAAGTGAAACCAGACGAAAATTTATTGATAGTGTAATTTCAACTCAAGATAATTTGTATTTGAACGAATTAATTCAATATCAAAAACTGATTTCGCAACGCAATGCTTTACTAAAATATTTTGCAGCAAACAACACTTTCGATAACGACAATTTAGCCATTTACGACGAACAAATTGTGCCGCTTGGTAATGTCATTTTTGAAAAACGCCAACAATTTTTAGCGCAGTTCATTCCTATTTTCAAAAAATATTATACCGAAATTTCAAATAAAGCCGAAAATGTAGATTTGGTTTATCAGAGTCAGTTGTTAAACAAATCGTTTAACGATTTGCTAAAAGAAAACCGCAATAAAGATCGAGTTATTCAATATACAAGTTCTGGAATTCATAAAGACGATTTAATGTTTGAAATTGAAGGTTACCCTGTTAAGAAATTTGGCTCGCAAGGACAACAAAAATCGTTTTTAATAGCGTTAAAATTAGCCCAATTTGCCTTTTTAAAACAAAAAAATGGTTCTGCGCCTATTTTACTTTTTGACGATATTTTTGATAAACTAGATGCGTCAAGAGTTGAAAAAATAGTAACTATGGTTGATAATGATGTTTTTGGGCAAATTTTTATTTCCGACACGCATGAAGAACGAACCGAAGGCATTGTAAAACAAACACACCAATCGTATAAAATATTTAATTTGTAATTCTTTTTTTAAAATGAACTACCAACATCATTTTTCGCTAAAAAACTATAACACTTTCGGAATTGAAGCACAAGCTAAATCGTTTATTGAAGTTACTTCAACAAAAGAATTAGCAAATGTTCTAAAAAATAATCACGATATTTTTATTTTAGGTGGCGGAAGTAATATGCTACTCACTCAAAACATTGAAAAACTAGTTGTTCATATAAATATAAAAGGAATTGAAGTAGTAAAAGAAAACGAAAATTTCGTTTGGGTAAAAGGAAATGCAGGCGAAAATTGGCATGAATTTGTACAATGGTGTATCGCCAAAGATTTTGGTGGTATCGAAAACTTATCGTTAATTCCTGGAAATGTGGGCACAACGCCCATACAAAATATTGGTGCCTATGGCGTGGAAATAAAAGATACTATGTTTAGCTGCGAAGCTATGGAAGTTGCCACACAGCAAATGCGAACGTTTACAAATGAAGAATGCCAATTTGCCTATCGTGAAAGTGTATTTAAAAATGAATTAAAAAACCAATTCATTATTACATCGGTTATTTTTAAATTGACTAAAAAGAAACACAACCTCAACACTTCTTACGGCGCAATCGATGCTGAATTAGCGAAAATGAATGTTGAAAACCCAACAATTAAAACTATTAGCGAAGCTGTAATCGCCATTCGCAGTAGCAAATTACCCAATCCGAAAGAGCTGGGCAACAGCGGAAGTTTTTTCAAAAATCCTATTATTTCAAAAGAACTTTACGAAAAGGCAGTTCAAAATTATCCTGAAATGCCGCATTACAAAGTTTCCGAAAACGAAGTTAAAGTGCCTGCAGGTTGGCTTATTGAACAAGCTGGTTTTAAAGGAAAACGTTTTGGCGATGCGGGTATTCACAAAAATCAGGCTCTGGTTTTAGTAAATTATGGCGAAGCTACTGGAAAAGAAATTTTTGATTTGTCGAAATTGATACAAAAAACAGTTTTAGAAAAATTTGGCATTGCCATTGATGCAGAAGTGAATATTATTTAATTACGAATTATCAATTACGAATTATCAATTACGAATTATCAATTGGAAATCATTTTTCTTTTGTAAATTTGCACCAAATAAACTTTTATGAAACTTGCATTAATTACCATAGGATTATTATTAGTAGCAGTTGCTGGAATTGCCATTAAAATTTGGAGTAAAAAAGATGGTAAATTTGCCGGAACTTGTGCTAGCCAAAGTCCGTTTTTAAACAAAGAAGGCGAAAGTTGTAGCTTTTGCGGCAGAACGCCAGACCAGTATCAAGATTGTAACGAAACTTCACATTCTTAAGTTTTACCTTTTTTATGGTTTTAGAAATTTTACTCTATGCTTTAGGCGTGGTTACGCTTATTCAATTTGTATATTATATTGTTATTTTTGGAAAATTTTCGTTTTTAAAAGCTAGAAATGGAACGCCAAAAAAAGTTTCGGTTTCAGTAATAGTTTGCGCTAAAAACGAAGCCAAAAATGTAAAACAATTTGTTCCGTTACTACTGCAACAAAACTATCCAAACTTTGAATTGGTTTTAATTGATGACGCATCTACCGATGAAACCCTCGATATTTTTGAAGAATTTGAAAAACAAGACAGCCGTGTAAAACTAGTTAAAGTAGCTAATAATGAAGCTTTTTGGGGCAATAAAAAATACGCACTAACTTTAGGAATAAAAGCTGCTAAAAACGATTATTTATTGTTAACCGATGGCGATTGTTTCCCAAATTCTAAAAATTGGATTTCGGAAATGACAGCACATTTTACCGAGAAAAAGACGATAGTTTTGGGTTATGGCGCTTATACAAAAGTTAAAAACTCGTTTTTAAATAAAATTATTCGTTTCGAAACCCTTTTAACTGCTACACAATATTTTGCTTGGGCAAAAAATGGCAAACCTTATATGGGAATTGGTCGAAATTTAGCTTATAAAACTACCGAATTTTATAATGTTCGCGGTTTTATTGATCATATGAAAATTCGTTCTGGCGACGACGATTTATTTATAAACCAAGCCGCAACGGCTAAAAATACAACAATCTGTTTTTCGGAAGATAGTTTTACCTATTCTGAACCAAAGCATACCTTTAAGGAATGGATTACGCAAAAACGACGCCATATTACAACGGCAAAACATTATAAAACGTTCGATAAATTCCAATTAGGATTATTTTACTTTTCACAATTGTCTTTTTTAATACTAGCCATAATTTTACTGGCTTTTCAACATAAATGGATAATTGTACTAACTCTTGTTGCTGTTCGTTATCTTTTTACATGGATTTCACTAGGAATGGCATCAGAAAAATTAAAAGAAAAAGATGTTATGTATTGGTTTCCAATTATCGAAATAATTGTTATCTTCACACAATTATCGCTTTTTATAACTAATATTTTTTCAAAACCGAACCATTGGAAATAACTTCTGAAATTATTCAAGCTAATATACAACAAGCAAAACAAGGCGACCAAGTTGCCTTTACTTTTTTGCTCGATTTTTATTGGAACGAAGTATATGGTTTTATGCTAAAACGCACCGAAAACGAATACGATGCCGAGGAAATTGTAATTGAAACATTTGCCAAAGCTTTCGACAAAATACAATCTTATAATACCGATTTTGCTTTTAATACTTGGCTAATTGCCATTGCAAAAAATGTACATATCGATTTGCTTCGCAAAAAGAAATCGTCTTTATTTGTAACAATTGACAACAACAATCATAACCAAACAATTAATATTATTGATGATACTCCATCTGCTGAAGACGAACTAATTACAGAGCAAAATTTATCGCAACTTTTGTTGTGTATTAAACAATTAAAACCTGCTTATCAAGAAGTTATTCAAATGCGTTATTTTCAAGAAATGAGCTATAAAGAAATGGCTGAAGTGCTTGATGAACCACTGAATAACATCAAAATAAAATTGCTACGTGCTAAAAAATTATTAGCCGAAATTATTTCGAAGAAAAAGTAATTTATAATGGTTTTGTAAAGTCCCAAAATTCTAATTTCTAAATTCTAATTTCTAAATTTCAAGTTGTATCTTTGCATTTCAAATTTTTCATGAAATGAAAGAAGTTACTGAAAACGTATTTCCTCCTAGAGAACCCAAACCAAAATGGCTACGCGTAAAATTACCAACAGGTAAAAACTATACCGATTTGCGTGGTTTGGTTGACAAATACAAACTCAACACTATTTGTACATCAGGCAGTTGCCCCAATATGGGCGAATGCTGGGGCGAAGGCACGGCTACTTTTATGATTTTAGGAAATATTTGCACGCGCTCGTGTGGTTTTTGCGGTGTAAAAACTGGACGACCTGAAGATGTGGAATGGGACGAACCTGAAAAAGTAGCACGTTCAATAAAGTTAATGAACATTAAACATGCAGTTATAACTTCGGTTGATCGTGATGATTTAAAGGATATGGGTTCGATAATTTGGGCAGAAACCGTAAAAGCCATTCGTCGAATGAATCCAAATACTACATTAGAAACTTTAATTCCAGATTTTCAAGGCGTACATCGCAATATTGATCGTATTATTGAAGTTGCACCCGAAGTAGTTTCGCACAACATGGAAACCGTACGTCGATTAACGCGTGAAGTTCGTATTCAAGCCAAATACGACCGAAGTTTGGAAGTTTTAAAATATTTAAAAGAACAAGGCATCAACAGAACCAAATCGGGTATTATGCTAGGTTTGGGCGAAACCGAAGAAGAAGTTATTGAAACCTTACATGATTTAGCAAATGCTAAAGTAGATATCGTTACTATTGGTCAATATTTACAACCCAGCAAAAAACATTTACCAGTAAAAGAATACATTCGCCCTGAGCAATTTGAAAAATATGAAAAAATAGCGAAAGACTTAGGTTTCCGTCATGTTGAAAGTGGTGCATTGGTACGTTCTTCATATCATGCAGAAAAACACATTTTGTAATGATGTTTTCTCAATTATATAATGATCTTTGTTTAGCCTCAAATCCTGAAAAAAAGGTGGCTATGGAAAAGTATATGAAAAATAATTTTCCATTTATTGGCGTTCAAAACCCAATAAGAACAGCAATTCAGAAACCCTATTTACAAGCACTTAAAAGTGAAAAAAATATTGATTGGAAAATAGTTTTTGAACTTTGGAATTACAAAGAACGAGAAATGCATTATGTAGCAATGGATTATCTTATTGCTAAAAAAAAACATCTTACAGCCAATGATTTTGATAATATATTAAAATTATTAACTTCCCATCAATGGTGGGATTCTATTGATACCATTACTAGCCATATAATTGGCTATATGTTTTATCAGTTTCCTGAAACAAAAGCTATTTTAAAAAAATGGAATGCTACAGACGATATGTGGTTGAAAAGAACTACTATAATTAGCCAGTTAAAAGGAAAAGAAAAAACAGATACAGCGTTTTTAACTTACGCTATTACCAGCAACCTCAACTCAAAAGAATTTTTCATTAATAAAGCTATAGGTTGGTCGTTGCGAGAATATGCTAAAAAAAATCCAGAATGGGTACGTCAATTTATCTCCAATCACACTTTAGCATCTTTAAGTAAAAAAGAAGCCAGTAAATATTTATAATATGCCTCAAAAAATTCGAATAGCAATTAATGGTTTTGGACGAATTGGTCGCAATCTATTTCGATTATTACTCAACCATCCTACTATTGAAGTTATTGCTATAAATGACATTGCCGATAACAAAACCATGGCGCATTTATTGAAATATGACAGCATTCATGGGGTATTAAAAGAATCTATTTCTTCTAATGAAAATGGAATTTTAGTTAATGAAAAACAATATTTATTTTTTCATGAAAAAGAAATTAAGAATCTCAATTGGGAACCATTTGATATCGATTTTGTTATTGAGTGTACTGGAAAACATAAAACTACAGAATTATTAGAACAACATTTACATGTAGGAGCTAAAAGAGTAATTTTATCTGTTCCACCTGAAGACGATAAAATAAAAACTATTGTTTTAGGTGTGAACGAATCGATTATTGATGGTAGCGAAAAAATAATTTCGAATGCTAGTTGTACCACCAACAATGCTGCGCCCATGATAAAGGTTTTGCAAGAGCTTTGCGAAATTGAACAAGCCTATATTACCACGGTTCACTCCTACACTACCGATCAAAGTTTACACGATCAACCTCACAAAGATTTACGAAGAGCTCGAGGCGCAGCGCAATCAATTGTACCAACCACTACAGGAGCGGCCAAAGCTTTAACAAAAATTTTTCCTGAATTATCGGGTAAAATTGGAGGTTGCGGCATTCGAGTTCCTGTTCCAGATGGCTCACTTACTGATATTACTTTTAACGTAACAAAACCAATTTCTATCGAAGAAATAAATGCAGCTTTCAAAAAAGCTTCAGAAACAAATTTAAAAGGAATTTTGGCCTACACTGAAGATCCAATTGTTTCTATTGATATTATAGGAAATACACATTCTTGTTTGTTCGATGCACAATTAACTTCTGTAATTGACAAAATGGTAAAAATTGTTGGCTGGTATGATAATGAAATTGGATATTCGTCGCGAATTATTGATTTAATTGTATTTTTGACTAAAAAATAATACTTTTATCATTAAAATTCCCTACTTTACCCATAAACCTAAACAATTGAAAATAAAAAAGTTATTATTCATATTATTATTTTTTTTACTAACTTTTTCAAGTTACTCGCAATACATATTGCCCAACAGCATTATTTCTAAAAACAATTTAATAACAGCGTTAGATAACTTTCCAAAAACCACTGTATTTCATTACAAAACAATTGATTTTAATATCCAAAGTAAAGAAATTGAATTGCTTGATAAAGACAAACAAGTACAAGAAAAATCTATTCAAGAAAAATCAAACCAATTTACACAATTAATAAGCATTTTAAGTATTGCTCTAATTTCTATTTTATCGTTATTAAGCTTATCGTTGTATAAAAATAATAGAATACGAGTACATTCTAACGAATTGTTAATGAAAACGAATAAAGAGCTTATAGAAGAAAAAGAAAAAGTAGAAAAAGCATCAAAAATACGAGCCGAGTTTTTAGCAACCGTAAGCCACGAACTGCGCACACCTTTAAATGCAATTAACGGTATTTCGTATTTACTTTTACAAGAAAACCCTAGAGCCGACCAAATAAAATATATAAAATCCTTAGAATTTTCTGGAAATTATTTGCTTAATTTTATTAACGATATTTTAGAAATAAACCGATTAGAATCTAGCAAAATTGAACTTGAGCACATTAGTTTTAACTTAAAAGAACTGGTTAACAACATAAACGCTTCGTTTAATGAAATTATTTTTACTAATAATGTTACGTTTCTTACCAATTTTGACCCGTTAATTAAATACAATATTATAAGCGACCCTACACGACTTTCTCAAATTATTATTAATTTACTTAATAATGCTATAAAATTTAGTAAAAACGGTAATGTATGGTTTACTATTTCACAAAAATTAGACGCTAACAATAAAGTTGTTATTCATTTTGAAATAAAAGATACAGGCATTGGTATTCCTTATGAAAAACAAAAAGAAATATTTGAAAGTTTCAGTCAAGGTGCTATTGCTATTAATAGAACTTATGGCGGAACTGGTCTAGGTTTATCAATTGTAAAAAAAACATTAGAATTGTTTCAAAGCGATATTCATCTTGTAAGTGAGCCTAAAAAAGGGGCAACTTTTAGCTTTGAAATTGAATTTGAAAAAGACAATGCCATACTAGCAACTACTGTTAATCCTACTGTTAACATAAGTTATAAAAACAAAAAAATTCTTTTGGTTGAAGATAACAAAATTAACCAAATGATTACACTTAAATTACTCAGGAACAAAGAAGCAGTGGTAACACTAGTAGAGTCTGGAGAAGCAGCTATTAAAAACCTTAAAACAACTACTTACGATTTAATTTTAATGGACATTCATTTACCAGGTATAAATGGTACTGAAGCAACTACGCAGATACGAAAATTTAACACCATTACACCAATAATTGCCTTAACCGCTATTTCTTTAGATGAAAATAGAGAACACTTACTATCATTTGGCATGAACGATGTTATTACAAAACCATTTAAACCTGATTCTTTTTATGATAGCATTAGTAAATATTTAGCTGTTTAATATAAGTTGTTTTATTAATTCTCGCACTTTAGGTTCGGCCGATTTTGCTGCTAATAAAACTTCTTCGTGATTTACTTCTTCAATATTTTCTTCATCGCCCATATCGGTAATTACCGAAATACCAAAACATTCCATATTCATGTGGCGTGCAACAATTACTTCGGGCACGGTTGACATTCCCACGCAATCGGCACCCATAGCTTTTACCATTTTATACTCGGCAAGGGTTTCAAATGTTGGTCCTTGTAAAGCTAAATAAACGCCTTTTTTCAAATCTATTTGTAGTTCATGAGCAATGTTTATTGCCGTTTCTTGCAATTTCTTAGCATAAGGCTCACTCATATTTAAAAACCGTGGACCAAACCGATTGTCGTTTGCACCTCGTAACGGATGTTCTGGCATCATATTAATATGATCGGTTAGCATCATTACATCGCCCACTTTAAAATTTGGGTTTACACCGCCAGAAGCATTGGAAACAATTAATTTTTCAACACCTATATATTTCATTACCCGAATAGGAAACGTAACTTGCTTCATATCGTAGCCCTCGTAATAATGGAATCGTCCTTGCATGGCAACCACTTTTTTTGTTCCAATAGTTCCAAACAACAATGCGCCTTTATGTCCTTCTACAGTAGAAACAGGAAAATTTAGAATTTCGGCATAAGATATTTCGTACGCAACTGATATATCGTTTGCAAAACCGCCTAAGCCAGAACCTAGTACCACACCATATTCAGGCAAAAATTGGTTGGTTTTATCGTTTATAAATGCTACTGTTTCTTGAACTTTATTCCACATAATCGTTTATAATTTTAGTAAAAGCAGTTGCATTATTAATTTCGATAGTTATTGGTAAATAATACAATTGTTCTTTATTTATTTTATTTTTTAATCGTGTATAATCTTTTTCGGTTGTAATAATTTTTCTTCCATTGGCTATTGCCAAAATCTTTGCAATATCTTCCTCTGAAAAATTATGATGATCAGGAAAAAGTAAAACTTCATCATTTTCCTTTTTTACAAAATCTACAAAAGGTTTTGGCCTCGCAATTCCAGCAACGATTACTTTAGCATCTATTGCTGATAAAGACAATTTTTCAATATCATTATAAACAAATTCATCATAACAAATCGTACTAAAAAAAACGGGAACACTTACGTGTAATTTTTTTCTAATTTTTTGCATCGCAATTTCAGAAATATCTTTGGGACATTTCGTGACAATAATCATATTTGCTCTTTTTTTTCCAATCGCCGATTCGCGTAAATCGCCAAAAGGCAAAATAAAATCATCAACAAAAAGTTTGTTATAATCCGTAAGCAACATATAAAAACCTGCTTTTACTTTTCGATGCTGAAAAGCGTCGTCGAGCAAAATAACATCTGGATTAACCAATTCTTGCAACTGTTTTACACCATTTTCACGATTGGCATCAACCGCAACCGAAATTTGATTTTTAAATTTGGAATAAAACTGATACGGTTCATCGCCTAAAATTACTGCTGTAGACTTTTCATCTGCTAAAACAAAACCTTTCGATTTACGCATATAGCCTCTACTTAACGTAGCAATTTTTTTATTACTAAGTAATCGTATTAGATATTCAATATGCGGCGTTTTACCCGTTCCGCCCACACTTAAATTGCCAACTGCTATACTTTTTGTAGGAATTTTATAGCTTTTAAAAATACCCCAATCGTAACATAAATTACGACAATAGGTTATCAACCAATAAATGATTCCAAGTGGAGCAAGTAAAATTCGGAATAATTTCATAATACGAAAGTAAACAAATTAAATATTTTTAAATAATAAAGTCATTATTATGCAAGTTTAAAAAATAGATTTTTAAATTTGTAAATACCTAAATTAAAAAAATGCAATTACACAAAATTATTTCAGTTTTAGAAGAAATGGCACCTTTGGCGTATGCCGAAGATTTTGACAATGTAGGTTTATTGGTAGGTAATACCAATCAAGAAATTAACGGAATAGTAGTTTGCCACGACGCTTTAGAAGAAGTAATTGACGAAGCGATTGCTAAAAACTGCAATTTGGTGGTTTGCTTTCATCCTATTTTGTTTAGCGGATTAAAAAAAATTACAGGTAAAAACTATGTCGAACGAGCTATTATAAAAGCAATTCGGAACGATATTGCTATTTATGCTATTCATACTGCACTTGACAATCATAAAAACGGTGTGAATAAAATATTTTGCGATGCTTTAGGTTTAACAAACACTAAAATTTTAATTCCGAAACAAAATTTTATAAAAAAACTGGTTACCTATACAATTCCCGAAAATACTGAAAAACTACGTAATGCACTATTTGAAGCAGGTGCTGGAAATATTGGTAACTATGAAAATTGTAGTTTTAATTCGGAAGGAATAGGAACCTATAAAGGCAACGAAAACAGCAATCCGAAAATTGGAAACAAGTTTGAATGGGTACAAAACACCGAAGTTAAAATTGAAGTAACGTTTGAAAAACATTTAGAAAGCAAAATTTTAAAAGCCCTTTTCAATAATCATATTTACGAAGAAGTGGCGTACGAAATCTATTCGCTTACTAATTCGCATCAAAATATAGGTTTAGGAATGCTAGGCGCATTTAAAAATGCAGTTTCAGAAACTGATTTTCTACAACTTGTAAAAGAAAAAATGGGTTGTGGCGGTATTCGTCATAGTCAATTTTTAGGCAAACCCATACAAAAAGTTGCCGTTTTAGGCGGTTCGGGAAGTTCTGCGATTAAAAATGCAATTGCTGCAGGTGCAGATGCTTTTATTACTGCCGATTTAAAATACCATCAATTTTACGAAGCCGAAAACCAATTACTTTTAGCCGATATTGGTCATTTTGAAAGCGAAAGATTTACAAAAAATTATATATTTGAGTATCTTACAAAAAAAATCACTAATTTTGCAATCGTTTTATCAGATGTAAATACAAACCCGGTTCAATATTTTTAATATGGCAAAGACAAAAGAACTAACTGTTGAAGATAAATTAAAAGCTCTTTATAGTTTACAATTAATTGATTCTAAGATAGATGAAATTAGAAGCGTACGTGGCGAACTTCCGCTAGAAGTTGAAGATTTAGAAGCTGAAGTAGAAGGTTTAACCAAACGTTTAGAAAAACTAAAACTAGAGTTAGACGATGTGGATCATCAAGTAAAAGAAAAGAAAAATGCTATAGATGAGCACAAAGCGGCTATTAAAAAATACAAAGACCAGCAAAATAATGTGCGTAACAACCGCGAGTATAACTCGCTAAGCAAAGAAATTGAGTTTCAAGAATTAGAAATTCAATTAGCAGAAAAGCACATTAAAGAAATGAAAGCTTCTATTGAACACAAGAAAGAAGTTGTAAGCCAAACAAAAGAAAAGTTAGACAGCAAGCAAACGCACTTAAAACACAAAAAGGGCGAGTTAAAAGATATTATGTCTGAAACTGAAAAAGAAGAAGAATTGTTGTTAAAAAAATCAGACGAGTTTCAAAAACAAATAGAAGACCGTTTGTTGAGTGCCTATAAACGTATTCGCGAAAACGTTCGCAATGGTTTAGCTGTGGTTTCTATAGAACGTGGCGCTTCGGCAGGTTCATTTTTTACAATTCCACCGCAAACACAAATGGAAATTGCAGGCCGTAAAAAAATTATTACAGACGAGCACAGCGGACGTATTTTAGTAGATAATGTTTTGGCTGAAGAAGTTAAAGAAGAAATGGATAAATTATTTGCTAAGTTGTAAAAACTGGTAAATTTAGATACAGAAAATCCCGCTTGGTTTAAAAACTAAGCGGGATTTTCTATTTTCTAGTATTTCGTTTCTTAAACGAAATTTTTTTCTTTTTGGTTATATTTTTTCCTGGCGAAACAAAATAGAGAATTAAAATGATTATGATTATTGCAATGGATAGCATTAATTTTTTAACCTATTTAATTAAATCTAATTTTTCACGAGTGATAATCTGATTACTTTCAATAACTTTTACTGTTGGTGGTTCTGAAAACTCAAACTCTTTTATTTTTTTAATCAAATCATTAAACTCTTCGTTTGTAGCAACTATAACATCATCTAATCCAATTACATCTCCTGACTTTATTTTTGCTTTTACACTTTTAGCTTCCTTTTCTTCCAAAGTTATTAAATAACTCAATGCTTTTCTATGAACATACTTTAAGGCTATTGCCTCAAGGTCGGCTTGTTTATATCGTTCTCTCAAACTTGTTTTTACACTCCAACAAATTGGACCTCGTTCCAATGAATAAAACATAATATCATAAATAACATTCGGAACAAAAGCAACTTTTGCACTCATATATAAAGGTAAAATCCCTTCTCTAACACATAAAGTTGCTAAAATATATTCAAAAACTTTACCATTTAAATTATTATTACCTTGTGGATGTGAAACGTATGCGTTCCAATATTTTTGAACATATTCACTTGGTTTTTTATAATCAACTTCTAAAAAATTTGGAAACAAACTGTCAAAAATAACTTCAGCTTTGTTATCTCTTCCAATAGTTATACTTAATTCGTTTAGCTTACCCATTTTACTCAACTATTAATTTTAAAATTTCATTTGCAGTAGCTTCAATTGCAGGAACTGCTACTGAATTTCCAAATTGTTTGTATGCAGATGCATCTGCAACAGGAATTATAAAGTTATCTGGAAAACCTTGCAATCTTGCCCATTCCCTTGGGGTCATTTTTCTAATTCCATTTCTATTTACTTTTCCTTTAATTTTAGTTGTTGGCGTAAAATCTGTTATTCTATCATCAAAAACCAAATTTCTTTCACGTCCCATTCCTCCACAAACTACAGCATTCGCAATTTCATCATCTTGTATAATTTCATAACCAAATCCATTTCCTTTACTTTCATGTCTTTCTTTATGTTTTATAAGAGTTTGAAGATATTGAGTTGATAAATAATATTTAGTTTCTACTACATCTTTCTCTTTAACATCAGAAAACGAAACAGTTTTATCAATTGGTTTAGGGTATTCAAAATCACTAATTTGTAAATCTTTACGGAAACCAACTATATAAATTCTTTCTCTATTTTGTGGCAATCCAAAATCTTTAGCATTCACAATTTTTGGATCAGGAACAAAATATCCTAAATCATTTCTCAAAACATTTAGTATAGTTTCTAATGTTTTTCCTTTATCATGACTTTTTAAACCTTTTACATTTTCTAAAAAAATAGCTTTAGGTTGTTTTCGTTTAATGATTTCAGCCACATCAAAAAAAAGTGTTCCTCTTGTATCTTCAAATCCTCCTCGTTTTCCAGCAATTGAAAATGCTTGGCATGGAAATCCAGCACATAAAACATCAAAATCATCTGGAATATATTTTTTTACTCTCTCTTTAGTAATATCACCGAAAGGTGTTTCTCCGAAATTTACACGATACGTTTTTTGAGCCTTTTTATCCCATTCACTTGAAAAAACACATTTTCCACCAAGATTTTGTAACGCTAATCGAAACCCTCCGATTCCAGCAAATAAATCAATAAACTTAAATTTTGGTTTTTGATTTGGAACAAATGGAATTTCTATATTTTGAAAAATTTCTAATTTATAATTTGATTCTGTAAAATATTCAATTAATCCATCAGAAACGTAATTTTCAATTATTTCATTTGTATATGCAATTGCATCCTTTCTAAAAAATTTAGAAACTCCATTTTTATTATTATGAAGAAAATGTGTAATGACAGCATCTTTATTGTCAAAATCAGCAATTGGATTTTTTCTATCGCTTCTTATTTTATCTAAAGATATTGCTAAAGTATTACTCATTATTTTTAATAAATTTTTATTTAAGTGCAATTTACAATTTTATATAATTATTTTTTAAGATTACTTTTAAAGATTTCAACAAAATAAAATATAATTTCAAGTCTTAAACTTAACAATAATAGAAACAATTAAAAACTCTATCTTTGCGCTATGGAAGACAACAAAACACGTATTAACAAGTTTTTATCGGAAAGTGGTTTTTGTTCGCGCAGAGAAGCCGATAAATTAATTGAGCAAGGTTGTGTTACAATTAACGGAAAAATTCCAGAAATGGGCACAAAAGTTAGCTCAAACGACGAAGTGCGTGTAAACGGTAAACTTATAAACGAAAAAAAAGAAGGTTTTGTTTATCTTCTTTTTAATAAGCCTGTAGGTATTGAGTGTACAACCAACCAAAGCGTAAAAAACAACGTTGTCGATTACATCAATTATCCCGAACGTGTCTTTCCTATTGGTCGTTTAGACAAAGCTAGTGAGGGTTTACTGCTTATGACAAACGATGGCGATATTGTAAATAAAATTCTTAGGGCGCGCAACAACCACGAGAAAGAATATATTGTTACGGTTAACAAACCCATTACCGATCGTTTTATACAACGCATGAGTAATGGTATTCCTATTTTAGATACTGTTACGCGAAAGTGTAAAGTAGAACCAATTAGTAAATTTACGTTTCGTATTATTTTAACACAAGGATTAAATCGTCAAATTCGTAGAATGTGCGAATATTTAGATTACGAAGTTACCGCTTTAAAACGAACGCGTATTATTAATATTTCGCTTGATGTTCCTGTGGGAAAATATCGAGAGTTAACAACAAAAGAATTAGACGATTTAAACAATTTAATTGAACCTTCTAGTAAAACAGAAGAAGCGAGTTTGCCTAGTAATAAAAAAGGATTTTCGGGTAAACGCAATTATGGAACACGCAATCGCTAGAGCTGTACTTCCATAACATAATCGTCCATTACGTAATCGTTACCAATAGCTATTACTTCTTCTTCGGCTATTGTAAAACCCAGTTTTGCATAAAAAAATTGGGCTTTATTGTACTTATTTACGTTTAAAAAAATAGCTTTTTGATTTTCTTTTAAAGCTTCTTGTTTTGTTTTTTCAAACAATAGTTTCCCTAAACCCAAACCTTGACTTTCGGGTAATACATATATTTTATGGATTTTAGTTTTTGAAGGTTTACAATTAATTTCAAAAGATACAAAACCTAAATAATTGTCCATTTCATTTTGTACTAAATAAAATTGATGTTTTTTAGTTAACATTTGAGTATGCAATGCTTCTTTAGCATAAAACAAGCCTAACATATAGTTTATCTGTTCTTGAGTAATAACATTTTTATAGGCTATTGGCCAAATTTTTTGTGCCAAATTTTCGATAATAGGGATATGATTGCTCGTGGCTTTTACAATTTTCATAATACAAATTTTGAACAAAAATAAAAAAACCGTCTCGTTTTGTAACGAGACGGTTAGTTTATTTTAAAAGTAGGTTGCTATTACAACTTTACTTTTTTAGTTGTTTTACCATTTTCGGTTTCAATTTCAACTAATACTACTTGGTTAGTAGCGTTTACTTTTTCTACTGCAAACTCAGAAGTGTTTATATTAGCTTGGCTAAATAGTTTTCTTCCTTGAATGTCGTAAACTGTAACCGATTTTAATAATTGGTTACCTGTTGAAATCATTATTTGATGATTTTCTACATACACAATAGCATCTGCAGTTACTACTGCTGTTTCTGCTTTTAAATTGTTTTTGTACACTAACGAAAAACGCGCATCAAACTGACCTTCGGCTGATGTAAATGTATAGGCACTTGTTTTAATATCGTGAATTACGTTTAATTGTTTATCCCATAAATAAATAGCTTGGTCGTTAAATAAACCATCTACGTGATCTAAAGCAATGGTGTAGTTTCCTGCTGTAGCTGCTACAAATCCTAAAGCTACTTCATCGTTATCATCAAACGGTAATGAACGACCTTGAATTACGTACTCAGCAGTAGTATTATCAATTAATGAATATAAATTAGACGATGCTGTTGATAGTAATTTACCATCTATTGCCGTGTCAACGCCTAAAGTAGCGCCTGTCATATAAGCTACCATCATTTGGTTGTGGTCTAATGAGCCGTTACCAAAGTTTAACCAAATTCTGTTGCGTTCAACTGTATTAGTTGTTTTAAAGAATTGTCCGCTATTTGTATTCATACGCTGTGCATTGTTAAACACCGCATTACCAGCTGTAGTAGCTTCTACAAAGAAACCTTGACCTATTTGAATTTCGCCATTTGGAACAACCGAACTATTATCGGCAGTAGTAGTACCTGCGCCTCCTGCTAATGTGTAAGAAGCATAGTTGTTTTGGTCGTAAGTTCCGCCTGTAGCTTGATTCGATTGGTTTTGGTGTGTCCAGAAATAAAGTGTGCTAATACCTGTAGCCGCATTATCGGTTAAGAAAGTATCGGCATCAATTGTAGAAGCATAAGGATTACCTAATAAATTAAATCCACCGCCTGAACCTACTGTAACTGGCACAGAAACATCTCCATTAAATGGAACTCCTGTAAATTCTCCGTTGTGAACAACCGCAACAGTTGGCGTAGCTTGTTGTGTATTATCGGCACGAATGCTGTAGCCTATTCCTTCTGCAAAACTGCTGTTTACAGGATCTGCGTTTGCCCATGCACCAGCAGATTCGTTATAGCTGTAGAAACGTTGCCATAATGTATTTGGCGAAAACGCCATTAAGTTTTGATCCGATACTGGAGAACTCCAATATGTATAATCTAACCAAAGCATTGGCTCGCTATTACGTTTCACGGTAATGTTTCCTACGTTAGCTACGTCTTGATTTTGAACTAAATTAATATCGTTTTCTAAGGTTACACTAGCAGCAGCATCAACAGTTATAACACCGTCAATAACTAACGTACCAGAGTCGAAAACAACTGTTCCGCTTGTAACATCTAAACTACAAGCCTCGAAACCTGCTCCTGTATAATTACCTGCGATAACTGCTTTTTGATTAGCTACCGGTGCACTTGGCGACCATGCCGTTCCATCCCATGTGTGAGTTACTGAACAAGGAGATGCTGCACAAGAAACAACTGCCTCCCATCCAGAACCGACGACTGAAAAATCAGAAGTAAATACAAAAGTTAATGCTCCTGAAGCGTCAGTTGATGTAAACGGACCTGGTATAGTTGTTCCTGAAAAACCGTCTCCAGAATGTAATGCAGGATAAGTATCATCGGGACCATCATAAACTTTTAAATAATCGTAATCTTCTTCTGTATCAAAGCTACTAAAAGTAACTGTTACCACATTTCCTGCTGTTGGATAAACAACCGTTGTAATATTTTCATCTGTAGAATAATCACTTCCTGCTCCACCTGAATCGTAAAAATTGTCTCCACAAGATAAAACTGTAGTAAAACTACCACCACTAGCCCAAGAACTAGTATCACCACCACCACAATTAGCACGAACCCACCAATAGTAGGTAGTAGAGCTTGACAATCCAGAAGCGGTATAAGGCGATGTTTGATTCGTTACAGAAGGTGTAGTTGTACCATCTGGTGCTGTATTGCTAGTACTCCAATATATATCATAATTACTTGATGGCATACTCGTAGAAGCAGTCCAACTCAATTCTGCTGAATTTACTGTAATTGTACCTGCGCTTAATGCTGTAGGGGCAAGACAAGAAGGCGGAGTTACAATTTCTACATTATAATCTTCCGTTTCTCCCCATGCTTGTCCTGTACAAGCTCCAGCAGCTGTATAAGCAGTATCGCCAGCACCTCTAATACGCATTTTAGTTACTCCTAATGTTGCACTTAGAGGAATATTTATATTATAATTTACTACCGCACTTGAACCTGCAGATGTTGTAGATAATGCTACATTTTCAGACGCTTCAAACACTCCATTTTGGTTAAAATCTATCCATATAGCACTATGCTGCGTACCATCTGTACCCATAGTAATAGCAACTGGAACAATTGTTCCTTGTGCTAAAGATATAGGAGTATTATTAACATCAATATACCATGGTGCTACACCTCCTACATTACCCGATGAATAAGAACCTATTGTAACTTCTGCAACCGTATCTGAAGCACCTCCAGATGTAGTTAAACCAGACGAACAATAAACAAATCCTGTACCCGTTGTAAAACTCATTTCTGAACAGCCTACCGCATCTCCATTTATATTTTTTGGCACCACTTTCCAGTAATACATAGTGTTATCAGTCATTAAAGCTGGCGTATAAGATAGTGCTGTTTGATTTCCTACAAATGGAGCTGGTGTTGTAGTTCCAAAATACACATCGTAAGAAGTTGCAGACGCTTCTGCATTCCAGCTTAAAGTAGCATTTTTGGCAACATCTGTAGCCATATCTGCTGGAGCAAAACCTGCTGTACAGTTAGGTGGTGTTACAGAAACTTGTTGTACAGTTACATCGTCTATATATACATAATAATCTCCAGAAGTTCCCCATACTGCATTAAAACGAACTCTAATAGAGTTTCCATTTGGCACACTCGCACCAGGAACCACATAAGAAACTGTTGCACAAGTATTTGCAACTACGTGATTTGAGTTATTTACTTGCCCAGCAGTAACTGTCCATGTTGTTCCACCATCTACAGAAACCTCAGTAGTTAAAGTACCATTATATGGATCTGTAGCTGCTGTTGCTGCAGACCAGTTTACAATTTTATATTTGAAACTAATTTGAACATCTTGACCATTAGAAGTCCAAGTAGGAGTTGACAATGTTGTACCCGTTGTCGTACTGTAAACATTCTTTCTCCAAGCTGCAGTAGCACAAGATTGCGTAGTTGTAAGACTTCCACTACCTAATGCCCAACCACTCGGAGCTGTCGTTGTAGCAAATGTTTCATTAATATTTACTTGTGAAAATAAATATCCTGAAAACATAAGAAACGCAATTAATAATAAATTGGTAATTTTCTTCATTTGTAGCATAATTTAAGTTGATAATCGTTTTTAGTAATTCAATAAACAATAATTAATAAAGGTAACAAATATATGTTTTTTTTCGTTCATTGTTACAAAATCGATTGTTTTTTTTAAGCTTTATAAAAAAAATAGCAATCGAAAATTTGATTGCTATTTTAACTATTTTATTATTTTTTTACGCTTGCCCTGTAGGCCCAAAGTTCAAAGGGATATTAGGTTGTTCGCCTTCTTTAATTATGCCGTGCTGCGATTCAAACTTTTTAACGTTCTCTGCCAGTGCACTTAATAATCTTTTGGTGTGCTGTGGTGTAAGAATTATTCTACTCTTAACCTTTGCTTTTGGCACGCCTGGCATCATTGCAATAAAATCTAAGATAAATTCGCTATGCGAGTGATTTATAATTGCTAAATTAGAATAAATGCCTTCTGCTGTTTTTTCGTCTAATTCTATATTAATTTGAGGTTGTTGTTCTTTATTATTTTCCATAATGTATTATTTAAAAAAACCTAACAGTTTTTACTGTTAGGTTTTTGTTATGTTAAAATTTTGTTTAAAAATTTTGTTCTTTACCAATCATTATTTCATCAAATGCTTGTTGAGAACCTACAAGAATATCATCATAATCTCGCATACCTGTACCTGCAGGAATACGGTGTCCTACAATAACATTTTCTTTCAATCCTTCTAATGTATCTATTTTACCAGCAACAGCAGCTTCATTTAATACTTTAGTTGTTTCTTGGAAAGACGCTGCCGATATGAATGATTTAGTTTGTAATGAAGCTCTAGTAATACCTTGTAAAACAGGAGTTGCGGTAGCTGGAATAACATCGCGAGCTACAACTAAGTTTTTGTCTTCTCGTTTTAGTAACGAATTTTCATCGCGTAATTGACGCGGCGAAACTATTTGTCCTGCTTTTAAATTAACCGAATCACCAACTTCTTCTACTACTTTCATTCCGTATAATTTATCGTTTTCTTCGATAAAATCGGCGGTGTGAACTAATTGTTCTTCTAGGAATAGCGTATCGCCTGGATCTTGAATTTGTACTTTACGCATCATTTGACGAATAACTACTTCGAAGTGTTTATCGTTAATTTTTACTCCTTGTAAACGATATACTTCTTGAATTTCGTTAACCAAATATTGTTGAACTGCAGATGGTCCTTTGATACGTAAAATATCATCTGGCGTAATAGCTCCATCAGATAATGACATACCCGCTTTAATAAAATCGTTTTCTTGAACTAAAATTTGGTTTGAAAGTTTAACAAGGTATTTTTTAACTTCTCCAAATCGTGATTCGATAATAATTTCGCGGTTACCTCTTTTAATTTTTCCGAATGAAACCACACCATCAATCTCTGAAACTACAGCTGGGTTTGAAGGATTACGAGCTTCCAGCAACTCGGTAATTCTTGGTAAACCTCCGGTAATATCGCCAGCTTTAGACGAACGACGTGGAATTTTTACTAAAATTTTACCGGCTTTAATTTTCTCGCCATCATCAACCATTAAGTGTGCTCCTACTGGTAAGTTGTAGGAACGAATTAATTCGCCATCTTTACCATAAATATGCAACGTTGGGATTAGTTTTTTATTACGAGCTTCAGAAATTACTTTTTCTTGGAAACCTGTTTGCTCATCAATTTCAACTAAGAATGACTCGCCTTGTTTAATATCTTCGTATTCTACTTTACCCGTAAATTCAGAAATAATTACACCATTATAAGGATCCCATTTACAAATTGTTGTTGCTTTTTCAACAACATCGTTATTTTTAACAAAAATGCTTGAACCGTATGGAATATTATGTGTATTTAAAACAATTCCTGTTTTTGCGTCGATTAATTTTAGTTCTGTAGAACGAGAAATAACAATATCAACTGGTTTGCCTTCTGCATCTTCTCCTTTTACTGTTTTTAAGTCTTCTATTTCGATACGTCCAGCAAATTTAGTAACAATGCTTGATTCTTCAGACAATCCACCCGCAACTCCACCTACGTGGAACGTACGAAGTGTTAACTGTGTACCTGGTTCTCCAATAGATTGTGCTGCAATTACACCAACAGCTTCTCCTTTTTGAGCCATTTTACCAGTTGCAAGGTTTCTACCATAACATTTAGCACAAATTCCTTTTTTAGCTTCGCAAGTTAAAGGCGAACGCACTTCAATTTTTTCTAAAGGCGATTCTTCTATTTTCTTAACTAAATCGGTTGTTATTTCATCTCCTGCTGCAACTAATATTTCAGAATTTAATGGGTTTATAACATCGTTTAATGCTACACGTCCTAAAATTCTTTCGCCTAAAGATTCTACAATTTCTTCATTTTTCTTTAACGCTGTTACTTCAATACCTCTTAAAGTTCCACAATCTACCGAATTTACAATTACGTCTTGTGATACATCGTGTAAACGACGTGTTAAATAACCCGCATCGGCAGTTTTAAGAGCTGTATCGGCAAGACCTTTACGAGCACCGTGTGTAGAAATAAAATATTCTAAGATTGAAAGTCCTTCTTTAAAGTTTGAAAGAATTGGGTTTTCGATAATTTCGCCACCAGCAGCAGTAGATTTTTTAGGTTTTGCCATTAATCCACGCATACCTGTAAGCTGACGAATTTGTTCTTTTGAACCCCTTGCTCCAGAATCTAACATCATATATACCGAGTTAAAACCTTGTTGGTCTTCGCGGATATTTTTCATAGCTAATTCTGTTAATAAAGCATTTGTAGAAGTCCACACGTCGATTACTTGATTGTAACGTTCGTTATTTGTGATAAGTCCCATGTTATAGTTCATGGTAATACCTTCCACTTGTTCGTTAGCGTCTGCAATTAAATCGTGTTTTTTCTCTGGAATAATAATATCGCCCAAACTGAATGATAATCCGCCTTGGAATGCGTATTTGTATCCCATATTTTTAATACTATCTAGGAAGGCAGCGGTTGTAGGAACATTTGTTACGGCTAATATTTTACCAATAATATCGCGAAGCGATTTTTTAGTTAATACTTCATTTATATAACCTGCTTCTTCTGGAACTACTTCGTTAAATAATACTCTACCTGCGGTGGTTTGAATAATTTTATTAACTAATTTTCCATTTTCGTTAAAATCTTTAGTTCTAACTTTTATGCGAGCATTTAATTCTAATCGACCTTCGTTAATAGCTATTTCAACTTCTTCTGCAGAATAAAAAGTTAATCCTTCTCCTTTCACTTTTAAAGCAGGAGTTGATAATCTTTCTTTGGTCATATAATACAACCCTAAAACCATGTCTTGAGAAGGTACGGTAATAGGTGCACCATTTGCAGGGTTTAAGATATTATGAGAAGCAAGCATTAATAATTGTGCTTCTAAAATAGCTTCTGGTCCTAAAGGTAAGTGAACCGCCATTTGGTCACCATCAAAGTCGGCGTTAAATGCCGTACATGTTAATGGGTGTAACTGAATTGCTTTTCCTTCGATTAATTTAGGCTGAAACGCTTGAATACCTAAACGGTGAAGCGTAGGAGCACGGTTTAGTAGTACTGGGTGTCCTTTAATTACGTTTTCTAAGATATCCCAAACTACTGGTTCTTTTTTATCGATAATTTTTTTAGCCGATTTAACTGTTTTTACAATTCCTCTTTCAATTAACTTACGAATAACGAAAGGTTTGTATAGTTCGGCAGCCATATCTTTTGGTAAACCACACTCGTACATTTTCAATTCTGGTCCTACAACAATTACCGAACGAGCAGAATAATCAACACGTTTACCTAATAAGTTTTGGCGGAAACGACCTTGTTTTCCTTTTAATGAATCGGATAACGATTTTAAAGGACGGTTTGATTCCGTTTTAACAGCAGATGCTTTTCTTGTGTTATCGAATAATGAATCTACAGCTTCTTGAAGCATACGTTTTTCGTTACGTAAAATTACTTCGGGCGCTTTAATTTCCATTAAACGTTTTAAACGGTTGTTACGAATAATAACACGACGATATAAATCATTCAAATCGGAAGTTGCAAAACGACCACCATCTAGTGGTACTAATGGACGTAATTCTGGTGGAATAACCGGAATTACTTTTAAAATCATCCATTCTGGATTATTTTCTCTGTTTTGATTGGCTTCACGAAAAGCTTCCACAACTTGTAAACGTTTTAAAGCTTCTGTTTTACGTTGTTTCGATGTTTCGTTATTCGCTGCGTGACGTAATTCGTACGACAATTCGTCTAAATTAATACGCGATAATAAGTCCATAATACATTCGGCACCCATTTTAGCGATGAATTTATTAGGATCATTATCATCTAAATATTGATTTTCCATAGGAAGCGTATCTAAAATATTTAAATACTCTTCTTCTGTTAAGAAATCTAATTTGTTTAGAGCTTCTCCATCTGGTCCTTTAGCAATACCGGGTTGAATTACTACGTAACGTTCGTAGTAAATAATCATGTCTAATTTTTTAGATGGTAAGCCTAAAATATAACCAATTTTATTTGGCAATGAACGAAAGTACCAAATATGGGCAATTGGCACAACTAAATTAATATGTCCTACTCTATCGCGACGTACTTTTTTCTCGGTAACTTCAACACCACAACGGTCGCAAACAATACCTTTGTAACGTATTCTTTTATATTTACCACAAGCACATTCGTAGTCTTTTACTGGTCCGAAGATACGTTCGCAGAAAAGACCATCTCTTTCTGGTTTGTGTGTACGATAATTAATAGTTTCTGGTTTTAAAACCTCGCCACGCGACTCTGCTAAAATAGCTTCTGGCGATGCTAAACCTATCGTGATTTTATTAAATCTTTTAACGGTATTTTTATCTTTTCCTCTTGTCATTTTCTTTTAGTTTAAAGTTTCAAGTTTCAAGTTTAAAAAGACAAGATTATGAATATAACCTTGCCTTTTACTAAAAACTATTCTTCTAATCTGATGTCTAAACCAAGACCTTTAAGTTCGTGCATTAATACATTGAATGACTCTGGTAATCCTGGTTCTGGCATAGTTTCGCCTTTTACGATAGCTTCGTAAGTTTTGGCTCTACCCATAACATCATCAGATTTAACCGTCAAAATTTCGCGTAGTGTACTTGATGCTCCGTATGCTTCAAGTGCCCAAACCTCCATTTCTCCAAAACGCTGACCACCAAACTGTGCTTTACCACCTAATGGCTGTTGCGTAATTAAAGAGTATGGCCCAATAGAACGTGCGTGCATTTTATCGTCAACCATGTGGCCTAATTTAAGCATATAAATTACACCAACAGTTGCTGCTTGGTGGAAACGTTCTCCTGTACCTCCATCGTATAAATAAGTATGTCCAAAACGAGGGATTCCTGCTTCATCTGTTAAAGCATTTATTTCGTCTAATGAAGCTCCGTCGAAGATTGGTGTTGCGAATTTTTTAC
This sequence comes from Flavobacterium sp., assembly GCF_041392005.1. Classification (GTDB taxonomy): domain Bacteria; phylum Bacteroidota; class Bacteroidia; order Flavobacteriales; family Flavobacteriaceae; genus Flavobacterium. Next base: position 66,128 of record NZ_JAWKMX010000001.1, read on the forward strand.
CTAAGTTTAATCCTGCCCAACCTAAAACTGTTTCATAAATTTGACCAATGTTCATACGCGATGGTACCCCAAGTGGATTTAATACAATATCTACAGGTGTTCCGTCTTCTAAGAACGGCATATCTTCTTGGCGTACAATTTTAGCAACAATACCTTTGTTACCGTGACGACCTGCCATTTTATCACCAACTTTAAGTTTACGTTTTTTAGCAATGTAAACTTTAGCTAATTTTAAAATACCAGATGGTAATTCGTCTCCTACCGTAATGGTAAATTTCTCTCTACGCAACCAACCTTGTAAATCGTTTAATTTAATTTTATAATTGTGAATTAAATCGTTTACTAATTTATTGGTATGATTATCTGTAGCCCATTGACCACCTGTAAGGTGTGCAAAATCGTCAACAGCTTGTAACATTTTTTTAGTGAATTTTTTACCTTTTGGTAATACTTCTTCGCCTAAATCGTTCATTACACCTTGCGATGTTTTACCATCAACAATAGCAAATAATTTTTCAATTAACTTGTCTTTTAATTCGTTGTACTTAACATCGAATTCTGTTTCAAGCTTATCTACATCTTCTTTATCTTTTGAACGTTTACGTTTATCTTTTACGGCTTTAGCAAATAATTTTTTATCTAAAACCACGCCTCGTAATGATGGAGAAGCTTTTAGTGAAGCATCTTTAACATCGCCAGCTTTATCGCCAAAAATGGCACGTAAAAGTTTTTCTTCTGGTGTTGGATCAGATTCTCCTTTTGGTGTTATTTTACCAATTAAGATGTCGCCAGGTTTAACTTCGGCACCAATACGAATCATACCGTTTTCATCTAAATCTTTGGTAGCTTCTTCTGAAACGTTTGGAATATCGTTTGTTAATTCTTCGTTACCTAATTTAGTGTCTCTAACCTCTAATGTATAATCATCGATGTGAATTGAGGTAAAAATATCATCGCGAACAACTTTTTCAGAAATTACAATTGCATCTTCGAAGTTATACCCTTTCCAAGGCATGAAAGCTACTTTAAGGTTTCTACCTAAAGCTAACTCGCCTTTTTGAGTTGCATATCCTTCGCAAAGCACTTGCCCTTTTTCTACTTTATCGCCTTTTCTAACAATAGGTTTTAAGTTGATTGAAGTACTTTGATTCGTTTTTCTGAATTTAATTAGTTGGTATGTTTTTTCATCTTCGTCAAAACTTACCATTCTATCTTCTTCGCTTCTGTTGTATTTAATTGTAATTTTATTAGCATCTACATACGTTACTGTTCCTTCTCCTTCTGCATTAATTAATACTCGAGAATCGGAAGCCACCTGACGTTCAAGACCTGTACCAACAATTGGTGATTCTGGACGCAATAATGGAACTGCCTGACGCATCATGTTTGATCCCATTAAGGCACGGTTCGCATCATCGTGTTCTAAGAACGGAATTAACGATGCCGAAATAGATGCAATTTGATTAGGAGCTACATCGGTATAATCTACAGCAGTAGGTTCTACAACAGGAAAATCGCCTTCTTCACGAGCAATTACTCTATCTACTGTAATTTTACCTTTACTGTCTAACTCTATGTTTGCTTGTGCTATTAATTTACCTTCTTCTTCTTCGGCGCTTAAATAGATAGGATCATTTTTTAAATCGACAACTCCGTTTTCTACTTTACGGTAAGGCGTTTCTATGAAGCCCATACTATTAACTTTCGCATATACTCCTAAAGATGAGATTAGACCAATGTTTGGCCCTTCTGGTGTTTCTATAGGACATAAACGACCATAATGTGTATAGTGAACGTCACGAACCTCGAAACCTGCTCTTTCACGAGATAAACCTCCTGGTCCTAGAGCTGATAAACGACGTTTGTGTGTAATTTCAGCTAATGGATTGGTTTGATCCATGAACTGCGACAACTGATTGGTTCCGAAGAATGAATTGATTACTGATGATAATGTTTTAGCATTAATCAAATCGATAGGTGTAAATACTTCGTTATCGCGAACATTCATTCTTTCGCGAATGGTACGAGCCATACGCGCTAAACCAACACCAAATTGTGCTGATAATTGTTCGCCAACAGTTCTTACACGACGGTTTGATAAGTGGTCAATATCATCGATTTCTGCTTTAGAATTTATTAATTCTATTAAATATTTTACAATAGTTATGATATCTTCTTTGGTCAAAACTTGTTTGTCCATAGCAATATCTAAACCTAATTTTTTGTTCATTCTGTAACGACCTACATCGCCTAAATTATAGCGTTGGTCTGAGAAAAATAATTTATCAATAATACCACGTGCCGTTTCTTCATCTGGCGGTTCTGCGTTACGCAATTGACGATAAATGTGTTCTACAGCTTCTTTTTCAGAGTTTGTAGGGTCTTTTTGTAGCGTATTGTGAATAATAGTGTAATCGGCCGCATTATTATCTTCCTTGTGTAGAAGAATAGCTTTTACATCGGCTTCTAGTATTTCTTCAATATTATCTTTATCTAAAATGGTATCGCGATCTAGAATAATTTCGTTACGTTCTATAGATACTACTTCTCCAGTATCTTCATCTACGAAATCTTCGTGCCAAGTATTTAAAACACGAGCTGCTAATTTTCGACCAATATATTTTTTTATTCCAGTTTTAGAAACTTTAATTTCTTCTGCAAGGTCAAAAATTTCTAAAATATCTTTATCGCGTTCAAAACCGATAGCGCGAAATAAAGTAGTTACTGGTAATTTCTTTTTTCTATCGATATAAGCATACATTACACTGTTAATATCGGTAGCAAATTCTATCCAAGAACCTTTAAAAGGAATAATTCTGGCAGAATATAATTTTGTTCCGTTTGCATGAAAAGACTGACCAAAGAAAACCCCAGGAGATCGATGCAATTGTGATACAACAACACGTTCGGCACCGTTAATAACAAAAGTTCCACTAGGTGTCATGTAAGGAATAGTTCCTAAATACACATCTTGTACTATTGTTTCGAAATCTTCGTGTTCAGGGTCTGTACAGTATAATTTTAGTCGTGCTTTTAAGGGCACGCTATACGTAAGTCCTCTATCGATACACTCTTCGATAGTGTAACGAGGTGGATCAATAAAATAATCAAGAAATTCTAATACAAATTGGTTTCTTGTATCGGTAATTGGGAAATTCTCCATGAAGGTGTTATAGAGACCTTCGTTGCTTCTTTCGTCTGATTTAGTTTCTAATTGAAAAAAATCTTGGAACGATTTTACCTGAATATCCAAAAAGTCGGGATAATTCGGAATATTTTTTGTGGAAGCAAAGTTTAATCTTTCAGTCTGATTCGAAATCATCAATGGATAAATTTTAATTAAAAAAGTAATTTTTTGTGTTAAAAACACTATTTATTTTATACTTCCTTTTTTAAATAATCAATACATCTTTAAAAACAAACCAGGAAAGTTGTTTATTTTTTTCTTCGTAATTGATTATTTTTTTTACGTAAAAAAATACGAAATGTATTTATACGCAAAATGGTTTAGGTCTTAGAGAGCATTTCTCAAGACCTAAACCTTGCTTATTATTAAGTTATATTATTTTAACTCAACTACAGCACCTGCTTCTTCTAAAGCATTTTTAAGACCTTCGGCCTCATCTTTAGAAACGCCTTCTTTTACATTTGTAGGAGCTGAATCAACGATATCTTTTGCTTCTTTAAGACCAAGACCTGTTAATTCTTTAACTGCTTTTACTACAGCTAATTTAGAAGCACCTGCATCTTTTAATACAACAGTAAATTCAGTTTGTTCTTCGCCACCACCAGCAGCGTCTCCACCACCAGCTACTACTACAGCTGCAGCTGCAGGCTCAATACCATATTCATCTTTCAATATTGTTGCTAACTCGTTAACTTCTTTAACTGATAAGTTAACTAATTGTTCTGCGAATTGTTTTAAATCTGCCATTTTTTCTACCTTTAAGATTTTTTAATATATTAATTTATTTGTGCGCTATGCAATACAACTTATTATTCTGCTGCCTCTTCTGGTCTGTTTTGAAGAGCACCAATAACACGTTGAACAGGAGATTGAAGTAATCCAATGATTTCAGCCACAACTTCTGCTCTAGATTTAATAGCTGCTAATGAATTTAATTTATCATCTCCAATATAGATATCTTCTGTAATATAAGCACCTTTTAAAAGAGGCTTATCACTTTTTTTACGGAAATCTTTTATAATTTTTGCTGGAGCATTTGCTACATCGGCAATCATTATTGCAGTATTCCCTTTTAAAATTGAGGGTAATTCTCCGTAATTTGTTTCAGAAGATTGCATTGCTTTTTCTAGCAATGTGTTTTTAACAACCTCTAATTTAATGCCTGCTTTAAAACAAGCTCTTCTTAAGTTTGAAGTTGTATCTGCATCTAGTCCTGAAATGTCTGCTAAGTATAAAACATCCACTCCCGCTAACTGTGCAGTTAAATTTTGAATCGCTGTTGCTTTTTCTTCTCTAGTCATGATACTAAATATTTTTTAACTACCAATTATACTGCTTTAGGATCTAAAGCTATAGCAGGACTCATAGTACTTGATAAGTGTATTGACTTAATATAAGTACCTTTAGCTGCAGTTGGTTTTAATTTGATTAATGTTTGAATAATTTCGTGTGCGTTATCGTAGATTTTATCAGCATCGAAAGATACTTTACCTATACCTGCATGCACAATACCCGTTTTATCAACTTTAAAGTCAATTTTACCAGATTTTACTTCAGTAACGGCTTTAGCAACATCCATAGTTACCGTACCTGTTTTAGGGTTTGGCATTAAGCCACGAGGTCCTAAAATACGTCCTAACGGTCCTAATTTACCCATAACAGCTGGCATAGTAATAATAACATCTACATCTGTCCAACCGTCTTTAATTTTTTGTAAATATTCGTCTAGACCAACGAAATCTGCACCTGCTGCTTTTGCTTCTTCTTCTTTATCTGGTGTAACTAATGCTAATACTTTAACATCTTTACCAGTTCCGTGAGGTAATGTTACCACACCTCTAACCATTTGATTTGCTTTTCGAGGATCTACCCCTAAACGAACCGCAATATCTACAGACTCATCAAATTTTGCCGTTGCAACTTGTTTAATTAACGCCGAAGCATCTTTTAAATTATACAACTTGTTTTTTTCAATTTTTGATGCAGCCTCTTTTTGTTTTTTAGTCAATTTTGCCATGTCTAATTCATTTAACGATTAAAAAGGAGCATCTCCTGTTACTGTTATACCCATAGATCTTGCAGTACCAGCTACCATACTCATTGCTTTTTCAATTTCGAAAGCATTTAAATCGGGCATTTTGTCTTCTGCAATACTCTTAATTTGATCCCAAGTAACACTTGCAACCTTTTTACGGTTAGGTTCACCTGAACCAGACTTTACTTTAGCTGCCTCTAAAATTTGAACAGCAGCTGGTGGCGTTTTAACAACAAAGTCAAATGATTTGTCTTTGTACACAGTAATTTGTACTGGTAAAACTTTGCCAGGTTTATCTTGAGTTCTAGCATTAAATTGCTTACAAAACTCCATGATGTTAACCCCAGCAGCCCCCAAAGCAGGTCCAACCGGTGGCGAAGGATTCGCTGCACCTCCCTTAACTTGTAGTTTAACTACTTTACTAACTTCTTTTGCCATTTTAAAAAAAATTTAGCACATCTAACAATTGGAAGCGATGTGATATATAAATACTAATTATTATACTTTCTCTACTTGCATAAAACTTAATTCTAATGGCGATTTTCTTCCGAAAATTTTAACCATAACTTCAAGTTTACGCTTTTCTTCATTTACTTTTTCAACGGTACCGTTAAAACCATTAAATGGTCCGTCTATAACTTTTACAGTATCGCCCACTAAGTATGGTATCGCTAAATTATCTGCTTTAACAGCTAATTCATCTACTTTACCTAGCATTCTATTTACTTCTGATTGACGCAATGGAACTGGATCTCCTCCTTTTGTTTCACCCAAAAAACCAATTACTCCTGGTATTGATTTTATCATGTGTGGAACTTCTCCTGTTAAATTAGCCTCAACCATTACATAACCCGGAAAATAAACTCTTTCTTTTGTTGTTTTTTTACCATCTTTTACCTGAACAACTTTCTCCGTTGGCACTAAAACTTGGGCAATATAATCTTCCATACCTAAACGGGCACTCTCCGTTTCGATATAGTGTTTAACTTTGTTTTCTTGACCGCTTACAGCTCTTACAACATACCACTTTTTAACATTATTATCTGCCATTACGAGAGCTATTTTATGATGTTAAAAAATCCTTCTAAAGCTTTTACAAACAATTGATCTACACCAAAAGTTAACAATGCAAAAATAACAGAAAAAACTGCTACAATAATTGTTAAGCGCTGTACCTCTGACCACTGTGGCCAAGTTACATTAGCTTTTAATTCGTGAAATGCTTCTGAAATATAATTTGTAAATTTTGCCATTTTACTTTTTTTTGCACGGGCAGAGAGATTCGAACTCCCACCAGCGGTTTTGGAGACCGCGATTCTACCCTTAAACTATGCCCGTTTGTTAAAAAATCAGTGTTGCGTGCACAACACTGATTTTATTATATTTAAACTTTTAATTAGTCTAAAATTTCAGTTACCTGACCAGCACCTACTGTTCTACCACCTTCACGGATAGCGAAACGTAAACCTACTGATAAAGCGATTGGACTTAACAATTCTACTTCGATCGTTAAGTTATCACCTGGCATTACCATTTCTGTTCCTGCAGGTAATTTAATAGTACCTGTTACGTCAGTTGTACGTACATAGAACTGAGGACGGTAGTTGTTATGGAATGGAGTATGACGTCCACCTTCTTCTTTTTTCAAGATATACACCTCAGCTTTAAAGTGAGCATGTGGCTTAACAGAACCTGGTTTACAGATTACCATACCTCTTTTGATATCAGTTTTCTCGATACCTCTTAATAATAAACCTACGTTATCACCAGCTTCACCTCTATCAAGGATTTTACGGAACATCTCAACCCCTGTAATTGTAGAAGTTAATTTTTCTGCACCCATACCAATGATTTCAACTGGATCTCCTGTGTTAGCAATACCTGTTTCGATACGACCTGTAGCAACAGTTCCACGACCTGTAATAGTAAACACGTCTTCAACTGGCATTAAGAATGGTTTTGCATTATCACGAACTGGCTCTTCAATCCAAGCATCAACAGCATTCATTAATTCCATTACAGTATCAACCCATTTTTGCTCACCATTTAATGCACCCAAAGCAGAACCTTGAACAACAGGACCATTATCACCATCATATTGATAGAATGATAATAAATCACGGATTTCCATTTCTACTAATTCTAATAATTCTGCATCGTCAACCATATCCACTTTATTCATGAATACTACGATACGAGGCACACCAACTTGGCGACCTAAAAGGATATGCTCACGAGTTTGTGGCATTGGACCATCCGTAGCAGCAACTACTAAGATAGCACCGTCCATTTGAGCAGCACCAGTAACCATGTTCTTAACGTAATCCGCGTGACCTGGACAGTCAACGTGTGCGTAGTGACGGTTAGCTGTTTGATATTCTACGTGAGACGTATTAATTGTAATACCTCTTTCTTTTTCTTCTGGAGCGTTATCAATCTGATCGAATGATTTAGCTTCTGATAAACCAGCATCTGCTAATACTTTAGTAATTGCAGCAGTTAAAGTTGTTTTACCGTGGTCAACGTGTCCGATAGTACCAATATTTAAATGGGGCTTCGAACGATCAAAGGTTTCTTTTGCCATGACTTAATAATTTAATCTTAGTTATTATATATTAGTGTTCAAATTTAATACACATCAAGAGCCAATGACGGGATTTGAACCCGTGACCTCTTCCTTACCAAGGAAGCACTCTACCCCTGAGCTACACCGGCTTTTACCCTGCCATTAACAGGTGTTTTGTGGGGAGAGCAGGATTCGAACCTGCGAAGACATAGTCAGCAGATTTACAGTCTGCCCTCGTTGGCCGCTTGAGTATCTCCCCAAACCATTATCATTATTCTACGAACTTTCTCTAAATTTAGAGCCACTTACTTTCGTAAGAATTAAGAGCCGATGGAGGGACTCGAACCCACGACCTGCTGATTACAAATCAGCTGCTCTAGCCAGCTGAGCTACATCGGCTTATATCAATAAAAAAAGTCCGCTATTTCTAACGGACTGCAAATGTATATAATTTATTTTACAAACAAAACTTTTTTTTAGTTTTTTTACTTTAAGCATGTGCTCTTATTTTTTCTTTATATTTTTTTATCATTCTTTCTAACGATTCTTCTGCCGAATCTATTGCTTCTTCAAATGTTTTACAGGTTTTTTTTATTATTAATTCGTCGCCAGGAACACGCACTTTTACTTCGGCTATTTTGTTTTCTTTATCGCTGGTATTTTCGGTTTTTAGATACACATCAGCTGAAACTATTTTATCGTAATATTTTTCTAATTTAGAGAGTTTTTCATTAATAAAAACCACCAATTTTTTGTCAACATTAAAGTTAACCGCCTGAACATTTACTTTCATATTAAAAATGTTTAAAATTAGACAATAGAACCATTACTCTCCTCTAGGATGTGCTTCTTTATATACTTTTTGCAGTTCTGCCAAACTACTATGTGTATATATTTGTGTTGAAGATAAACTAGCGTGACCTAATAGTTCTTTAACAGAATTTAAATCGGCACCATTGTTTAGCAAATGCGTAGCAAAGGTATGCCTAAGAACGTGTGGACTCTTTTTTACTTTTTGAGATACATTACTAAAGTAAGAATTTATTAATCGATAAACAAATGATTGCGATAATTTATTTCCTTTTTTAGATAAAATTAACAACTTATCATCTGTTATATTCTCTAGTTTTTGTCGTAAATTAATGTAAGTGTGCAAGATAGCTATAGTACAGTTTAAAAGCGGCAGATAGCGTTCTTTATTTCGTTTTCCTAAAACTTTTAGGGTTTTTCTAGAAAAATCGACATCGGATAGTTTTAATTCGATAAGTTCTGTACGACGAATTCCTGTTGTGTAAAGCAATTCTATTATTAATTGGTTTCGAATTCCTTCAAAATCGTCTGGAAAATTATTCATTTCGAAAACTTCGTTCATTTCTTTTTCTGAAAAAGGAACTTGCACTTTTTTTGCTGTTTTTAACGATTTGTGCTTTAGCAACGGATTTACCGATATTTCTTTAATTTTTAATAAAAACTTGTAAAACGATTTCAGTGATGAAATTTTTCTGTTAACCGAATTTGGCGTTATACCGCTATCTACCAATGCTACAATCCAACTTCTAATTAAAGAGTAGTTAGCATTTTCTGCTGGAGTTTCAAAATTTTGAATTGTAAAGTTATTAAATTCATCTATATCATCAGTATAAGCCTTTATGGTGTGCTTGGAAAAATTCTTTTCCTTTGAAAGATAATCGGTATAGGCTTGAATATTGGATTGGGAAGTTTTCAAAATGATGCAAAATAAATAAACCGCTAACGCAAAGTTAACGGTTTATTTTTATTGTATAACGATTTTATTATGATTCCATAGAATCTTTTAATCTTTGAATGTACTGCGCTTTTTGAATTTCAGCTCTTCTAGAAACCGATGGTTTTGTAAATTGCTGACGCGATCTTAATTGACGTACAGTTCCTGTTCTGTCGAATTTTCTTTTGTAGCGTTTTAACGCTTTATCGATATTTTCTCCGTCTTTTACTGGTATTATTAACATAATCTAGGCACCCCCTTTCATTTAGGCTGCAAACTTATAAAATTATTTTGAATTATAAATTATAAATTTTGAATTATTTTTTATTGTTTTATTAAAGTCTTTTTAAGAATGTGTTGTAAATAGTGTTTACTTAACAACAAAAGTAACTTTTTTAAAAGCTTCTTTTTGCTTTTATATTTTTGTTTACACGAGCTAGAAACTCGTGGACAGAAAATCAGCTCCCTTCAAGTTCATGATATGGGTCGGAAAAACAATCTACTTTAATATATCTGATTATTTTCAAATTTTTAGAATTAATGATAAATATATGTGTATCTTGCATACAATCTGAATGATTTTCTTTGAACAGATTTTCCAAGTCATCTTTTTTTATCATATCTATACAAAATTCAAAATCAGAATTATCTTTATCGTAATTTTCAATTTTATAATCTTTAAAAAAATCATCTTTTTCATATAAAAAACGTTTATCATCTATTGCTATTAAATTCCAATTAGAGTGAGTCCAATCATAATCACAAACTTCAAATAAGATAAAATAAGTACTGTCTATATTCTGAAATATAGAATCGTTGCTTTCTAAAATTTCTCTTCTCAAATTGATATTTCTTTCACGAAATGTTTTTTCTGATTTTCTGTTTCCTCCACATTATAAAAATGTTAGCGAGATATCTTCAATTTTATGGCTCAACTGGTCATATTTGTTAGTATAAACTACTTGAGTTTTACATGAGGCCAGTGTTAATAATATTGCTGTTATAATTGTTATTTTTTTCATAAACTAAAGTGTCTTGGCAAACTTGAAATATTTTTATACCCCTCAATAACTATGGTTTTTGCAAATAATAATATTCAAAACTATGAAAAACAGAAAATATTGCCAATTGAATCTTTTAAACCCCTCGCTAGCGCGAGCATCTTGCTCGTGCCACATTCAATTCAAATCAATTTCTAAAACTGTTTGATCATCGTTTTCATAATTTCTTGCACTACTGTATTTCCAATCTATTGGATTAGTAACAAATCCCGATGCTATTGGATTATTGTGTATGTAATTTAATTTTTGTTCAAATACTTTTAAAGACCAAATTTCAATTGGTTTATTATTTTGTTGCCAAAACTGTCTAAATTTCACATTACTATTTTTCTTACCTGCCTTTTCAAACATCCAAAGTAACCATTCCTTTCTACTTTCTTGAATATTTTCTTCAATTATTTTTAACATTTTTCTTGATGTAAAACCTTTAAAATCTCGCATTAAACCCGAAGGATTTCCTAGTGAGGAACGAAAAATTAAATGAACGTGACTTGGCATAATACAATACCCATAAATTTCCATTCCTTTGTTTTTTCTGCAATAATCTAACGATTCTATTATTATATCAAAATAACCTACTCGCGTAAAAACATCTATCCAATACACTGTTGCAAATGAAACAAAATATGCCCCATCTTTTTCTCCAAATTTATATTTTCTACTCATCTTTTTAAAAAGATAAAAGTAAACATTTTTTTATTGGCACGAGCAAGATGCTCGCGACAGCGTGAGGTTGTAAATAGTGTTTAGTAAAAAAATAACTCTTTTAAAAGTTGCTTTTTGTTTTTATATTTTTTGTACCCCCGAGCTAGAAGATCTCGGTATCGTGGGCACGAGCAAGATGCTCGCGCTAGCATTAGGATTAAGCTTCTAAAAACTTACTTTACCGCTGGTTGATAATCTTTATTATCGATTATCATTTTGGCTAAAATTTCTTTTAAAATTTCGGAAGTTCCGCCGCCAATTGGTCCTAATCGGCTATCGCGTAGTAATCGGGCTAATGGATATTCTTCCATATAACCGTATCCGCCGAGCATTTGTAAACAGTCGTAAATAGCATCATCGGCAACTTTAGTGGATTTCAGCTTTGCCATAGTGGCTTCTTTTACTACATATTCGCCTTTATCTAATCGAGCCACGGCAGTATAGTTGAATATTTTACAATGCTCTACATCGGTTGCGTGTTCTACCAATTTATGGCGCAGTGCTTGAAATTTATTAATGGTTTTTCCAAAGGCTTCGCGTTCTGCCATATATTGCAAGGTATAATCAATAGCGTATTCGGCTCTGGCATGAGCATTAATTGCCATAACCAATCGTTCTAAAGCAAAGTGTTGCATAATGTACGGAAAACCTTTTCCTTCTTCGCCCATTAAATTTTGAAGTGGAATTTCTACATTATCAAAAGCAATTTCAGCAGTATCGGAAGCACGCCAACCTAATTTATCGAGTTTTGTTGCCGAAATTCCATCGGTTTTAGTATCAACAAGAAAGATACTAATTCCTTTGTTACCTAAATCGGGTTGTGTTTTAGCTGCCACCACATAATAATCGGCATAAACACCATTGGTTATAAAGGTTTTTGAGCCATTTATTACATACTTATCGCCTTTTTTAACAGCCGTAGTTCGCATTCCTGCCACATCGCTACCACCAAAAGGTTCGGTTATACACAATGCACCTATTTTATCGCCCAAAATACTAGGTGCTAAATAGTCGCGTTTAATGCGTTCGTCGCCTTCGGCATTTAAGTGCGTCATGGCTAAATACGAGTGCGCCCACATTGCCGCTGCAAAACCACCCGATTTTACTTTTTGTAATTCTTCTAAAAAAATAACCGTATAAAACAAATCTAAATTCATTCCGCCGTAGGCTTCGGGATAACGAATACCAAAAAAACCCATTTCGCCGAATTTTTTCCAAATAAATCGTTCGATAGTTCCTGTTTTTTCCCATTTTTCAATATGAGGAACGACTTCTTTTTGCAAAAAATTACGAAAACTTTCTCTAAACAATTGATGTTCTTCGGTAAAATATATAGTATTCATATACGGACTTTATTTGTTTTTACGTTTTTTTAATCTAGTTCCAAATATAAGGCTATTATTTGTAATTTTTCTTGAGGAAAGTCCTTAATTTTTGTTAAATCGTTAATAGTTGTTATTTTTCCATTCATACTTCTATAAGTTACAATATCTTTAGCTAAGTAATAATTGAAGTACGGAAATTGCTTAATTTCATTTATAGAAGCTTGGTTAATTTTTAGTTTTTTTAGCTTGGCAACATCAGCTTCAACAAAAAAATATTTTTTAATATTTTCAAATGTTTCAGGCGAAATACCCCAAACAAATTGCAATTGGTCTAACGAAACGTAAGTTCCAAATTTCTCTTTATCGCGTAAAATAATATCGGAAAGTTTATCGCCAATGCCATAAACTTTCATTAAATCTTCTTTTGAAGCAGAATTAAGGTTTATTTTTTCAATTTTGGCTTGCTTGTATTTCGAATTAGAATTTTGAATGAAATCTGAGTTTTTACTTTGTTTATTTTTAACCCAATCTGGAAATTTAAAATAAGGCGAAATTGCAGCCAAAAGCGAATCGGATATTTGGGTTACTTGTTGAAACTCTTTTGCCGAATTCACAAATTTATTTTGTTTTCGAAAAGCAAAAAGACGATCTAATTCTGTTTCGGTCATTCCTAATTGATACCCTTTGTAATCGGAAATAAAATTAGGATTAAACGGTTGTATTTGAAATTTTTGATTTTGCTTTACTTTCTTTATACTATCTACTTCGGTTTGAAAAGCCAGCCATTCTTTATTGTCTTTTTGGTTACTTTTAGGTTGTAATACTTCGAAAATAGAATCGGAAAAAAACATCAAAAAAGATGTTATCAGTATTAATGCTAATAAAACAAAAATCCCACTTCGTTGTTCGGAAGAAAAAACGAAACAGGATTTTATTTTTTTCATTGTTGTTATTTTAAAAAAGTAATTGCAAAATTATTCTTTTTCTGGTTGTCGTACCAAAACATCGTCGTTTTCGCTATACGAATCGGGTTCTTGTTTTGGTGGTGTACTTAATACTTTATAAAAAAAGTAACTAGCAAAGGCTATTACAAAGCCTTGTGCACAAACCATTGTTATTATTGCTGCTGTATTCATTGTGTTACTCTCCCTTCTTTTACTCGTTTTTTATAAGCTACATATACTACAATACAAATAAATAAGAATAATGAAAGTAATAACATTCTTCCTATAAATTTGTAAAGCGAATTATTCGTAAAATTACCTGTTGCTATTTTGTCTTTTGGCGAAACAACATCATCTACTTTTACAGTTACTTGTTGGTTTTTAGAAGCGTCAAAAGTATATTCTTTGGTATCGATAAAGCTAACTTCTTTGGTTTGTTCGGTTTCTTTATCAAAAACTTTTTTGGTATTTTCAAATTCTAATTTAATGTAATTAGAATTCGCTTCAATTACTTTACCCGTTTTTGTACCTGTTCCTTCAAAGTTTTCAGCATAATAAGCATTGGCAAACCATTCTTTATTATGCGTATCATTGTCTTTAATTTTATCTATCCAATCTGGCACACTTGATACCAATACCCAACCTAGTAATAATGGTGTAACAATTAAAATGATGTATTTGTAAAAACCAGGTAATTTAATATCGGCTCCTTTATTAATTTCTGCCCAACCTTTTTTAATTCCGAAAATATACGAAAATAATACCGTTTCTAAAAAGGCAAACACTACTAAACTTACGGTTCCTGCCCAGTAATCGTATTGATCGAATAAGCCTTCGTTAAAAAATATTACAGTAGGTAACCCCATAATTAAGGCTAAAGCTCCAAAAGACCAAGCACCTTTTTCTTTACTCCAATTAAATTCATCACGCATAAAGCCCATCCATGGCGTTCCCATTGCTAGTGATGATGTAATACCTGCGAAGAACAACAAGCCGAACCAGAAAACTCCAGCAAAAATAGCGATAACATCACCCCATTGTTGAAACAAGTAAGGCATGGTTTGAAATGCCATTCCGAAACCTGCATTTTGAATTACCCAGTCTAAACCAAGATATCCTGCTGCAATTGGAATTACAATTAAACTTCCTAAAACCACTTCTACAAACTCGTTCATAAAACCAGCAGAAACAGCATTTAAAGCAATATCGTCTTTTTCTTTTAAGTAAGCCGCATAACAGTGAATAGTTCCCATACCTACTGAAAGTGTAAAGAAAATTTGACCTGCTGCCGCTAACCATACTTTAGGATTACTTAACGAATCGAATTGCGGTGTCCATAAAAAGTTTAATCCGTCCCAAGCATTAGCATCTGGAAAAATATCTGACGCGCCCGACGTTCCTAGTGTTAAGCCACGAACTGCCAAAATAAAACCAAAAACTAGTAATAATGGAATACCTATTTTAGCTACTTTTTCAATTCCACCTAAACCTTTAGATAAAATATAAGTATTTAAAACCAAGCAAACAATATAAAACAATATAGCTTCAAACGGAATTCCTGTTGTAGATTGAGATACATCTACATAAGACGTAAAAAAGTTTGCCACATCGCCTTGCGACATTCCGTTAAAAGTACCAATTATAGAATGGTACACATACGACATTGTCCATGATTCGATATAACAATAATACGCTGCCACGGCAATATTGGTAAAAATTCCGAAAACACCAATGTATTTCCAGATTCTCCCTTTTGCCATTGTATCTAAAATATACGGTGTACTATGGTTACCAAATTTTCCACCATAGCGACCTGTTGACCATTCTATAAACAATAGCGGAATTCCCATTACTAAAAAACAAACAAGATATGGAATAATGAAAGCACCGCCTCCATTTTGAACAGCTTGTACTGGAAAGCGTAAAAAGTTACCTAAACCTACTGCATTTCCGGCCATTGCTAGTATGAGCCCAACTCGCGAGCCCCACGATTCTACTTTTGCAGACATAAATTTTGATTAGTTGTTAATTTTATATTTTCAAAGATAAGAAAACATATCAATTTTCAAAGTTTTAGTATTAAAATGAAAGTTTATAAATCGAATACCGAACTTCTTTTGGTTCGAATCATATCTTTTAACTTTAGCAAAAAAGCTAAGGTTAAATAAAATCCGAAACCAACACCTACAGTTATAAAAGTAATATAAACAAAAAATAAACGCACATTTGTTGCTCGCATACCAAGGCGCTCGGCAAGCCGAGAAGCAACAAAAAAACCATGCTTTTCAAAATAATGTAATAACTGAATAATCATGGGTCAAAAATACTATTAATTTTTTAAAAATTGAATTCCAACTACACATCGTAAACATTGTTTTTTAGTACAATATTCATTTTTTAATTGTAATAAACTTTGCGAATCGAAAGCATTTTTACTTGTAATTCCTATTGCTTTAAAGTTATTAATAATAGTATTATGCTCGGATTTTAGTTTTGTTTGAAAAGCAATTATTTTTTCAATATCATTGGTTCCTAAGTAATTAGAATATGAAAACTGTAACGGGATTACGGTATTAATAAGTAATAACTCTATAAACGACCGAGATAAATTACTGTTTTTTGTTTTTCTTGTTTTTTCCCAATTATAATGCGTTTTCCAATAATTAGAAATGTCAACAAAAAATAATTTACTTGCATTTTCTACCGATTTAAGTTCAATTATTTGCTCAAATAAATTAGAAAACTTACTAAAAAGTGCTGCTAATTGTGCTAATCGAATTGTGGGAAAGTTATCGGGGCGAAGTTTATAAAATTGTGGTTTTACTGAAGGGTTTTCGGTTAATTGATATTTAATTTTTTGATACTGCCAAATGGTATTCAATTTTTCAAAATAAAAATCATCAACCGTAACCGATAATAAACCCGAAACACCAAAAAACAACGCTTCTAAATTTTCTTTTTCAAAACGTTCTTTTTGAAGCACAGCATACGGAATACTGCGCATCATTTCTTTAAAATTATCGCCGTTGTAATTTAGTCCAAAATTTTTTGCTAGAAGTATAAAAGTTGTTGCTTCCCAGTTTCTATCTGCTTTTTCAAAAACCTGATTTACAAACTGTTGTTTATTTTGCAAGCGTTCTACAAAAAGCTGCTCTTTCCATTTCAAAAATTTAAAATCGTCCGTTTTAGCAATAAAATCTTCACAATTTATCCATTTATTTTGCTCTACTAATTTTTTGATAGAATAAATAAGTTCTGGCGCTACAAAATTTTTAAGTTCTAAAACAGGTATTTCAGTTGTATCTTTTCGGTACACTTCTACATCGTGTTCCCAAACTACGTGTAAAATAACATTATCGTAGGCACTGTCTGTTTCGTGATGATGCAAATACCAATCAGACGATTTTACGTGCATTTCTATGTTTCCCGCCCATTTTTGATGGGCTATAATAAGTTGTGCATTAAAAAAATCGGGACCAGAATTTTGTTGATAAAAACCAAAATTTAAAATTTGAAGCTCTTCTCCTTTTGTGGTTTTTAATTGGGTTGCAAAAATACGTTTGTGCAACCACAAATAGTGTAGTATTATTTCTTTCATAATTAATCTGTATGGCGTATAGAATTGTAAAGATAATAAATTTTATATTTGTTTAACAAAATTCAAATAAAATGCGCTTTCAAAATCTTTGTTTTCTATTTTTTTTATTTACATATTGTTTTTCTTTTGGGCAGAATTATAAAATTACTTACCAAAAAATTTCAAACGGAAAAACCAATACGCAAAACCCAATTCTTGTGTTAGGCAATTCAAAATTATCGGTAATTACCAATGAAGATATTGTAGCCGAAAAAGCCGATTTCCCTTTTGAAATTACGATTTTTAATGCTGAAGAAAAGCTGCTTTTTAACACCACTACACTTTCTAAAAACAAAACCATTAACACATGCGACACTACTTCTATTGCCAAATATAAATTTGATAACACTAATGATTACAAGGAAATTTTAGGATATCGCTGTAAAAAAGCAACTACCGTAATTAACTCGAACACTATTGAAGTTTGGTTTACCAATGCGCTAAATATGAAAGCCTCGCCATCAATTATTGGAATAGATTTAGGTGTGGTTTTAGAAATTAATAGGAATAATACTTTTACAATAAGAGCTGCTAAAATTGAAAAGACAAAACAAGAATTTCCTAAAATACCGAATATTAAAAATTGTATCGATAAATTAACATATAACGATTTGGTTTGGAAAAGTAAGTTTAATACAATTCCTATTTTTGAAAACGAGGTTATCAATTTTTCAGAAAAATCAACATCTAACGATAGTATTTTACGATTTGCAAACGGAACTGTAATTGTTAAAAAAATACAATTCCCTAAACTTTCTTCTTCTGATTTAACGTTTATTGATGTTACAGAACAATCGAATGGCGATGCGTATGACAGAACAGGAAGCGTTTTTATTATTCCACAAGATAAAACCGATTCTTTTTTAAACGGAATGCAAAACGGAACAAAAACATTACCTATTTATACCAACGGAAACGGCAAAGAATACCAAGGTGTTGTTGCGACTGAAAGTTACAATCCGCCAATTGAATTATTGCGTTTTTTTACACCATTTGGTATTGCCCACTACAATTATATTGAATTAAAAGGAAAAGATTGGTTTAACAAGGCTTTTTACCGTCAAGATATTTCAGAATTGAATAGTTATTTAAGCGAAAAAGAATTGTATATAGGCTGTTTTATAGGAAATTACGATAAAGGCGGACATAAGGTTTCTATAAACCTAACTTTACATAAAGAAGAAAATATTGTGAAAGAAAACACCACTATTTTACCGCTTTTTAATACAACCAATGTTCTTGAAATGGCAGGGCAAAATTACGGTTCAATGTTTGACAACGAAAACGGATTGCAAGTAATCTTTACTTTAGAAAAACCGATAAAAAATGCAAAACTTCGCTATATAACCACTGGCCATGGTGGTTGGGAAAATGGCGATGAATTTGTTCCAAAAGAAAACAGTATTTATTTAGATGGGAAATTAGCGTACAATTTTACACCTTGGCGACAAGATTGCGGTTCGTTTCGCTTGTACAATCCGGCGTCGGGAAATTTTAGTAACGGTTTATCATCATCTGATTATAGTCGGGCAAATTGGTGTCCGGGAATGGCTACCAACCCTGTTTATATTGCTTTAGGAAATTTAGAAGCAGGTACACATACACTTCAAGTGAAAATTCCACAAGGACAACCCGAAGGCAATAGTTTTAGTTATTGGAATGTTTCGGGTGTGCTTATTGGGAATTAAAATTTTTGAATGGTTTATAAAAAAAGGGAAGTTTTTAATAAAACTTCCCTTTTTCTTATATTTAGATTCTTCGACTTTACTCAGGATAACAATTTATTCTAGATATCCCATTTCTTTCATCCAATCGTCGTTAAACATTTTGCCTACATAGCGGCTACCGTGATCGTGAAATAGTACTACTACCACATCGTTTGGTTTAAAATGTTCTTTTAGTTGTAGTACACCTTTTATAGCTGCGCCTGCGCTATTTCCTAAAAACATTCCTTCTTCTTTCGCTAGTTTTTGTGTGTAAACTGCAGCGTCTTTATCGGTTACTTTGGTAAAACCATCTATTATAGAAAAATCGACGTTTTCTGGTAAAATATCTTCTCCAATACCCTCGGTTATGTATGGATAAATTTCGTTTTCATCGAAAATTCCTGTTTCGTGGTATTTTTTGAATACAGAACCATACGTATCTATTCCCCAAACTTTTACATTTGGATTTTTTTCTTTTAAATATTTTCCTACACCAGAAATTGTACCGCCTGTTCCTACACCTACTACAAAATGGGTAATTTTTCCTTCGGTCTGTTCCCAAATTTCTGGTCCAGTGCTTAAATAATGTGCTTTTGCATTACTAGGGTTATCGTATTGGTTTACGTACCAAGAATTTGGAATTTCGGTAGCCAATCGTTTTGAAACCGAGTAATACGAACGCGGATCGTTTGGTTCTACGGCTGTAGGGCAAACCACTACTTCGGCACCAACTGCTTTTAAGATATCTACTTTTTCTTTGCTTTGTTTATCGGCCATTACAAAAATACATTTGTACCCTTTTACAATAGCTGCCAAGGCTAAACCCATTCCTGTATTTCCAGATGTTCCTTCTATAATTGTTCCGCCAGGTTGCAAACGACCGTCAGCTTCGGCATCTTCTATCATTTGAAGTGCCATGCGGTCTTTTACTGAGTTTCCTGGATTAAAAGTTTCGTATTTTGCTAGAACCAAACACGGTAGTTCTGCTGTAAGTTTGTTTAGTTTTACTAATGGTGTATTGCCTATAGTTTCTAGTATATTTTTTGCGTATTTCATTTTATAAATTAAAAAGTTGAAAGCCTTCGCTAAATTTGGACAAAGATATTTGATATATTAATAGTTTCCAAAAAATCCTTTTGATGGCTTACTAACCCCGATAGCGTTAAGCACCGCGTGCTAACAATAGCGGGAAAATGGTTGGCAAAAGGAAACTGCGTTTCGTTTTCTATTTAAAAAAGTTCCACACTAAACCAAAGCGTACCATAAAATCGCGGTAAGGATAATTTGGCGCCGAGTAGTAATTATAGCCCGTCCAAGCGGCATTAAAATGTTCGGCTTTTAAGAAAATTCGAGTTTGACGAACTTTTGCATTAATAAAGAAATCGAACATAGGGAAACCTCCTATTTTTTGTTGATTTTGGACAAAAAACTCGCCCAAAACAGGATTGTAATCGTTAGCATAATAACTGGTAAAGTAATTAAACACAATACCTGTTTGAATAAACATTGCTTTTTTGAAAACATGCTCGGAAAAATACAATGAATTTCGCGTTACAATTTGGGGTACATTTAAAACGGGATTGGCTTGTTCTGCATTTTGAAACAAAATAGTATTATCTAATGCAAATTTTCTGTATTTGAATTCTTTATTGGCTTTTATTGATGCGTAATTTATAGTATTGTTGTACTGATTAGGCTTTAGTAATTGTGTAGTTGTACCAGCGGCTGTATTATAGAAGTATAAATAGTCGTTTAAAATTGTATAATTAGCTTCTAGATTTACCCATTTTGTATTAGCCGTAAATTGAAATTGATTTCGCTTTTCGTTTTTAAAATTGTTGTACCAATTATAATTTTTATAATCGCTTTGGTATAACGTATAGTTTAAATTGGGTAATGTATTTAATTTTTGGTATTTAAACTGAAAATTATAATCGTCGTTTACTTTATACTTTGCCGTTGCTTCGATAGTAGAAACATTTTGTTGCGTGATTGCGTTTGTTACAATTAAATTTAGTTTTATATTATTTAAATTGTAATGATAATTAGCGCCGATAGATGTTAATTTATCGTTTATAGCGTTAGGAACTGCTATATTGCCATATTGATCGTATATAATGTTATTATAAAAATAATTATACGTATTGTTTTCTACAAAAACAATAGCATTTCCATATTTTTCGGTTGTAAAGCCAATGCCTAGTTTATTGTACAGCTGATTAAATCGGGTTTTGTTTTTAATAGTATTTGAATACGAAGCGCCTAAACGTGGAGATGGTGTAGGTTGGTCGAAATCGAAAAATTTGTATTCATGATTAAACTGGTGGTAAATAACCAAACTATTAGGATTTGTTTTACTTAATTTAAAATTGTGGTCCACAAACACGCGTAATCCTTTTAATAACGTTTCGGCATCGTTGTAGAACACTTCTAATCGTTCGCGTTCGTTATATGGATCTTCACTAGATTCGAATAGTGCAGTATTTGTAATACCGCCATTTTCTTGGTTTAAAATATCTTGCGAAGTAAAATGAGTGTTTAAAAAATAGCGTTTGTCTTTTGTAAAATAGCTGGTAGTAAACCTGAAGTTTCCAGAACTTGTTATATTGTTAATATATTTTCCTATTGAACGTAAACCTCTATATGCTATCGAAAAATTAAGCTGTTTGTTTGCATTTACTGTTAAAAAAGCATCGAGTGTTTGTCCTTGTTCCATAACCGATTTGTAATATAAATCTGTTAACGGTGTAGGTACTTGATAGTAGTTTATATCGTTATATTCTAAATAATTAAAATGTTTAGCTGTAAAACCAAAGTTAGGATTTGCAGACTTCGGCTTATAATTAAAATCGAGTGTATTATATGTGTGTCCTTCGTTAGCAAAAGGCATTAATCCGAAAATATCTTTTCGAAGTAAATTAAATTTATATTCTTTATTTATACTTAAAGTGGTATCTACATAGGTAGTATCGCGCTGAATAGTATAAATTTTATATAAATCGATAGGTGGCTTTTTTTCTTTAACACCTGTTCCTCTTAAGCTTTTAATAGTGTCTTGGCTTTCTACATTTCCATTACTATCTAAAGCTCCAATTTGAGAAATAACGGTACAAAAAGGAAAAAACAAAAAGAATAAAAAAAAATTTCTCATTACATTTTTAAATATTAGCAAATGTAATGAGAAATTTGAGATAAAAAAACCCTCTCAATGAGAGGGTTTTGAAAAGACTATTATTTAACTCTTCTTTTTAATTTATCTAAACCTTTTAATTGAGGTTTAACAGATCTACCAGAAGCAATGGTTGTTGATGTAGTAGCATCATACATTGTTACAGTTGTTCCGCTAATATTGAAAGAAACAACATAAACTGGAGAATTCAAATTAGGATCAGATCCAAAATCAGAATCCACCGCATTAGCTGCATCTTGAACATAAGAACCATTTAATGTATTACCTTTCATAAAGGTCGTAGTAACTGGAATACTAAAAGCAGGTGCTATGTTTACTGAAGATAAATTCCCATCGTCCCATACATTTTGGAAAATATGAAAATCACCATCACCTAATTCAGATAAAGATAATTGTCCTATTTCTGGACAATCAGCCGTACCAGCGATATAATCTATCAAATTAAAATTAGAATCTGCATAAACAAAGTCATTATCGTAACCTATATCACAAAGCGTATAATCTGAACCACTAAACTGGAAAGTTTGATCCCATTCAAAGATAAATGTTAATAAATCATCCGATTGATTAATAGTAACGACAACCTCTTCTGAACTTGCTGCTACATCTCCATTAAGGTAGCCCATTGAAGACAATCTAAATTTGATAGTTTCAGACGGATCAAACATAAAATCTTCAAAAGCACTTATAGTAAATGTATATGAATTTTGATATTTAGGAAACTCAACTCTGTAAGCATCTTCAGTTCCCGATTCAATTGTTGTATGATCAAGGCTTAATTCATAATCATCAAATTCAGTAGCAGAAGAACCTTCAGCAATTATATCTAACCTAAAAAGCATATCCTCGTTTAAAGGAGTGTTAGTTACTAATGTAATTTCCAAATCTTTCCCTTCATCAACCATGTAAGATGATTGTGAAAATGAAACAACTGGTTTTACATTAGTATTAGTTCTGTAATCAGGCTCAGTTTGCTCGCAAGATGTTAATGCAAATGAAGCTACAACTAATAATGCAAAAGTTTTAAATAAATTATATTTTATATATTTTCTCATAATTATAATTATTAATTTGGATAAATTGTCCAAGTTCTATCTACATACCAAGATACACCTGCAACGTTAACTCCAGTAAATGTAATACTTCCATCAGGATTCACTACACCCTCTGGCATTGGAGTATTTGTACCTGAAATAGGATTAGATGCTTGAAATTGCCAATCTGTAATTACTAAATTACCACAAACATCTGAAAACTCCCACCAATAAACACTAGCAAACGTTGGAAAATAACTAGCTCTGTAAGAACCAGGACCTATTTCAGTTATTGTAATAGGCTGAGGACCTGATGTATAATTAATAACATACTCACCCGCCAAAGCAGATACACAAATTCCTTGTAAAGTTATTTCAATTTTTTCAAATTGTTTACCCACAATAGAATTTGAAGCAGAAGTTATTAAAAGCGTAAGCTTTTTAGGATAATCTGGATCAAAAGTGATTGGGTGAACATTAATTGAAATCGATGAAGTTGTTTCTCCTGCAGGTATAACAACTGTTCCACTACCTCCTGAAGGAAGATCAAATTCGACACCTGCAACTGCAGCGTCAGCATCTGTAGACGATAAAACTTCCCAAGAAACAGTTATATCTTCATTAGGTAATTCTTCATTTGCATAACTAATTAATGTTATTGGCACAACCAACTCGGCGTCTGTAGCATCATTAAGATAATTCTGCGAAACGGATTTACTAGTAAATCCAACAATTGTATCTTGTGGACCGTTAGCGTTTGTAACTTCGTCGTCAGAACAACTTACTAAAGCCATAACCGACAATACTGTTAATAAAATTTTTTTCATAACTATTTAATTTTTAATTTTTCCAAAATGGACCTACTTGAAACAACTGAGCTTGTGGAATAGATGGTACATTTGCAGAATTAGAAACAAACTCTGATAATGGATACTGTAATCTATAAGGTCTATTATTATATAAAGCTGTTGTTGCTAAAGGCAAGTTAGGGAAACCAGTTCTTGTTAAATCAATATAAGCTTCAATAGGATTTATACTATTTGTAGCTAACCATTTTTGAGTCATGATAGATTCAATATGATTGCCAGACCAACCTAGACCATTAACTGAACTAATGTCAGACATATAAGAACCCATAGATACTCCTAAAAAGTTAAAAGAAGCTGCAATCCCTGCATTAAATTCTGTTTGTGGATTAAAAGATGTTAAATAACCTCTTTCAGCAGCTTCTGCTAAAAGAAAATGAACTTCTGAAAGTGACATGATGATACCATCAGAATCAGCAGAAGGCATAGGTAATAAAATTTTTGATAAATCACCTGAAAACTGATTTGCACCTTGATAAGCACCAGATACATTTCCTCCAAAAGTTTCATACAAAGCATCTCTTCTATTATCTACCACACCATTAATTGTACCGTTTAAGAAATCAGCTATATATCCACTAGCTCTCTGTTGGTTATAAAAAGTGGTAAAATTCCCAGCTGCATCAACAAAAACATTTGTGTAAGGATTCATTTGAGTGTCTGTTGAATCATTATACCCTGGATTAATAGTTACAGCAGATGTTAAAAATACACCGTTAGCGTCTAAATCTGCAAACTTTTGAGTTAAATAAGTAACAGACTCTGTATCAGTTAATCCAGATTGACGTAACAATAATTTAACTTTAATAGTGTTTGCAAAAGCTTTCCAGCCATCAACATCTCCGTTAAATACAATATCTTCAGCTCCTAGTGGCGCTTCATTAGCATCTGCACCATCAAACATAGCAATAGCCATATCCAAATTATCATATAATGCTCTATAAATTTCTTTATCATCATCATATTTAGGGAATAGATTATCTTGACCTAAGAATGCTTCAGAATAAGGAGCATCTCCATATAAATCGACTATATACTGCATATAAAAAGATTTCATAATGTAAGCAACAGCCTTATGGTTATCATAATTCTCACTATCGTAATCTATTACACTCTGAAAATTACCTAATTGAACATAAATTCCATCCCATATACCATCATAAAAATTTTGATTAATATCTAAGGTATATTCATTACTTACATCAATACCTGTAACGTTATTTACATCACCATACCAATTTTGCATAAAACGATTACCTAGTATTGTCATAGTTCTAGATTGCACTCTATAAGAACTATTTAGAGCTCCAGGCAATAATAAGTCTGGTCTTATATCTTCCTCATTGATAGCATTTGGATTTTCATTAATATCCAAATAATCATCACAAGAAAACATTGAAAAAGCTAATAATATAGCTAATACATACTTCATATTTTTCATACTTTAATTTTTAAAAAGTTACATTAACAGACATACCATATGTTCTAGAAGGCGGATACAAGCCAATAGAAGATAATCCTTGAGCATTACCAGTAGTAAAGTTAGATTCTGGATCTGAATAAAACTTATTCTCACTTGGTAACCAAATAAATAAATCTCTAGCGTTTAAACCAAACGTTACAGAATTTAAACCTAAATGCTTAACCGCATCAGGGTGTAAAGAATAACTTAATGCTACCTCTCTAACTTTGAAAACTGTTTTATCTAAAATATTGTTCTCAGCATTATTGAATGCGTAATCATTAGAAAAATAGGTTTGATAGCTGTTATAAGAATTACCACCTGTAACAATATTAGTATTTTCTGTATAAACTGGATTTCCATTAGTATCTGTGCCTGATTGGTAAACAGAGTTAGGGAAAATAAAACCTCCCGCACGACCGTTTACTGCAGACTCAATTAAATTACCTGTCCAAGCTAATTGATATTTACCACCAGAATAGAAAACACCACCGTGTCTGTAATCTACAACAGTTGTTAACTTAAATCCTTTATAAGACAAATTATTTGTAAAACCTAAAACAAAATCTGGAGTAGAAGTACCAAAAGTTTTAAACTCTGATGTATATAATGGATTACCTGAATTAGGATCTATTATCACTCTACCTTGATCATCTCTTTGATAACCTATACCTTTTATAGTAGGAAATGCCTCTCCTTTTACAGCAAACACCCCAACCTGGTCGTTTAAAGTACCTAAACTTAATTCATCTGCATCGTCAGCAACCTTATCAACAATGGTTTCATAAGTAGAATAATTTAGTTTAGCCGACCATTCAAAATCACGCCCTTCAGCATCTTTAGCTTCAATAGGTGTAAAACCCAAATCTAAATTATAACCAGTGTTGTGCAACTCCCCTATATTCGTTCTATAATTAGTTAAAGAAGATGCTGATGAAGTTCCAACAACAGTGATTAAATCTTTAGTATCTGTATAATAGTACTGCCCATCAAAAGTTAATCTATCTTTAAAGAAACCTAAACTAATACCAAAATCTTTAGTATAACTAATTTCTGGTTTAATAAATTGATCTGTAGGAGCTGCATTTCTTGAAATTGAAGCTAAATCCCCGATTGGAAAACCTGTTGATGTTACTCCAATTTGATCTGTATTATAAGCACCTACAGCAGAAGAGTTACCTGTTACAGTATAAGAAGCCATTACCTTAGCATAGTTTAAAACATCTGATTTTAAACCACTAAATGCTTTAGTAGGTATAAAAGACACCCCAACACCTGGATAGAAAACACCATCTACAGATCTATCTAAAACAGAAGAATATTGTTGTCTTGCTGCTAAATTCAAAAATAAATAGTCTTTGTAACCAAAATCTAAGTTAGCAAATGCAGAAACTGATCTATCTAAAAAGTAATCATTTTGCATAGCACTTGGTAAATCAGGAGCCAAAACATTATCAAAATTATAGAAAGTATTTTCAATATTTAAATCTTGACCACTAACTTGGTTTATTTTCGAAAACGACTCATTAACATTAAATCCTAAATTAGCTTTGAAGTTTAATGATTCTGTTAAATCGTAATCAAAATTCGTTAAGAAATCGGTATATAAATATCTAAATGACGAATTAGAATCACTAAAACTTGAACGTGTAATTCTATTACTATAGTCATTATAAGTATCATCTTCCGCAGTCCAAGCATTCACATATGTAGTACTTGAAGTAGTTGACAAACGTAGAGAAGAATTTACTACAAAATTAATATTATCATTTAAATCATATTTTAAATTTAAACCTCCAGTAACATAATCATTTACGTTATTGTTTCGAATATTATCTCTTGTCCAATAAGGAGAACGATAATACACATTCCAGTTACTATTATTGTCGTTACCCTCAAATGAACGAACTGGAATATTGGTAGCTGTTTGTAATAATTGTGCATACAAAGCAAATGTTCCACTATTAGGATTAGATGCAGCTCTATGCGTTCTTGCACTAAAATATGAAACGTTACCATCTACAAACAATTTACCAAATTGTTTTCCTGCTCTAAACAAAACATTAGTTCTTTTATATTCATCCCCAGAAACAACAAAATCTCTATCTTGTCTTCCTAAAGTTAAACGAGCATAACCCGATTTAGTATTACCCATGCCAACAGATATAGTATTTTGCTTAATAATACCTGTTTGGAAAAAATCTTTAATATTATCAGAATCTCCAGTATATGGAGCCATTAAAACTTCACCATTAGCTTGAGGCAAACCTACTGGCACTAGCTGACCATCCATTTCAGCACCCCAAGAACCATTTTCAACCGCAATTTGCTCACCATACCAACCTTGACCATATCGCGTTTGACGAAGTGGTAAATAAGCTACTGTTTGCAAATCAATAGACGAAGAAATACTAACTGACAATTTATCCTCTTTATTCCCCATTTTAGTTGTAACAACAATTACACCATTGGCTCCGTCTTGACCATAAAGAACCGCCCCTTGTTGACCTTTAATTACGTTAACAGACTCAATAACTTCTGGCGGCAAACTCTGAAATACAGTAGCAGAAGAAACCACATTATCAATAACAATTAACGCTTCTTGATTACCTGTTAAAGACTTAGGCCCATTAATTACAATTCTAGGCGAAGAATTAACAGAGTTACTAGTAGTCGAGATTTGCAAACCCGAAACCTTACCTGTTAAAGCCTGAACAGCATTAGGAGCAGCTGCTTGAGTTAATTCTTCTGTTTTTACAACATCGTAAGAACCAACAATTTCATCTTCTTTACGCTTAATACCCAAAGCAGTAGTAATAACTAAATCATCTAACAAAACACCTTCTGTAAGGGTAACGTTATATTGATTAGCTGCACCAACAGTAACCTCTTGATTCGTCATACCAACAAAAGAGATTTCTAAAACATCTCCTTGCTTAGCCTGAATAGAATAATTACCGTTAAAATCTGTTGTAGTACCCGTTGTTGTTCCTTTAATAACAACGTTTGCACCTACAACTGGTCCCAATTCATCTGAAACCGTACCTGTAACAGTTTTCTGTTGCGCAAATGAAAACTGTACCGTAAACGCTACTAAAAGCGTAAAAATCCATTTAAACTTTGATCTCATATTAAATTTATTTGAGTTAGTTATTAGGCAAACTTCTTAATAATTTCTTAAATAACCAAATAATCCTTAGGAATATTATCAATTAGTTTGTGTTAAAATTTTAATACTAATGCCTTTCTCCACTAAACCACTCTGTAATTTAGATGCAAAAAAACAAAAAGGGTTGCGTTAAATTTTATACTTTTGTTATTATTATTTTATGTTAAAGAAAAGTTATAGTAATTATTTATTAGAATGCGGTACCGACGAAGCTGGTCGTGGTTGCCTTGCGGGTCCTGTTACAGCAGCAGCAGTAATACTACCTATAGATTATACAAATGACATTTTAAATGATTCTAAAAAATTAAGCGAAAAAAAAAGATTTTCATTACGTTCGGAAATTGAAAGCAAAGCCGTACAATTTTCAATTACTCATATATATAATGTAGAAATTGATGAAATTAACATTTTAAATGCTTCTATGAAAGCTATGCAAGAATGTATTTTGAAGTTTACCACGAAACCAGAATTTATTATTGTAGATGGCAACAGACTTATTTTTAGAAAGCTTGGAATTAAAAACACTGTAGGAAAAATTTTAACAACAGAAGAAATTCAGTATTTAAAAGTTATTCCTAATAAAAGTATTGTTAAAGGAGATGCAAAATATTTAAGTATAGCTGCAGCTTCTGTTTTAGCAAAAACCTATCGCGATGAATTTATGAATCGTATTCATAACGAATATCCTATGTACAATTGGAAACAAAACAAAGGTTACCCAACAAAAGAACACCGAGAGGCTATAGCAAAATATGGCATTAGCCCTTATCATAGAAAAAGTTTCCGATTATTACCCGAACAGTTAGAACTTGATTTTAATTTGTTGTAGCATTAAAATTTTACATTTACTTTTTGTGCAATTAACTCATCGTTATGTTTGTATTCAAAATACCAACCATCGTTCTTTTTAGTAAATACACCTTGTAAATTGCCTTTTGTTGCAGTAAATACATTTTCATTGTTGGTATTTCCTAAAATATAAATCACATTCGGAACGGTATCTACTAGCTTGTAACCCGTTTCGGTGGGTAACGCAAATAATTTTTCTGTAGGAATTGTTTGTTCATTTATTTCAACAGCTGAGACTGCCTCTTCTACTGCTCTTCTGGCTTCTTCAACGGCATCGTTTACTGCTTTCTCAATTTCAACTTGTTCTACCTTATCTATATTGCTAACTTTATTTCCTTCGGAAACTGGAACTTTAAAATTCAATTGTCCTTTTAGCGAAGTAAGCGCTGTACGAAAAACTTCGTTATATGCCACCTGATACGATTTTTCTCTACTGCTTCCTTTAAAACTTTCGATTAAGATTTTATTTTGACAATCTTTAATTACAATTACAACATTAGTTGTGAATAATTTATTACTTTCTACCGCATCGACCAACATTGCTTTGCAACGATTGTTCGCTAAATCAATTGGTAACGCATCAGTATCGTAAAAAACGGTGTAACCTTCGGTTTCAAAAAACGATTTGGTAAGCGCATTGAGTCCGTATTGATTTTTACTTTTTAAAAATTCGAATTTTTCTGGCACAATAACATATTTATAGTTTTCTTGCGAAAAACCACTAAGTGAAAAAAGTAGTACGAATATGCTTATATATTTTTTCATTATAAATAATTTTTTAATTGTAATAAATGGTTAATTTGCGTTACCGAGTTATCGGAAGCTTTTTCGTCAGGATTAAAATAAATGGCTTCCATTCCAAAATCGATTGCGCCTAAAATATCGGCTTCCCAACTATCGCCAATCATGATGCTTTCTTCTTTTTGTGCTGCGGCATTGGTTAACGCATAATCAAAAATGGTAGGATGCGGTTTTTTTTCGCCTGCCATTTCAGAATTGGTTATGGTTTTAAAATAATGTTCAATATTCGAATTTTTTAATTTTTTATCTTGAACAAAATGAAATCCGTTTGTAATTATATGTAAATTATAGTTAGGTTGAAGATAATCTAAAATTTCTATTGTGCCATCAAATAAATGGTTACTATTAGGCAAATGTAAAATATATTGTTCTGCTAATTGTAAAATTGTTTCCTTAGAAACCGCAACTTGCAAAGTATCAAAAACATCTTTTAAACGATAATAGCGTAAATCGTCGTGCGATACTTTATTTCCTTGATATAGTTTCCAATAATATTGATTTCGAGGAATGTAATGTTCTAAAAAATCATCGGTTGAAAACGGAAACACATGCGATTTAAAAATAGTATCAAATGCAGCTTGCGAATTTTTATCGAAATCCCATAAAGTATGATCTAAATCAAAAAAAATATGTTTTTTATTTTGGAACAAGCGTTTTACAATTTAAGCATTCGTAACTGAAAATTCGCAATTGATACTTTCTATTAACTATTTTCCAGCAGTAATTACAGCGTTCTCAACATGATAAATCCAATCTTCCACATCGCTATCGTTATAACGAAATGTTCCTTTTAAAGTTACATATTGATCGGTTTTAAGTTTAGGCAAATCACCTTTAAATTTTATACCCATAATAGTTTCGGGTCCCGATTTTCCGCAGAAAAAACAAGATGCAAAAACATTTTTACTGATAGCATAATTTTTATTGTCAATAGGAATAATAAATCCTTTTATCACTACGGGTTTTCCTTGCAATGCCTTTAGTTTTAAATTTACTACAGGAAACATAACCTCGCCATAGGTTTTATCTTTCTTTTTTACATAATCAATTTTACCTAACAAATTCCAAGTTAATGTATCGGCAAACGTAGTGGGCAATTCAATTTCATATTGACTTTTTTCTGTTGTATTATGAGTAGTAAAACCAAATATCACTAAGGCAATTACAAATACTGAAAGTAAACTTATTATTTTACGCATTGGCTAATGTTTTTGATATATTTAATGTATAAGCTTTAATTGCTGGTAGTAATGCAGCTATAATTCCTACTAATAATGTTACTACAAACAACCATCCTTCTTTATTCCAAATAAATTCATACGGATTGAAACTCAATTTAAAATCGGCTTCTGATGATTTTGAAATTAACAACAAAGCTACTCTTCCCAAAATCGTACCAAAAATAAAACCTATACTGCATAAAAGCAAACTTTCCATGAGTACAAGCCACAATAATTGTCGTCTTTTGGCTCCGTTAACACGTAAAAGTGCAAATTCATTTTTTCTTTCTTTTAAGGTATTAAAAAGCGCTATAAAAATAGAAATACCCGAAATAAGCATAATACCATAGGCTAAGTAGCGAAGTGCTTCAATACCGACACCAAACAAAGTAAATAATCGATTGATTTCGATTGCTGGCGATGCAGCTTGCATTTTAGTGTTTTGAGGAATAATACGTTGCCATGTTAATTTTGCCATTGGGTTTCGCATTTGTAATAAAACCGAAGTGATTTCCATACTCGGTTCATCAATAGTTAAATCCGCGGCATTGTGATGCTCGTGCTCGTCACCTACTTCATGAATGTGACCTTCTTCTCCATGTTCTGGGTTTTCATGCCCTTGATGGTGCATTTGCCAAACGCTTGGTATGTTACATAAAATTAAATTGTCAACTACTTTACCAGTTGGTTTTGTAATTCCAACAACTTTATAGGCATAATGATCATGCACTTCACCTTCTTCGGCATCACCGTGTGAACCGAAAAACTCATCTCCTAATTGCAAATTTAATTTTTGAGCAATTTCACTACCCACGACCACTTCAAAATTATGAGCAAATTGTTTCCCTTTGGATAGTTTTATATCGAAATGATTAAAATAATCTGTTGTAGTTCCTAATATTTTAAATCCTTTGTAATTATCGCCAAAAGCTAATGGAATGGCTTTGCCTACCATAGGATTTTGCATCCAAACTTTAGCACTATCAAAACTAATATTTCCTGTGGGCGCATCAACTTGATAAATTGATGATAAAATTAGTTGTAACGGACTTCCTTGAGCACCCATTACTAAATCGATACCATCTAAATTTTTAGTAAATTTTTCTTCAAATTGCTTTTCGAGTAAAATTAATACGGTAATAATGGCGACACTCGATGTTAATAAAATAATACTCAATAAAGTATTCAACGGTTTAAACCAAAGGTTTCGCCAGGCTAATTTTGTTATCATATTAAACCATTGTTATTTTATTGGTAAACTTTTCTTTTATTCTGGCATCGTGTGTAACAATAACTAATGCCGCCTTGTATTCTTTTGATAAATCGGTGAGTAATTGAATAACTTTTTCAGCATTTTTATCATCTAAACTAGACGTAGGCTCGTCTGCCAATAATACTTTGGGCTCGTTCATTAATGCACGTGCAATAGAAACGCGTTGTTGTTGTCCGATGCTCAACTGACTTGGTAATTTACTTGATTGATTAGCAATATCTAACCTTTCTAACAAAAGATTGGCTCTTTTTGTATGCTTTTTCCCTGTTGCCAGCCAACTTGCCATTTCTAAATTTTCTAATACGGTAAGAGCACTTACAAAATGTGATTTTTGTAACACTAATCCAATGTGCTTTCCTCTAAATTTATCTGTTTTAGATTCGGGAAGTGACGCAAAATCTTTTTTATCAATTTCAATTGTTCCTGTTTTAGGCTTCAACAATCCTGCTAATAAATGCAAATAGGTTGTTTTACCTTTACCTGAATCGCCAGTAATCAAAATGGTACTTCCAGCTTCACAATACAAATCGGGCATGTGAAAAAGTTGGTCGTTATCGTAGGTAAAAGTTACACTGCTTGTGCTAATCATTACAATTTCTAATTATGAATTACGAATCCTTTTAAATCTAAAATCATTTATTATTAATGGCTGCAAGATACAGAAATCAACTTAGAATTTTTCTTAATAATTTCTAAAAAATTCCTTCATCTACAAAACTATAGTAGCTTTTTTCGGTAATGATAACATGATCTAAAACCTGAATATCAAGACTTTTTCCTGCCTCTTTAATTTTTTTGGTAATTTGAATATCGGCATCACTGGCCTGCAATTTCCCCGATGGATGATTGTGTGTTAAAATGATTGCAACCGCATTGTGTTCAAGTGCAAGTTTAAAAACAATCCGAGTATCTACAACTGTACCTGTAATTCCGCCTTTGCTTATTTGGTTTTTATAGATTACTTTATTAGAATTATTGAGCAATAAAACCCAAAATTCTTCGTGGGGCAATTCGCCAATTATGGGTTGCATAATATCGAAAACAGCTTTACTTGACGATATTTTTTTAAGTTCGATTACTTCTTCTTCTCGTCGTCGTCTTCCTAATTCTAAAGCGGCAGCTATGGAAATAGCTTTTGCCTCACCTATTCCTTTGAAATTCATGAGTTGTTGGATTGATAATTTACCGAGAAGATTGAGATTGTTTTGGGTGCTTGCCAATATGCGTTGACATAATTGCACAGCACTCTCGTTACGAGAACCTGAACCAATAAGAATTGCAAGAAGTTCGGAATCTGATAAGGAAGATTTTCCTTTAAGTAAGAATTTTTCACGCGGGCGATCGTCTTCGGCCCACTGATTAATTGGCGTATACATAAAATTTTTATTTGGCGTTTATAAGAACAAAAATAGAAATTTTTGTTGATTTGATGATCTGTTGATTTAATTTTTTTGTCACTCTGTATAAGTCTAAAAAAGATTCCTACGGAATGACAAGTTTTTAAAACAAGAAAAACTTTTGCACAATTTTGTCACTCCGTAGGAGTCTAAATTCTCATTAGTGTGTTTTAGATTCTTACAGAAATCGAAGATTCGACATAGTCAATGACAAAACACACTAAAAAAACAATTTATTCTTTTGGTTCTGAAAATTTAAATCTTTCATTTAAAAATTCCATTTCAGGGTTAAATGCTAAAATCAAATCTAATTTCTTTTGACGTGTTAAGTTTTTAATTTCTTTTTCTCTTTCAATGGCTAATTGAATCCAAGAAAATTTTTCAAAATAGATTAAATAATGAACATTATATTTTGCAGTAAAAGATTTTGGATTAATCTTCTCTTTATGTTCATAAAGTCTTTTTGGCAAATGATTTGTAACACCAGTATACAAAACTGTTTTATTCACATTGGTTAAAATGTAAACATAAAAAGTGTAAATACCTTCATTGTATTCAATCATAATTCTACCTTGTTTATTTTTAGATTCTTACAGAATGACAAAAATAAACAAACTGGTTTTTATAAATCATACTAAAACTATTCAAATATCGTTTTTAATAATAAAACATTTCAATGAAAATATTCAGTTTTATATTTTTAGCTGTATTTCTTCTAAATTGTAAAAAAGAAAACAAGGTGTTTGTTATCCAAAAAGCAACGACACACGAATCTGAAAATATTATTTTAATAGAAAGTCCAACTAATTTCTACCAAAAACTGTCAAACGCAGCAATTTCTATAATTGATCCTGATGTTGTTTATACGCCAAGTTATGTTTCTATTAAATATCCTGGTGGAGATGTTCCTGCAAAAACGGGTGTTTGTAGTGATGTGGTCATTAGAGCCTATCGAAAACTGGGAATTGATTTACAAAAAGAAGTTCATGAAGACATGAAATTAAATTTTTCTAAATATCCAAAAACTTGGGGTATGAAAACTACAGACACCAATATTGACCATAGACGCGTTCCAAATTTGGAAACGTTTTTTGAACGAAAAGGGAAACGTTTACCGATTACTCAAAATGGCAATGATTATCAAGTTGGTGATATTGTTTCGTGGCGATTAAATGGAAATAGCATTCCGCATATTGGAATTGTTACGCATTTAAAATCTGATGATGGGAAACGAAATAAAATTGTTCACAACATAGGAAGCGGACAAGTTTTAGAAGATTGCCTTTTTAATTGGAAAATTGTGGGGCATTATCGATATGGAAATTAGATAATGAGGAAATTAGCGAATTTGAAAATTAACTCACTAAATTTTCTCATTTTCAAATTGGCTAATTGGCTAATTAATTAATTGTTTCACTTCATCAAAATTCAATCCGCCGTAATTACCAGAACTCATTAGTAATAATGCTGAATTATCTAAATTTTGGTTGAAAAGAAAGTCTTTGAATTCGGTTGGGTTGGTGTAAATAATTAAATCGTTTCGTTCAAAAGAATTCGCAATTTGTTCGTAGGTTACTTCTTCCAATTGTTTGATTTTAACCGCATCGGGCGAATAAAAAACTACAGCAACATCGGCAGCATCTAGAGCTCCTTGATATTGTTTCAAAAATTCCGCATTTAAACTACTATAAGTATGCAACTCTAAACAAGCTACCAATTTCCTATCTGGATATTGATTTTTTACCGCTTTGGTTGTCGCCGATACTTTACTTGGCGAATGTGCAAAATCTTTATAAGCTACTTTATTTACACTTTCTGCAATTTTTTCCAAACGTTTGCTGGCGCCTTTAAATGTAGCAATAGCTTCATAAAATTCGGCTTCATCAACACCCATACATTGACAAATCCATTTGGCTCCCGCTAAATTATTCAAATTGTGCGCTCCAAAAACCTCAATTGGCATGGCGCCATCGGGTGTTTCTAATAGTGTAGTTCCATTTTCAACTGAATATTCCGGAGTTTGATAGGCAATTTTACGAATTTGATTTTCACAAGCTTCCGCTACTTGTTTTACCGTTGCATCTTCTTCATTGTACACCAAAATTCCGCCTTTGGTAATTAAATTGGTAAAAATTCTAAATTGATCTACATAATTATCGAAAGTTGGAAAAACATTAATATGATCCCACGCAATACCCGAAAGCAAGGCAATATTAGGTTGATACAAATGGAATTTCGGACGCAAATCGATGGGTGATGTTAAATACTCGTCACCTTCTAAAACGATAAATTCATTTTCTTCAGTTAAATGCACCATCGTATCAAAACCTTCTAGTTGTGCCCCTACCATATAATCTACTGCAATATTATGATAATTCATTACATGAAGAATCATTGATGTAATGGTTGTTTTACCATGTGAACCACCTATTACAACACGAGTTTTATCTTTTGATTGTTCGTATAAAAACTCTGGATACGAATAAATTTTAACCCCTAATTCTTGTGCGCGAAGCAATTCAGGATTATCCTTTTTAGCGTGCATTCCTAATATAATTGCATCTAAATTGGTTGTGATTTTATCTGGAAACCAACCTAATTCGTTAGGTAATAATCCTTTTTTATCTAATCGTGATTTTGAAGGTTCAAATATGGCATCATCGCTGCCCGTTACTTGATATCCTTTTTCGTGAAGTGCTAAAGCTAAATTATGCATGGCTGCTCCGCCAATGGCTATGAAGTGTACTCTCATTTTTAATTAGAAATTAGGAATTAGGAATTAGAAATTTTTCAACTCAAAATTTATAACTCATAACTCAAAATTATTTTTTAATTGTTGGGCTTTCTCTTTGTTTTTTAATTTGTTCAAATATAAATCATATAATTTTTCGAAGGTAGTTTTAGAGTTACCTGTTTTGTGCGCCATTATATAATTTTTTTCGGCACTTTGATACCGTTTAAAATAAACATCGATATAGCCTTTTGCTAAATAGCCGTCAACTTTAGATAACGTCATTAACTCATCGGCATATCTTTGTGCTTTTTTTTCGCTACCGCCTATTATTGCTGGTAATTCGATATATAACATTACCAATGCCCATCGGGTTTCAATATGCTTTTTATCGAGAGAAGCGGCTTTTAGAAAAGCATTTTCCACATCGTCAATTAAAGAAAGAGCTTTGAATTTATTACTTTCTTTAGCTTTCATGCCCAATGCGCCACCATATTTGTACCAATAATTAGCGTTTTTAGGAAAACTTTCTTTTAAAATTTGATAATTTTCTATAGCGTTATCCCAATCTTTTTGCTGTCCGTAAGCATCGCCAATAAACTCAATTGACTCATTCTTTTTATAGTTTTCTGCAAGTGATTTTTTAAAATAAACTATTGATTTTTCCCAATTTCTTGTGTTAAAATATTGTTTTCCCAATTCATAATTTGATTGTGAAAAGCCATAAAACGATAGTAAAAGAAAAATATAATATATTTGTTTCATCTGCTTCAAAGGTAGAAAAATGTAATCATTTGATAAAAAAAATTGTTCAAATCCAACCTTTTTTATAAAAAGTTGCTCTTTACTGTTAAACAAATTGTTTATGAAAAAACTAATTTTACTACTATTATTATTTTTAAGCACTTTTATTGGGGCTCAAAATTTTGAAAAAGATTGGCAAAAAGTATATGAGTTTGAATTAAACGGAAAAAACAAATCGGCTCAAGAAATTGTGGCTAAAATTCAAAAAAAGGCCTCTCGAAAAAAAGATGAAAAAGAGGTTATTAAATGTTTTTTATATTCTTCTAAATTTGAACTTTTAACTAATGAAGAAGGCCAAACAGAAATTTTAAAAAATTTAGATGCAGAAATAAAAAGAAGTTCGCCTATTGCAAAATCATTTTTCTATTATATAAAAGCAACTATTTTATTAGATTATAAAGAAAAAAATTCAAATAAAATAGCACGACGTTCTAAAATAGCAACGAAACAAAATAGTAATTTTTTAACTTGGAATTTAGATGATTTTGATGCTGAAATTGATAAAGACTTCGAAAATATCTTTATTTATACCGAAGCATTAGTTAAACAAAATATTTTAGATTGGAAAAACACCATCGAAATACCTTTTATTATAGATGGAAAAAATTATTCATTATACGATTTTTTCTACCTTAAATATCACAATTATTTAACTTCAAAAGTATATTTAAGACACTACCAACCAAAGGAATACTTTACAAATTTCATTGATTTATTCAGTAAACCATCAAAGGAATTTAGCGCTGCTAAAATTAATTTTATAGAAAACAATAATTTACAAAAACTAACTAAAATTATTCAAAACTATGAAAGTTATTATCAATCTGAAAATAATGATAAAACAGATCAATCGTATTATGACAGACTAAAATACATAGCACAGTTTAATAATAATCTCGACATCAAAAAAATAATTTCAGTAATTGAAAAAATTACTACAAATGAAGCTTTAAAGCAGCAAATTAAACTTGATAACGCAAATGAATTAAATAAATTAGCATTTCAAAATAAAGATGTCTTTTATCATAAACAAGCTTTACAGTTAATTGATTCAATACTTGAAAGGAGAATTAATCCTAAGGTTTTAATTGAAGCAGAGCAACTTAAATTTAATATTTTAAACAGACAGCTACATATTGAAATGTTACCAGAGTTATACCCCCATCAAAACAATAGAGCTTTTGTACGGTATAAAAATGTTGATTCGTTAAAAATTAGTTACTATAAATTTCCACTTAATTTAAGTGATGAAATTAATAACTACAGGAATTCTTATTTAAAAGATTCGTTAGTTCTTAATTTTATTCAAAAAAATAAAGCTGTAAAATCGTGTACAAAAACTTTACCTAATGCAGATGATTACTTTGAACACACAACCGAAATATTACTAGAAAAACTTGCTATTGGAAATTACTTAATATTTTTTGAAACCAAAAACAATAGTACTTCTAAAACCAATGCTTTTTCATATTCACAAGTTTCAGTAACTAATTTTTATGTTGTAGAAGAACACGCTAAAAACAACGACAATTTATATATCTTAAACAGAAAAAATGGTCAACCTATTCAAAACATTAAAATAATTAGCAATGAAGAAATTGTAAAAACCAATTCTATTGGTAAAACTAGTTTTCAAAAACAAGAAAGAGAAGAAAATAAAAAATACAACAACAAACTTTTACTTGTAAAAGAAAGCGATTCTATTCATTATAATTACAAAAGAGAATTTATTTATAGTGATGAAAGATACGATTCATTTGAAGCTAAAGCCCAAATTTTTACGGATAGAGCAATTTATAGACCAGGACAAAAAATGTATTACAAAAGCATTCTTGTTCAAAAAATTGATACTCAAAAAAATATTGTTCCTTTTGTAACCGTAAAATTAATTATTGAAGATAGTAAAGGAAACAAAATAAAAGCAGAAGAAATTCAAACCAACGAATTTGGTTCTTTTTCTGGTGAATTCGAAATTCCAAAAAGCGTAATTACAGGCAAATTTTCAATTTATGTTGATGAACCTGATAATTATGAAAATGACAAAAAATATTATAATACCGAAGAAGATGAACACTCTTTTTGGGATAATGTAGATTTTGATAATTGGCAAGGCAGAGTTGATTTTTTTGTAGAAGAATATAAACGTCCGACTTTTGAAGTAACTTTTTATAAAACAAAAGAAAACTACACAATTGGCGATACTTTAAAAATTACAGGAAATGCAAAATCGCTTGCAGGAAACAATCTTACCGATGCTAAAGTAACCTATACTATTTCGAGAAGTACTTCTGTAAAAGAGAAATTTATTCCTTATGAAGAAAATTTTGTTGTTTCGGAAACAAAAACCGATAAAAACGGAAATTTTACGATTTTTATTCCTGCAACTCACAATGAAGTTTTAAATGACAGTATAAATTATTTTCATTTTACGATTAATGCCGATGTAACCGATACAAATGGCGAAACTAGAAATGCTTCCAAACAGGTTTTTGTAGAACAAAAAATGCTAAAACTCAATATTTTTACAGAATACACTTACTATAAAGAAAAAGAAAATAAAGTTACAATACGTGCCACAACTTTAAATGATTATCCAATTGCCACAAATGCTACTGTCGAAATCTATCAAATAAATCAAAAACAATTTAGAAAACAACGATTATTTCAAGTTCCAGAAAATTCAACAATTAGCAAAGAAGATTTTGAACAACTTTTTCCAGAAGAACCATATGATTATAATGATTCGGAGCCATGGGAAACATTAATTAAAACTCAAAAAATAAATACCGCTGAAACTTCAGTTTTAGATTTATCATTTCTAAAAAATTATGAAAATGGAACGTATAAAATTGTAGTTAATGCTAAAGATAAAAAAGGAAATAATATAACCGATAAAAGAATCTTTTTTTTAGATTCCAAAGTAAAACCCGATTTAAAAAACAATATTTTCGGTTATAAAAACATCACAAAATCAGAAAGTGATTATATCGAAATTGAGCTGTATTCTGAAGTTTCAAATTTATGGATTACAACACGTTATATAGAGATTAACTCTAAGAATTTTAACACACAAATAAATCAATTAGAAAATGGTAAAAAGGTGCTTAAATTTAGGAAATCTGAAAATGCAATTTCTTTTCAATTTTCAACAATTTGGGAAAACATTCCTTACGCACAAGAGCTAGTAATTTTTAAACCTGTAGAAGAAACCAATTTACTCATAGAAATTGAAAGTTTTAGAAATAAAATTGAACCTGGAAGCAATGAAAACTGGTCGTTTAAAATTGCGAATTCAAAATTAGAATCCGAAATTTTAGCTTCTATGTACGATAGCTCATTAGATTTTTTTACTACAACAAATTGGCAAAGAAACCTGTTTAACAATCATGCTTTTTCGGGTTTAAATTTTCCTCATTTTTATTCTTACCAAAAAAGAGAAAATATCTGGTTCAATAACTTAAAAATTTTTGAAAAAAAATATAATCAAAATTATAATACACCTTTTGAAATTAATTGGTTTGGCTTTAATTTCAATAATTTTAAATACATTTCAGAGCAATATTTAAAAAAAGTAAAAACATGGAGTAAAATTCCTAAAGGAGCAAAAATGATTAGCGGCATAGTTTCAGATGAACTAGGTCCAGTTGTAGGAGGAAACGTTGTTATTAAAGGAACAACAACAGGTACTACTACAGATTTTGATGGCAACTACCTAATTCCTGCCAAGGAAGGAGATGTTTTAGAAATTTCTTTTGTTGGTATGATTACTGAAGAAGTTACTATTGGCACAGCTAATCAATACAATGTTACTTTAAAGGAGGGCGTTTTGTTAGATGATTTAGTTATTACTGCTTTAGGTATAAAACGAAAACCAGACTTATCAACTTCTAATTATGAATTAATTGTTGGAGAAGATTTAGCAGACAGCTCTAATCTTTCGCAAGCATTAGTGGGTAGAGTATCTGGGTTAAACATTCAAACTACTAGCGTTGGTCTAAATAATAATAGAATTACTTTGAATGGTAACCGTTCAATTACAGGTAACAACGAAGCTTTAATTATAATTGATGGTGTTATTGCAACAGCTGCCGAATTCAATAATTTAAAAACTGAGAACGTTCACGAAATTCAAATTATAAAAGGAGCTCAAGGTGCTGCACTTTATGGTTCTGATGGCGTAAATGGTGTAATTATTGTAACTACAAAAAGTGCATTAAAACAACTTGTGCAAGTTAAAACTAGAACTAATTTTAACGAAACTGCTTTCTTTTATCCACAATTAAGAACAGATAATAACGGTAAAATTTTATTTAACTTTACCACTCCAGAATCCTTAACAAAATGGAAATTACGACTATTTGCCCATAACAACAATTTTGAAACAGGATATTTAGAATCGTCTATTATTTCACAAAAAGAGTTAATGGTTCATACCAATATGCCTCGATTTTTTAGAGAAAATGACAGCATAACGCTTTCGGCAAAAGTGGCCAATATGACTACTGAAACAAAATCGGGAATGGCTATGCTTATGTTATTTAATGCCGAAAATAACCAACCTATTGACTCTATTTCGCTAAACACTAACAATCACAAAAACTTTACTTGTAAACCCAAAGAAAGTGTTACCTTAAACTGGACTATTACAATACCGAAAAATATTAGTGGTTTACAATATAAAATAGTAGCAAAATCCAGTACTTTTGCAGATGGCGAAGAAAATATTATTCCTGTTTTAAGTAATAAAATTGTACTAACAGAAAGTAGAAATATTTGGCTAAAAGGAAATACTAAAAAAGAAATTGTTTTTGAAAATCTTTTGAATACTAATTCAACTAGTCTAGAAAATCAGAAATTAACCCTCGAATATACCTCTAGTCCTATTTGGATAGTTCTGCAATCGCTTCCGTATTTATTAGAATATGAACATGACTGTGCTGAACAAACTTTTGCTCGATATTATGCTAATTTTATTGCTTCAAAAATAATTAACAGTAATGATAAAATTAAAAATGCTTTAGAAAATTGGAAAAATAACAATGTAAAATCAAAATTTACTTTAAATGAAGAATTAAAATCGATTGTGCTAAACGAAACACCTTGGCTTTTAGACGCCGAAAGTGACGAGGAAAAAAACAGCCGCTTAGCGCTACTTTTAGATTTAAGTTCGCTTAAAGATTCTCAAGAAAATACATTCAAAAAACTACTAGACAAGCAAAACGAAAATGGTTCCTTTTCTTGGTTTAGTGGTGGTGGCGAAAATGTTTTTATAACACAACACATTGTAGCTGGTTTTGGTCATTTTATACAAATGTTCCCCGAAGAAAAAGAAAATATAAAGGAAATTACAGCTAAAGCAGTTGATTATTTAGATAAAAAAATTAACGCAAAAAACATCGAAAACAAGCATTATATTACCAATAATTTAGAGCTTCATTATTGGTATGCACGTAGCTTTTATTTAGACTATTATCCTTTAAATAAAAAACTTACAAACATTTTTAATTATCAATTGGAAGATTTCAAAAAAAACTGGCTTACTTATTCGCTTTACCAAAAAGGAATAGCGGCGATTATTTTACAAAGAATGGGCGAAAAAAAATGGGCAAAAAAAATTATTACACATCTTAAAGAAACTGCTGTAAAAGACAAAAACAAAGGTATGTATTGGTTAGAAAATGAAAGTGGTTATTATTGGTATCAATCACCTATTGAAACTCAAACCATTTTGATTGAAGCCTTTAATGAAATTGAAACCGATAAAAATTATATAGAAGAATTAAAAGCGTGGTTGCTATACAAAAAACAAACTAATCGTTGGACTACAACTAAATCAACTTCTGATGCTGTTTATGCTTTATTGTTACAAGGAAAAGATTGGACAACTACAAAAGAAAATATTAAATTTACTGTTGGAAATGATAAAATTTCGTCAAAAAAGATGGTTGAAAGTGAAAAACAAGCAGAAACAGGTTATATAAAAATCAATTGGAATAAAGAAGAAATAACAAATGAAATGGGAAAAATTTCAATCGATAATAAATCTAAAAAACCAGGCTTTGGAGGTGTTTATTGGCAATATTTTGAAAATTTAGAAACGGTAAAACGCGATAGTACTTCTGTTTTAAACATTGCAAAAAAACTATTCAAAAAAGTAAAAACTGTAAACGGAAATACTTTACTAGAAATTTCTGAGAACAATATTCAAGTAGGCGATTTAATTACCGTGCAATTAATTGTTAAAACAAAAGAAAATTTAGAATTTGTGCATTTAAAAGATTCTCGTGCTTCTTGTTTTGAACCTGTTGATGTACTTTCTGAATACAAGTATAAAGACGGCACTTCATTTTATCAAAGCACAAAAGATGTTGCAACACATTTCTTTTTTGACAATCTAAACAAAGGAACGTATATTTTAGAATATGATGTAAGAATAAATAATTCAGGTAAATTTTCAAATGGAATAGCTACTATACAAAGTATGTACGCACCAGAATTCTCGGCTCATTCTAATAATCAAACTATTATTATTAAATAATATGCTAAAACAATTTTTTTTACTTCTTTTCTCATTTACCTTATCGGCTCAAGTAATGTTTTCGGGCAAAGTAATCGATATTAAAACAAAAGAAACGTTAACTGGAGCATCTATATATATTCCTAATACAAGCATTGGTACAACTTCAAATTTTGAAGGTTATTTTAATGTTCAACTTCCGCTTACTACAAAAGAAATTGTAGTTAGTTTTATGGGTTACACCACTGTAAAAATACCTTTAACATTAACCGAAGGACAAAACATAACCGAGACCATTTTTTTGCGAGAAGCCAATGCTAATCTTGAAGAGCTAGTCATTAGAAAACAAAAAATAACCAAAGATTGGAAACGAAAGTATGCCATTTTTAAAGCTAATTTTATTGGAAAAAG
Source organism: Flavobacterium sp. (assembly GCF_041392005.1). GTDB lineage: Bacteria > Bacteroidota > Bacteroidia > Flavobacteriales > Flavobacteriaceae > Flavobacterium. The sequence goes on from NZ_JAWKMX010000001.1 coordinate 110,762, forward strand.
TAGTCTTTCTGAAAATGTTGAAATTTTAAATAAAGAAGAAATTTATTTTGAGGAAGAACGAAATGCTACAGGCTACGTATTGGTTGCAAATAGCAATAGCCCGCTGCTTATTAAAAATGAAAATACAGGTTATTTAATGACGTATGATTTAATTGGTTTTACCTACATACATACTAAAGATCACGAAGATTACGCTTCTTATTTTGGATATTTATTTTTTGAAGACATTGTAAAAAAAGAAAAACTTAATGCAAAAAAAACAACTAAAAATCGAGTAAAAGCATACAAAGGTTCGTTACAGCATTTTATTAAATCGGTTTTTGAAAATAATTTTACAGAAGAAGGCTTTGAGATAAATCAATACATACTAAAAGACAACCCCGATTATCCTTCTGAAGCAGCGCTTAAAATTAGAAACGAACGTATTAAAAAAGAAGGTTTTATAAAGCTTAACCCACTTCCTCCTAAAAAAATTGCAATTCTAGGTAGAAAATATTCAAAAAGCGATTTTATTAGCGAAGAAAACAACCAACAGTTTTTTAATTTTAACGATTTGATTCGAGTAATCTACACAAAGGAGAATCCCGACAAAAATTACACATTTTCATTACGACAAATGTCTTATCTAAAAATTGATGAAAAAATAGAAATTTTTGAAAATGGCAATTACTTCCCGCCTACACAACTTATTGCTTACGATTATATGGGTTGGAAAAAAATTGGCGATGCCTTACCATTAGATTATGAACCCAAAAAAGATTGAAAATTGGTATAATTATTGTAAATTAGTAGTCAATATTAATTAAAACTTTAAAAAATTATGGGATTATTTTCATTTATTAAAGATGCAGGCGCTAAAATTTTTGGCAAAAAAGAAACCGAAGCACCTGTAGAAGAAAAAGCACAATTAAAAGCTAGTGCGCTTTTAAACCATGTTAAAGAGCTTGGTCTTTCATATCAAACTATTGTTATTAAATTAAAAGGCGACGATGTTACCTTAGAAGGAAAAGTGGACAAACAAGAAGATGCTGAAAAAATTGTTTTAGCCGTTGGAAATGTTGAAGGCGTTGACACAGTTGACAATCAAATGGAAGTAGTAGAACCAAAACCAGAAGCACAATATCATACTGTTGAAAAAGGCGAATGGTTATCTAAAATTGCAAAAAAATATTATGGCGATGCTAATAAATATACAGTTATTTTTGAAGCGAACAAACCCATGCTTAAAGACCCAGATTTAATTTATCCTGGTCAGGTTTTGCGTATTCCAAACCTAGATTAAGTATAAAATTTCCAACAAAAAGGAGTGCAAATGCACTCCTTTTTTATTTCAACAACTTTTAATGTTTTTTTACTTCATTATCGTTAGTGTTTGGCAATCTTTTATACTGACAACAACCGTGTAATTCTTCATACGCTTCGTCTGTTGCTTTAAATGTATCGGTATCGTGTCCAGCAACTGCTATTGCTTTTTTTACATCGTCTGCCGAACATTTTCTTTCGTCAATTATAACATGAACATCTTGGCAATCTTGATGCCATTGTGCATCTTTCACGCCTTTTACAGAAAATGCTGCTTTTTCAATGCGTTTTTCACACATTTCGCAATTTCCATTTACTTTAAAAACAATTTCTTTCTTTTTACTTTTTTTCTCTTGCGCTAAACCAACAAAAGAAATCATCATTACTAAAATAAGCGTTATTTTTTTCATCTTTATAGTTTTATAGTTAATTATTTTATTTTAAATCGTAATCCTGCATAGTACATTTGCCCAAAAACAGGACCATATATCATACTGCTATCAAAATATGTTCCAAAAGGGTTTTCGGCTTGAATAATTGCATTTTTTTGTTTGTAATTTCCTATGTTTTCGCCGCCAATATATACTTCAAACGTACTTGAAAAAGTTCTCGTAATTTGTGCATTTAGTGTAGCAAAAGCAGACGAGTAATTGGCTAAACGATACTGACTTGGATTAGTTTGTGTAGTTGGCAAACGTTGTTTTCCTAACCAATTATACGTAAAATCGAACTTCCATTGTTGCCCTTTATCTAAAATATGTGTTTCATAAGCTACATTGGCAAAAAAGCGATGTTTTGCTTGTAATGGTTGTTCTAACTTACCTGTTAAATATTCTGTTTGTACATCGTAATATTTATAAGCTGTTTTAATATTAAAGTGCGTAAAAGGCATTATACTAAATTCGGCTTGAAAAGAATTAGCAAAACTAGCACCATTTAAATTGTGAAACACTACTTGTTGTGGGCTATAATCTAAATCTACTACGGCTCGTTGCTGAAAATCGGTACGGTAATAATCGAGCACAAATTCCGATTCCATATTCCAAAGTTTAAATTTTTGAATAAAACTCATACCATAATTCCAAGCTATTTCGGCATCTAGTCCATAAATTTTTCCATCGTTATTTAAAATGGAGAAATTTCTAGACGAAGCAAATAAACTTTGATTTTCAGCAAAAATATTCGCGGCACGTTTTCCTCTTCCTGCAGAAGCTCTTATTACTGCATCGTGCCAAGGATTATAACGCAAGTGCAAACGAGGCGTAATAAAAGTTCCTAATCGGTTATGGTTATCTATTCGTGTTCCTACAACTAAACTAAAATTGTCTAAATTATCGTAAGTGTATTCAAAAAATGTGCCTATTGAGTTATCGATACGCGAAAAATCTTGAACAAAATTAAAGGCAACAAACTCATCGTACGCATCGTAACTAAAGTTAATTCCTGTAGCAAATTTATTTTTAGTATTGCTAATTATTGAATTGTAAATTAAATTTGAATAATAACTTTTTTGATGAATATTATATTGGTTTAAACCAAAATACGAATCTTGTTTGTGTGCTTGAAACGAGTTTTGAAAACCTATACTTTTATAAGGTTCATCTGGAAAAACGTAACCCGTTTTGTTTGAAATTTCAAAACGTTCGGTAGTAATTTCACTGCCCCAAAAATTAGTAGTCAACCTATCAACATCTGGATTAAAATTAACTTGACCCGAATTTTTATCATCGCGCAAATAACGCAAATTTAAAAAACTAACCCAACCTTTTTCGGCATTGTTATACTGCCAACGATTTAAAATATTAATTTGTTTTCCTAAAGGATTATCTAAAAAACCATCGTTATTGTTGTCGTTTTTTACATTTCGAGTGTTTCCATGAATAAAAACTGATGAACTTAACTGATCTGAAAATTGTTGGGTAAAATGAGTATTTAATTCATATCTACTATCCATAGAACCGTATAAATTTAAAAAAAAGGGTTCGCCTTGAAAAGGTTTTAGCAATTCGTAATTAATTTGTCCCGAAATACTTTCGTAGCCATTAATTACACTTCCTGCACCTTTTGTAATTTGGATACTTTCTACCCAAGTTCCAGGTATAAACGACAAACCATAAGCTTGCGATGCACCACGAACCGAAGGTATGTTTTCTTCTGCCATTAATATGTATGGACTAGTTAAACCTAGCATTTTTATTTGTTTGTTTCCTGTAACAGCATCAGAAAAATTAACATCTATTGAAGGGTTTGTACTAAAACTTTCCGAAAGATTACAACAAGCTGCTTTTAGCAACTCTTTATGTCCCATTTTTTGAACGTTAATAGCCGAATATAAAGAGTTTTCGGTGCTCTTGCGTATTTTGGTAATTTCTAATTCGTTTAGTGTTTTGGTTTCTTTTAACTGAATCGTTATAAAATCGTTAGTTGTAATGTTTACAACTTGTGTTTCAAAACCTATAAAACTTATGACCAGCGCGTTTGTAGTAGGTGTTTTAGAAAGCGAAAAAAGTCCTTTTGTATCTGCTGTAGTACCAATTGATGTGTTTTCCCAAAAAACATTGGCACCATATAATGGCAAGTTATCTTCATCAACAACTTTCCCTTTTAATAATTCTTGAGAAAATATAAAATTACTAAAAAACAGTAATGAAATAATTATTTTGTTTTGCATATAAATACTTTTAATGTTTAAAATTTTGATTAAAATCTAATTTAGAAACATTAAAAATTTATGCGTAAAGTACTAACTTGCAATATAGTTTATAGAGTGGCGGCGAATTAGATTCGCAGTAGTTTTCAATTATTTTTTTTTGAATAACCGAAACAATGTTTGTTGTTAATTTATACCAATTAGAATATTGTAAAACAAAAAATTGTAAGTCTAATTGAAACGATTTTACTAAAATGTTATCCGCTTTTTCATCGGCTTTTATTACTTTATCGGAACAACATTTTGAATGATTATCGTCATTACTACAACAAGTATTTTTTGTAGCATTACAAGTTTCATTTTGCTTAAAATTTATAGATACAGAAGCTATTTCATTATGACAATAATGAACATTAAAAGCCAATCCTAAATTAGAAAACAGGATAAATACCGTTAGTAGTATTGCAGTTAGCTTTTTGATAATCATAGCACAAAGGTACATTTTATTTTTTATTTGTCATTTTTTTGTGATTTTTTTTGGAAATAAAACGCTGGTAAAAACAATAGTAAAAACAGTGGCTGAATTAAAAATCGGCGTATGTAAAATATAACTAAATAATCTTTGAAAAAATAAAGACTAAAATAAAAGGCAACCAGTAAAACAATAAAAAAAACAGCTAGCATACTGGTTGCAAATTTTATCATTTTAAAATCTTTAAAAAGCACATATAAAATAGCCAGTGTACTAATACTATTGAGTAAATAACGAACGAAATAACTAAAACCTAAGGAAACCGAGTTAAATTGCGGTAGAGATTGGTTATGATAATCGCCTTTAAAAAAATCGAGAAAAGGATCGTAGAACAATTGTTTTTGATAAAACCGAATTAACGCTAAAATTACTACGAAAAAAAGAACAAAAAACACTTCTTTTTTATGTTTTAGTATTTTTTTCATAGCCCGAAAATTTGGTTATCCATACTATCCATAAAACAAATACAACACCGTAAATAAATAATGGAAAAAGTATATCGTGTAAAAAATCGTTGTATTGCGGATAATAATAAAAAGCATAATTTAATAATGCAATCCGTAAAATATTCAACAAATAAATAATTATAGAACCTGCTAAAATAAAAACAAAAGTTTGCTTAAAAGTATTGGAAAATGCAAATACAAAAGCCGCAAATAAAATAATGACACTTATTGCATTACAACCCTCAACAACTCTAGAAACATATTTATTACTAACTAAAAACGACATATAATTACCCATTTCGTTAGGATAAGTATAAGCTTCCTCGCCAAACATATTTAATAGCCTAGCCGAATAAATAGCTACATTTTTAGTAATTCCATCTACTTCATATTGGTTTTCATCATATTGATTTAGATATAACTTATAAACAACCGTAAATACAATGTAGAAAGCCAAAAACTTAAATAAAAATAAGAAAAAAGGTTTATATTGAATAAATGCCGACTTCACGTTGTAATTTTTAACAAAAATATAGATTTTAATTTGTTTCAATCTAACTATTTTCGCAAAAAAAAATAAGTATGAATTTCAATTCTTTGCAACCTAGCATTAAAACAATTATTTCATCAAACAAAACAAGAGATGAAAAATTATTTGCAATTTGTCAATTTCTTAACCAAAATGTACCGTATTACAATTGGGTTGGATTTTATTTTGCCAATCATGAAACCAAAACTTTACACCTTGGCCCTTATGTAGGAGCAGCAACAGACCACACTATAATACCTTTTGGAAAAGGAATATGCGGACAAGTTGCCGAATCCAATCAAAACTTTGTTGTACCCGATGTACAAGCGCAAGATAATTACATTGCGTGTAGCTTAACGGTAAAATCTGAAATTGTTGTGCCACTTTTTGTGAACGGAAAAAATATTGGACAAATAGATATCGATTCGCACGAAATTGACCCTTTTACAAAAGAAGATGAAATTTTTTTAGAATTTGTAAACCAGCAAGTTGCCTTATTGTTTTAATGTTTTAAAAAATAATTCATAATTCATAATTCATAATTCATAATTATTTTTATCTTTGCAACCAAATTGAGAAACACTCAATTGTACATAAAAATCATTTAAAAAAATATTGGAATGTATTTAAGTAAAGAAACAAAAGCTGAAATTTTCGCTAAACACGGCGGAAAAGCTGAAAACACTGGTTCTGCTGAAGGACAAATTGCATTGTTCACTTTCAGAATTAATCATTTAACAGGGCATTTAAAGAAAAATCGCCACGATTACAACACCGAACGTTCATTAGTAAAATTAGTAGGTAAAAGAAGAAGTCTTTTAGACTACTTAAAGAAAAAAGATATCAATAGATATCGTGAGATTATCAAAGAATTAAACATCAGAAAATAATCAATATAAGGGGCTTTGCGCCCCTTTTTGTTTACAATAAAAGACAGAAAAAAGTTTGGTTTTTCATTGGGTTTTAAACAACTAGCAACACACAACAACACAACTACCCTTTGTTTAATTAAGAATTAAAATTTTTTATGATTCCTAAAGTAACCCAAGAAATTATCGATTTAGGAGATGGAAGAACCATCTCAATCGAAACAGGTAAATTAGCCAAACAAGCAGACGGTTCTGTCGTGGTTCGTATGGGCGATGCTATGTTATTAGCAACTGCAGTATCGGCCCGTACTGCCAACCCAGGAGTAGATTTTTTACCCCTAACCGTAGATTACCGCGAAAAATTTGCGGCAGCAGGTCGTTTTCCAGGTGGTTTTTTCAAAAGAGAAGCTCGTCCTAGCGACCAAGAAGTATTAACTATGCGTTTAGTTGACCGTGTTTTACGTCCGCTTTTCCCTGACGATTATCACGCCGAAACACAAGTTATGATTCAATTAATGAGTCACGATGAAAATGTTATGCCCGATGCTTTAGCTGGTTTAGCTGCATCTGCCGCTTTAGCTGTTTCAGACATTCCTTTTTACAACTTAATCTCGGAAGTACGCGTAGGTAGAGTTAACGGTAAATTAATCATCAATCCAAGTCGCGAACAATTAGCAGAATCTGATTTAGACATGATGATTGGTGCATCTAAAGATTCTGTAGCAATGGTTGAAGGCGAAATGAAAGAAATTTCTGAAGCCGAAATGATTGAAGCTATTAAATTTGCACACGAAGCCATTAAAGTTCAAATTGAAGCACAAGAAAAACTAAGAGCCGCACTTGGCTTAACCGAATACCGTGAATATGAAGGCGAACTAGAAGACGAAACGGTAAAAGCTAAAGTAAAAGCAGTCGCTTACGATAAATATTATGCAATTGCTCAAGAAGCATCGTCAAAACAAGAACGTGGCGAAAAATTTGCTGTAGTTAAAGAAGAAGTAGTAGCTTTATATTCGGAAGAAGAATACGCAGAAAATGCCGATTTAGCAGAATTGGTTTCAAAATACAATTACAAAGTACAAAAAGAAGCTGTTCGCAACGTAATTCTAGAAAAAGGAATTCGTTTAGACGGAAGAAAAACTACCGAAATTCGTCCTATTTGGTGCGAAGTAGATTACTTACCATCTACACACGGTTCGGCCTTGTTTACTCGTGGCGAAACCCAAGCTTTAGCTACTGTAACTTTAGGAACATCTAGAGAAGCAAACGTTATTGATTTACCTTCAGAGCAAGGCGAAGAACGCTTCTATTTACACTACAACTTCCCTCCTTTTTCAACAGGCGAAGCACGTCCACTACGTGGCACCTCTCGTAGAGAAGTTGGTCATGGAAATTTAGCACAACGTGCTTTAAAAAATATGATTCCTGCCGATTGCCCTTACACTGTACGTGTCGTTTCAGAAGTATTAGAATCAAACGGTTCTTCTTCAATGGCTACCGTTTGTTCGGGAACGTTAGCTTTAATGGACGCTGGTATTCAACTTAAAAAACCTGTATCGGGTATTGCCATGGGCTTAATTACTGATGGTAATAATTTTGCTGTATTATCTGATATTTTAGGCGATGAAGATCATTTAGGCGATATGGACTTTAAAGTAACAGGTACAGAAGACGGAATTACCGCTTGCCAAATGGATATTAAAATTGACGGTTTACGTTACGATATTATGGAGCAAGCCTTAGCTCAAGCTCGCGATGGTCGTTTGCACATTTTAGGTAAATTAACCGATACGTTAGCACAACCTAGAACTTCTGTAAAACCAAAAGCACCAAAAATTATTACACGAACTATTCCAGGTGCATTTATTGGCGCTTTAATTGGTCCTGGTGGAAAAGTTATTCAAGATTTACAAAAAGCTACCCAAACTACTATTGTTATTAACGAAGTTGATGAGCAAGGTGTGGTTGAAATTTTAGGAACTAACCAAGAAGGAATTGATGCTGTATTAGCAAAAATTGATGCTATTATTTTTAAACCACAAGTAGGCGAAACGTATGAAGTAAAAGTAATTAAAATGCTCGATTTTGGTGCGGTTGTAGAATATACACAAGCGCCAGGAAATGAAGTATTACTTCACGTATCAGAATTAGCTTGGGAACGTACCGAAAACGTAACCGATGTAGTGAATATGGGCGATGTTTTTGAAGTAAAATATTTAGGAATTGATCCTAAAACGAGAAAAGAGAAAGTTTCACGTAAACAATTACTTCCTCGTCCGCCAAGAGAAGATAAAAAACCACAACCTAAAAAAGACAATCAAGGTTAATTTTTTTACATATTAATTCAAATATAAAATCCCTCGAATAAAATTCGAGGGATTTTTGTTTAAGCTGTATTGGCTCAAAAAAAGCTGCTTGAAAATTCAAACAGCTTCTGGATTTTGTTCTTTATTACACTTACTTATACTAATTTAACATTTTCCACAGTTTATCTTTTAATTCTTGTAAACCTTGTTGTGCTACAGACGATATAAATAAATACTCTACGTTACCAAAAGCATTTTTGAGTTCTTGGTTCATTTCTGTTTTTAGCTCTTCGTCGAGCATATCGCTTTTAGAAATAGCTATTAACCTGTCTTTGTCGAGCATTTCAGGATTATAACGACGAAGTTCATCTAATAAAATTTCGTATTCTTTTACAATATCGGTTGCATCGGCAGGAATTAAGAATAATAATGTAGAATTGCGTTCAATATGACGCAAAAAATAATGGCCTAAACCTTTTCCTTCGGCTGCTCCTTCTATAATTCCTGGAATATCGGCAACTACAAACGATTGAAAATTGCGATAGGCTACAATTCCTAAATTGGGTTTTAAAGTAGTAAACGGATAATCGGCAATTTTTGGTTTTGCTGCTGTTATTACTGATAGCAATGTTGACTTACCTGCATTTGGAAAACCTACTAAACCTACATCGGCTAGTACTTTTAATTCTAAAATAATATCGAGTTCTTCGCCTGCCAAACCAGGTTGTGCATAACGCGGTGTTTGATTTGTTGCACTTCGAAAATGCCAATTTCCTAAACCACCTTTACCGCCTTTTGCCAAAATTTTTTCTTCGCCATCTTCTGTTATTTCGAATAAAATTTCATCGGTTTCCTTGTCTTTTATAACAGTACCTAAGGGTACTTCTAAAAATTTATCTTCGCCATCGGCACCTGTACTACGACTGCTCCCACCATCGCCACCATGACCCGCTTTTACGTGTTTGGTAAATTTTAAGTGATACAATGTCCAAAGGTTTTTGTTCCCTTTTATAATAACATGACCGCCACGACCACCGTCGCCACCGTCTGGTCCGCCTTTTTCAATAAATTTTTCGCGGTGTAAGTGTGTGGAACCTTTTCCTCCTTTGCCTGATGCTACATAAATTTTAACGTAATCTACAAAATTCCCTTCTGTCATTTTTATTAGCAGTTAAAAGTTGGTAAAACAACTTATTATATATTAATTTTGACAAAGATAATCTATCTTCTATTTCTTTACTATTTTAATTGTAAAGTTTGCTGTTTTTATGAAAATTATTTAAAAAAATCGGTTCGAATACGACCTATACTATTACTAATAGTAGCCTTTAATGTATTATAATCATTAATATTTTGCATAGCCTGTTGCAAGGAAACTTCTGTAGTTTCTTTACTTATTTCTTCTAGTAATTTTTTCGATAAATTTTGAATTAAATATTCTCTATACGAAACTAGCGTTTCTAAAATTAATCGTTTTAAAACCGCTTCATCGTCTTTTGTTTTTACAAAAACTTGTTTTTTATCGAGCCAACCGTGCAATTCATACTTTTCTTCATTCATTAAAATATCGATAACTATTTGCTCTAATTCTGGCTCAAGTTGGTTTAAAAATTCATTGCGCTCAAAATTTCCTTTGCTTAAAAAAATGGCTAAAATTTGATGGATTAATTTTTTAAAAATAGGGTTCGAAAATTCTATTTCATCTTCTTGCAAATTCATATATACTTTTTCAAATATTTTCTGCACGCGCTTTTCGGTAAAATTTTCTTCCTTTCCATCTTCATTTAATCGCAAATAAGTTTCTTCAAATTCTATTTCTTTATTGCCGTAAAGAATTAAAATTTCAATAATTTTTCTTTCCAATAAATTAGCTACTTCCTCACTTGTAAGCAATTGGGCAACATTTTCATTACGAACAACTTCCAGTTCTTTTTGTTCTTTTTTAAATTTTTTATTGGTTTCCTGAAAATCTTTTTTATCAATTTGTGCTAACGTATTGTACAAAACATCTTCTGAGATATCCATTATACGCGAACATTCTTGCAAATACACTTCCCGTTTAATTCTATCAGAAATTTTAGAAATACTTACAACCATATCACGAATGAGTTCGGCTTTTTTTATAGGATCGTTTTGCGCTTCATTCATTAACAACGAGGCTTTAAACTGAATAAAATCTTTAGCATTTTCATCTAAATATTTTATCAACTCGTCATAAGGCGTTTTTTTGGCAAAACTATCTGGGTCATCGCCATCTGGAAAAGTACAAACTTTTACATTCATACCTGCTTCAAGAATTAAATCGATACCACGAATTGATGCACGTAAACCCGCAGCGTCACCATCAAACAAAACCGTCATATTTGGTGTTAAGCGTTTTACTAAATTGATTTGTTCTACCGTAAGTGCCGTTCCTGATGATGCAACTACGTTTTCGATTCCGGCTTGATGAAACTGAATAACATCGGTATAACCTTCAACCAAATAGCAATTGTTTTGCTTAGCTATGGCTTGTTTTGCATGGTAAATTCCGTAGAGAATTTTACTCTTATGGTAAATATCACTTTCGGGCGAATTGAGATACTTTGCTGCTTTTTTATCATTGGTTAAAATTCGACCACCAAAACCCAATACCCGACCACTCATACTTTGTATCGGGAACATTACACGACCTTTAAAACGGTCGAATTGTTTTTCTTCTTTTACAATCGTTAAGCCTGTTTTGTCGAGAAATTCTAATTTATAGCCTTTCCCTAAAGCTTCTTTGGTAAAAGCATCCCACTCGTCGGGCGAATAACCCAAACCAAATTTTTTGATAGTATCGGTAGTAAATCCGCGTTCTTTAAAATAACTCAACCCAATGGCTTTGCCAGCTTCGGTATTGTGTAAAGTATTTTGAAAGTATTTACTAGCAAATTCCGATACCAAATACATACTTTCTTTTTCATTGGCTAAAGCAGCTTCTTCATTGGTTTGCTCGGTTTCTTCTATTTCGATATTGTATTTTTTTGCCAAGTAACGAATGGCTTCTGGATACGTAAAATGCTCATGTTCCATAAGAAAAGTGACGGCATTTCCTCCTTTTCCAGATGAAAAATCTTTCCAAATTTGTTTAACAGGCGATACCATAAACGACGGCGATTTTTCGTTTACAAATGGACTTAATCCTTTTAAATTACTTCCGGCGCGCTTTAATTGCACAAAATCGCCAATAACTTCCTCAACGCGAGCGGTTTCAAATACGGTTTCTATAGTAGCTTGTGAAATCAATTTTTAATTCATTTGGAATTTTCAAAGATACAAAGTAGAATGGGTTTTATACAAAAAACCTGTTGGCTTTTACAAACAAACAGGCTTTTATGATAACTAACTGAAAAGATTAATTAAAATCGAAACGAACACCTAATGAAATGTTGTTTTGATTAACGGCATTGTTTTTAAATAAAGGATTTAAATCGTATTTAATATACAAACTTGTTGCTCGATAACCAATGTATGCACTTAAACCGTAATTGAAATTAGAAACATTAAAATCGCCTTTTTGTTTAACTTTTATACATTGATCGTCTTCTTGATAGCGTAAAATTTGTTTTGATTTAACACGAATTCCACCATAACCGCCAATACCTAAACGAACCGATTCGTGTGTTCTAAAATAAGGATTGCCATCTTTATCAAATTTTTTAGGAGTAAAATCGAATTCCAAATGTAAGGGAACCGTCAAATACACATTTCGAAAACGCGATTCTTTGAAATTGGTAAAACCATTTTGCAATTCGGTAACGTTTCCATTTTTAACAAAATAACGGTTATCGGTTGGACGCAAATTGTTGTACATTAATGACAATCCGTATTTTGCATGCAATAAGTTGTTGTTTTTAAAAACACGCGTATTACCTGTAATTCCCCATTCATACGAATGTGAACCCCAAAAACGAAAATCGGAATTATCTAAATTTTCACCGTCAGTAACTACATTATTTAAACCCATAGCGAATACGAATTGTGAAGTTGTTCTTTTAGAAAGACGCTTCATTTTATCTTCTTCTCCTTGATACACTTTCATTGCTGTTAAATTTATTTCGGTTCTATTTTTCCCAATTGAGTCGTTAGAACTTGATCCAATAACTATTACTGTTCCTTCTTTCTTAGTTCCTTCGTTTATTTTACCCTCAACTTTATCTTTCACCAATTGTTCTAATTTTTCATGTTCAACGGTTACTTTTTCTTCTATGTTTCGAGCTCTTTTTTGCGAAGCTATCATCTTTTGATTATCAGCTTCTTCTTTGGTAATTTTACCATCAGCCAATTGTTTATCAATGGCTTCAACTTCAAGTTTAAGGGCGTTTTTTTCTTCAGTAGAAATTTTTTCTATGGTATTGGCAATTAAATTAGCTTGTTTTTCAAAGCTCAATTTTTTAATAGAATCGTTTTCTTGAGCTTGTAAATTGCTTACAAATGCTAGTAAGAAAATGGCGGTGTAAAGAATAATTTTTTGCATAACTGTTCGTTTTTTGATTATTGATTATTTTTGATTTGATGATTATTCATAATTGCGGTTGGCGACTGCTTCACGTGCTTCGGCAAATTTTCTTTTAAGTTTATCAAAAGTGGTTTCTCTATATTCTACATCTATTTCTTTTTCTACCGAAGAAAGTAGTGATTGTGCATCTACTTTAATATTACTTTTCGAATTGTTGTTTGGTGTGCTTATTTTTGCATTTGAATTGGATTTGTTTTCAACAGTTGCCAATAATTTTTCGGGTGAAATATAATTATACTGATTTATTGTTGTTGGTTTATCAGTCGTAGCAATTGCTTCAGTAGAAGTAGTTGGTAACGTTTCTTTCACTTCATCATTTGTACTGTCTTCTATATTAAGCGATGGCTTTTTTTGATTACTTTTTGAATTATTTTGAACGACAACCTTTGTATGAACAGGCAAAACGGTTTCATTAATGTTAATTTCATCTTTATTTAAATCATCAATTATTTTTGTTTCATTAATTGGCGATTCATCTGCGTTTACAACTGAATTTTGTGGTGTTTCTAGTTTTGAATTTTGATTTAATAACCAAAATGAAATCCCACAAACTACAAATAAAGATGCCGCTACATAATACCAAACCATCAATTTCTTTTTAGGTTTTGCATCAACAGAAAGCATTGCGTCCAAACGATCCCAAGCAGCAGTAGATGGCGCAATGGTTCGTTGTTCCAACTTATTTTTTATGTTTTTTTCGATATTATTTGGTTCCATTTTCTGTTGCATTTAATTGGTTAATTTGGTGTTGCAATAATTTGCGTGCATGCGCCAATTGCGATTTTGAAGTTCCTTCAGATATTTTTAGCATTTCAGCTATTTCGTTGTGCTTATAGCCTTCAATTGCATATAAATTGAAAATTGTTTTGCAACCATCAGGAAGTTTATCAATCATTAATTGTATATCATCAGCAGAAAAACTCAAAATTTCATCTGTCAAATCATATTGAAATTCATGATTTACAATTTCATTTGTTTTAAAAACATTTTTTTTTACTCGAATATAGTCGATACATTCATTTACCATTATTCTTCGAATCCAACCTTCAAAATTTCCTTTCGATTCAAATTTTTTTAAATTGGTAAACACTTTCATAAATGCTGTTATCATAACATCTTCTGCAAAATGACCATCTGAAACATAATAGCGACAAATGCTCAACATTTTGGGTGCATATTTTTGATACAGTGCATGTTGTGCTTGCCTGTTGTTTTGTACAGCTTGCTTTATTAGGTTGTTTTCGTCTTTATGTAAATTGATAACTTTCACTTTTTGTCAAAATTCAATATCAAGTTCAATATCAAAATTCAAGTTTAAAATTTGCTTCTAAAAGTATAGACGAGAATAATTTTGAAAAGGTTGTATGTGTTTAAAAAATATGTCAATTTGAAAACATATTGACTTATTGGCTACTTGACTTATTTCTTACGTTCGATAACGTAGTTAACCATTAAAATAAGTGAATCTTTGTAGGGTGAATCAGGAAAATCTTTGAGCAATTGCAACGCTTCTTGTTGAAATTGTATCATTTTTTGTTCGGCATATCCTAATCCATTGGTGTCTTTTACAAACTGAATAACTTCTTTAACGCGTTTTTTATCTTTATTATGATTTTTAACCGAATTTATCAGCCAACTTTTTTCTTTTGAAGAACAATTATTTAAGGTGTAAATAAGTGGTAATGTCATTTTTTGTTCTTTAATATCGATACCTGTAGGCTTTCCAATGGCATCATCGGTATAATCAAACAAATCGTCTTTAATTTGAAAAGCCATTCCGATAAGTTCACCAAATTTTCGCATTTTTTCAACCAATTCGGCATCATTTGGAACCACCGAACAAGCGCCTAAAGAACAACAAGCGGCAATAAGCGTAGCGGTTTTTTGACGGATAATTTCATAATAAACATCTTCAGTAATATCAAGCCGACGCGCTTTTTCAATTTGAAGTAATTCGCCTTCACTCATTTCGCGTACGGCTACCGAGATAATCTTTAATAAATCAAAATCGTTATTATCTATTGACAACAACAAACCTTTAGACAGTAGATAATCGCCAACTAAAACTGCAATTTTATTTTTCCAAAGTGCATTAATAGAGAAAAAACCACGGCGTTTGTAGCTATCATCAACTACATCATCGTGCACTAAAGTTGCCGTATGAATCAATTCAATAACGGATGCACCGCGATAAGTACGTTCGTTTACATTTCCTTCTGAAACCATTTTGGCCGTAAGAAAAACAAACATAGGTCGCATTTGCTTTCCTTTGCGATTGACAATGTAGTGCGTGATTCTGTTGAGCAACGCCACTTTGGTAGACATCGCTTCACGGAACTTTTTTTCGAAAAGTTCCATTTCTGTACCAATAGGCTGTTTTATTTGCTCAACGATTTTCATCTGGGGTCAAAAATACGGAAAATTAAGAAAAAAACTACGACTTATTTGCTAATTGTCCACAAGCAGCACCTATATCTTTTCCTCTACTTCTACGAACTTTAACAACAATTTTATTTTTCTCTAAAGCAGAAATATAATCATTTATAGCTTGTTCAGTAGCTTGTTGAAACATTCCATCATCAATTGGGTTGTACTCAATTAAATTTACTTTACAAGGTACATATTTACAAAATTTAACCAAAGCATCAATAGATTTTTTATCATCATTAATTCCTTTCCAAACGACATACTCGTAGGTAACTTTACTTTTTGTTTTTTTGTACCAATATTCGAGGGCTTCACGCAATTCTGTAAGTGGAAAATTCTTAGTAAACGGCATAATTTCATTTCGGATTTCTTCAATTGCTGAATGCAACGAAACGGCTAATTTGAATTTTACCTCATCATCTGCCATTTTTTTAATCATCTTTGAAACACCCGAAGTGGAAACTGTAATGCGCTTTGGCGATATGCCTAAACCTTCTGGTGACGTAATTTTATCGATGGCTTTCATCACATTTGGATAATTCATCAAAGGTTCACCCATACCCATAAATACAATATTTGACAACGGATGGCCGTAATACAAGCGACTTTCTGCATCTATTGCAGCAACTTGATCGTATATTTCATCGGGCTGAAGATTTCGCATTCTTTTTAAACGTGCTGTAGCACAAAATTCACAATCCAAACTACAGCCTACTTGACTCGATACACAAGCGGTTGTTCTTTTTTCTGTTGGAATTAATACCGATTCAACAACCAAATCGTCATGCAAACGCACTGCATTTTTAACCGTTCCATCGGAACTTCGTTGCATCGTATCAACTTTAATATGATTGATTACAAAATTAGCTTCGAGCATAGCTCGGGTTTCTTTTGAAACATTGGTCATATCATCAAAAGTGTGTGCATTTTTTTGCCACAGCCATTCATATACTTGATTGCCGCGAAAAGCTTTATCGCCATTGGCAACAAAAAAATCACGGATTTGTTCTTTAGTTAAGGCGCGAATATCTTTTTTATCGGTTTGCATGGTGCAAAGTTAACTAAAATCGTTCAACTGAAGCTTTCTTCCAAAAATGTAAAAATTTATTTGGAACAGAATTTTCTTGCAATAGGCAACCTTCTGGAATTTCAGGAAAAGTTTCAGCAAATGTTTCCACTTCATTACGTTCTACTCGAGTACTCACAGCATCGCGAGTAACCTCATCGGGATGCGTTAAACCAGCCGACGCCATTAATTCTAAGGCACTATGTATTGTTTCCTTGTGATATTGTGCTACACGAACACTTTTATCAGCAGGAACTAAACCTTTCATTAAAACAGGATCTTGTGTGGCAACTCCTGTTGGGCAGGTATTTGCATGACATTCCAATGCCTGAATACAACCTAGTGCCATCATCATGCCTCGGGCCGAATTACATAAATCGGCACCTAATGATAGTGCTCGAATAATATCGAAACCAGAAACCACTTTACCACTAGCAATTATTTTGATTTCATTTTTAAGTCCGAAACCTTTTAAACAATCATACACAAAAGCAATGGCATCGCGTAATGGCATACCCACGTGATCTGAATATTCTGGTGGCGCAGCGCCTGTTCCGCCTTCGCCTCCATCAACGGTAATAAAATCGAAATACGTTTGGGTTTGCACCATGGCTTTACAAATAGAGATAAATTCTGATTTATTGCCTACACATAACTTCATACCAATAGGTTTACCTCCAGATTTTTCTCTAAGAAGTTTTACAAAATCCATTAATTCTAGCGGATTGGTAAAAGCGGAATGTTTGGGTGGCGAAATAACATCGCCTCCATCTTTACGAACCAAACGAATATTGGCTATTTCATCAGTAACTTTTGCAGCAGGTAAAATACCGCCATGACCTGGTTTTGCACCTTGCGAAAACTTAATTTCTATCATTTTAACATTATCCAGAGTTGCTCTTTTGGTATATTCTTCAACTGAAAATTTACCATCTAAGGTTCGTGCGCAAAAATAGCCTGTACCAATATTCCAAACTACATCGCCACCTTCTAAGTGATACGGAGAAATTCCACCTTCGCCCGTATTATGGTAAAAACCACCTAATTTTGCTCCATTATTCAAAGCACTTACAGCATTTTTACTCAACGAACCGTAACTCATAGCACTGATATTAAACATACTTGCTTCGTAAGGTTTTGTACATTGCGACGAACCAATTTTTACACGTGGTTCTGTTACTGTTTTTGAAAATGAAATGGCATTCATACTGTGATTAATCCATTCGTAGCCCGTGTCGTACACATTGAGTTGCGTACCAAAAGGCTTATTAGACGAAACATGTTTACTTCGCTGGTAAATCATACTTCGTTCTAATCGATTAAACGGACGACCATCAGTATCGGTTTCTATAAAATACTGACGCATCTCGGGACCGAGTTCTTCAAGTAAATACCGCATTCTTCCTAATAGCGGAAAGTTTTTGCGTATAGTATGTTTGGATTGATACATATCATACAATCCCATTAAAATTAAGGGAATGAAAATAAATAATAGCAATAAAAAACGTGAATTTACATAGGATAATATTGCAATAAACGCTATTGATGTGATGGCAAATACCAGAAAAGCTTTTCTCATTTTGATTAATTGAAATTTGAATATCATCAAAATTATCAAAATAATACAAACAACGAAAATAGATTTTGTAAATTCGCTTAAAATAAATTCGTTCAGATTCTGAAATAAGTTCAGAATGACAAAAAAATTGTAAAATATTATGCACTTTATATCAGAAGATTTGGAGAATTATGTAGCCAATCATTCAGAAAACGAACCTGATTTGTTAGCAAAACTCAATAAAGAAACCCATCAAAAAATATTGCAACCTCGTATGTTGAGTGGTCATTTTCAAGGCAGAGTTTTGAGTATGCTTTCAAAAATTATTCGTCCGCAGCATATTTTAGAAATTGGCACTTATACGGGTTATGCAGCTTTATGCTTGGCAGAAGGTTTAGCCGAAAATGGCACGTTAGACACTATTGATAATAACGAAGAATTATATGATTTTCAGAAAAAATATTTTGATGCTTCGGATCATAAAAATCAAATTGTTCAACATTTAGGAAATGCTTTGGAAATTATTCCAACGTTAAACAAAAAATTTGATTTGGTTTTTATTGATGCTGATAAAGAAAATTACATCAATTATTTTACTATGATTGTTCCGATGATGAACAAAGGTGGTGTTATTTTAAGCGATAATGTGTTGTGGAGTGGCAAAGTTTTGGGCGACGTAAAAGCCAACGATAAATCGACAAAAGTGTTGTTGGAATACAATCAATTATTAAAGAATGATTCGAGAGTGGAAACTATTTTATTACCTATTCGCGATGGATTGACGGTGAGTCGGATTTTATAAATATCTTTTATAAAAAATTTCATACAGTTTATAAAACAAAGTTCCAGAAAACGTTCCAAAAACATAACCTGTTAAAATATCACTTGGAAAATGAAGTCCTAAATAAATACGACTATAGGCAAAAACAAGTGGAAAGAAAAATAACAAACCTGTAAATTTATAATATTTACGCATTATCAATACAATAAAAACCGTGCTTGCCATTGAATTAGCAGCGTGTCCTGAGAAAAAACTATAGGAATTACGTTGCATTACAATTCGAATAAAATCTTTAATTTCGGGATCGTTACAAGGGCGAAATCGTTGAAAATGATTTTTAAAAAAATTAGTAGCTTGATCGGTAAATGTGATGAGAACCGCCAAAAATAAAATTATAATTCCTAGATTTTTCCAACCTACTTTTCGTTGTAATAAATGAAAAACCGCAATAAAAAACGGTGACCAATACAGTTGTTTGGTAATAATTTTCCAAAAACCATCAAACGCTTCAGAACCCAATCCGTTTAAAAAAATGAATAATTCTTTATCAAGTGTAAGTAATTGTTCCAAATTATTGCATGCGTTTAATAGGTCCGGTTAAATTTTCGATGTCTTCTTTAACTTCTTGAATTGGATTTTCGATAGTTGACGAAACATCATTTAACGGGTTAATAGATTTCGAAATTTCTTCTTTCGCTTTTTTAATTTCATCAGAAATACCACCCGATAAAGAATTCATATCTAAACCCGATTCTTTAGCACTATTATTAATTTCGTTTTTAATATCGTTAGTAGCATTTTTTATTTGCGCCATTGTTTTGCCTAATGTTCTGGCAAATTCAGGAATTTTATCTGAACCAAATAACATTAATGCAATAAAAATGATAAATAATAATTCGCTTCCGCCTATTCCAAACATAATTATAAAAATTGCAAAAAATTAAGAATGTAAAGTTACAAAGTTATGGTTGAGTTTTTGTTAAAATTAGCTAAAAAACAAACGTTGCATTGAACAACGTTGAAAAGTGTTTTATGATTTTTTCTTTTACTTCGCTTTCATCAATTTTTTTACCTAATTCTACTTGAAGTGAAGTTACGCCTTTTCCGCGAATACCACACGGAATAATATTATCGAAATATCCTAAATTAGTATTTACATTAAGTGCAAAACCGTGCATAGTAACCCAGCGGCTAGCACGCACACCCATGGCACAAATTTTTCGGGCAAATGGTGTACCAACATCGAGCCAAACGCCTGTTTCGCCTTCGCTACGTGTGCCTTTTAATCCATAATCGGCAAGCGTTAAAATTATTGTTTCTTCGAGTAATCGTAAATATTTATGAATATCGGTAAAGAAATTTTCCAAATCTATTATAGGATAGCCTACTATTTGCCCTGGACCGTGATAGGTAATATCGCCACCACGATTTATTTTGTAAAACGTAGCTCCTTTTTCTTCTAATTGTTTTTCAGACAACAACAAATTTGATACATCGCCACTTTTTCCTAATGTATAAACGTGCGGATGTTCTACAAAGAAAAAATAATTTGGAGTTTCTATATTAGGATTATCTCTTTTTTGTTTCTTTTGTGCTACCACTTTAGCAAATATTTCTTCTTGAAAATCCCAAGTGGCTTTGTAATCTTTTTTACCTAAATCTTGAAGTTCAATTTTTTTATTCATTTTTTAAAATATTACTTCAATATTCGATTTTTCCACATCGTTCATATATTCCTTAAAAGGCATTTCTATAGTAATGGTTTTTCGGTCTTCGCTGTACATAACTTCATATTTTGAAGTTACTTTTTTTACAGCTTTTGGAAATGTATATTTAATTTTAAAATGCGATTGTGCAAAAAGCATTTCTATAGATTCATCGTGTTGTTTTGAAAATGCAGCTTCAGATTCGGTTTCTTCGTCTTCAACTACAGTTTCTACTTCTGTTTGCTTTTCTTTTGCTTTTAATGATTTTTTAAAAGTTGCACCATCATAAAAAAATTGTTGTGCAGCATCAGTAGTTGCCGATGTGTTGTTTATTCCTGTTGGTAAATCATCTTTTGCAATACCAAAAATTGTCATACTTTGCAAAGGCGACATCATTTCGTCTAACTCATTTACCGTAGTAAAATCGGCAAACATAGAGTACTTCATTACTTCATCGGCTTCTTTGATTAACATATGAATTTTAAAATTTTCCATTTTTTTTAATCGTGCTTGTTCTGCCGCCGAAAGTTGTGCAATGCTATCTTTTTTTTCTGCAAATATTTCTTTAAACGAAATGATACTATCGATATCTTCCTTTTTAGCATTTTCTTCTAAAGTATCAGAATTTTTTCGATTTCCTGCCATTGAAATTAACTGAGAAGCATCTAAATCGAAGGCGTATTTTCCAGTTCCATCTTCGTTAATAATAAGATTTTCGGTAATTGAACAACTTGTAGAAAGTAGTGCCACACAAGTTGCGATTGCTATTTTTAATAATCTCATTTTTGAAAATTTTTACAAATATACAAAATAGTTTACCTATTAGCCCTGATAGAGCCAATAGCTTGTGTAAAATGCAATCGTTTTACACAACTAAAGGCGAAAGCAGGAAGTACAAAACCAAATAAACCAAAACATTTTGCTTCTTAAAAAAACTTTTAAACTTAAAACAAATGGCTTAAATTTGCAGGTTTAAATTTATAAGTATATGCAACTTTCAGAACAAGAAATTATTAGACGAGAAAAATTAACTAAGCTACGTGAACTTGGTATTAATCCGTATCCTGCCGATTTGTATCCTGTAAACGCAACATCGAAGCAAATAAAGGACAATTTTTCTGATGGTAAGAAAGTTGTAGTTGCTGGGCGTTTAATGAGTGTTCGCGACCAAGGGAAAGCCTCGTTTGCCGAATTGCAAGATAGCGAAGGTAGAATACAACTTTATTTTAATCGCGATGTAATTTGCGAAGGCGATGATAAAACTCTTTACAACACCGTTTTTAAAAAATTAATTGACCTTGGCGATTTTATAGGCATTGAAGGCGAATTATTTACCACAAAAGTTGGTGCACAAGCTATACGAGTTACTCATTTTAAATTGTTGAGCAAAGTATTGCGTCCGCTTCCATTACCAAAAACCGATGAAGATGGGAACGTATTTGATGCTTTTACCGATGCAGAACTACGCTATCGTATGCGCTATGTTGACTTAGTAGTAAACCCACAAGTGAAAGAAGTTTTTGTAAAACGAACCAAATTGTTCAATGCGATGCGAACTTTTTTTAACGAAAAAGGGTATATGGAAGTTGAAACACCAATTTTGCAAGCTATACCTGGTGGTGCGGCCGCACGCCCTTTTGTAACGCACCACAACTCATTAAATATTCCGTTGTATATGCGAATTGCTAACGAGTTATATTTAAAACGTTTAATTGTAGGTGGATTTGATGGTGTTTATGAATTTTCGAAAAATTTCCGCAACGAAGGAATGGACAGAACTCATAACCCAGAGTTTACCGCAATGGAAATTTATGTAGCCTACAAAGATTATAACTGGATGATGGAGTTTACCGAAAATCTTTTGGAATATTGCGCTACACAAGTAAATGGTACAACACAGGCAACTTTTGGCGAACATACGGTAGATTTTAAAGCGCCTTATGCCCGCGTTACCATGACTGATGCTATTAAACAATTTACTGGTTTTGACATTTCGGGTAAAAACGAAGACGAATTGCGAGAAGCAGCAAAGTCTATGGGAATTGACGTTGACGACACTATGGGTAAAGGAAAATTAATAGATGAAATTTTTGGCGAAAAATGCGAAGGCAATTTTATTCAACCCACATTTATTACCGATTATCCAAAAGAAATGAGTCCACTTACCAAAGAACACCGAAGCAATGCCGAATTAACCGAACGTTTTGAATTGATGGTTTGCGGAAAAGAAATTGCCAATGCGTATTCTGAGTTGAACGACCCAATTGACCAACGCGAACGCTTTGAAGCTCAATTAGCCTTATCGGAACGCGGCGATGATGAAGCCATGTTTATTGATCAAGATTTTTTGCGTGCTTTAGAATATGGTATGCCGCCAACATCGGGTTTAGGAATTGGTATGGATCGATTAATTATGTTTTTAACCAATAACGCATCGATACAAGAAGTTTTATTCTTTCCGCAAATGAAACCGGAAGCAAAACCACTTGAAATAAGTGAAGAAGCAAAACTAATAGTTGAGTTATTAAAAACAGAAAACAATCAACCGTTAGCTACTTTAAAAGAAAAATCAGCATTAAGCGGAAAAAAATGGGATAAAGCCATGAAAGAGTTGGCAAAAAATAATCTTACAAAAGTTATGGTTACAAACGATGTAAAAACTGTAGTTTTAAGCTAGATTTTTCACAATTTGCTACAATTTTACTTAAAAGAGTGTTAATTCACTCTTTTTTTTTACATTTGATTAAACCATTTTAAAAAAATAGGTTCTTACTAGTAAACAAAAATATATTTTATGAAAAAAATTTTAGCAATGGCACTTTTAGCTACAACAGTTTTAGCAGGTGCACAAGAAAAAGGCGAAAAAGCCGACAGAATGAAACAACGTTTAACTGTAGAGGAAAGAACAGAACTACAAGTTAAACATATGACTTTAGAGCTTGATTTAGACAGTAAACAACAAGAGCAAATTAAAGCATTAATGCTGGAAGCTGGAAAAGAAAAAGAAGCAAAAAGAGAAGCTTTTAAGGCAAAAAAAGACGGTAACGAAAAACCTTCTAAGGAAGAAATGCTTAAAATGAAAAACGATCGTTTAGACAGCCAAATTGAAATGAAAGCTAAATTAAAAGCGATTCTAACAGAAAAACAATATGAAAAATGGGAAAACTCTCAAAGCAAAAGAAGAGAAAATGCCAGAGAACATATGAAAGAAAATAGAGGTAATTTAAAAATGGGTAGAAAGAAAACTGAATAATAATTTGCAAAAACAGTAATTTTACTTTAAGTTTGGACTAAATTATTAATCAATAATCCAATGAAAAAAATTGTTGCGCTATTTGTTTTTCTTTTTGCTTTTAGTTTTTCAACACAAGCACAAGAAAATAACGCCAAAGCAAAGTCTAAAGCCGAGGTTAAAGAATTAATTGAATTCTTAAATTTAGATTACGCTACTACTAATGATGTTTACGAGGTAGTTTTGTATAAAAACACTAAAAAAAGCAGTGGCAATGCTTATAACCAACAAGAGTTAAGCAACGAAGTTGATCTTAAGTTACGAGAATTATTATCGAAAGAGGCTTATATTAACCTTCAGTCAAACACTGTTTTGTATAAAAAAATTGTTGAGTAAATTGTACTTATGAACAACCCATTTTTATATTTTATTTTAAGTTTTTGCTTTTTTATTTCGGTGCAAGCTCAAGAAAAAAGAGTCGAAAAAGATTTAAAAAAGTACGAAGTTGAAGCACAAAAAGATTCGGCCGCAATTGCAGCTTTTTTACAACTTGATGATGTTACTAAAGATAAAGTTTATACTATTTTGTTGTACAAAGAAAAAAATTTGCCAGACATTTTAGATTTACCAGAAAGAATGAAAATTTTTAGTGCAAATATTACAAATAGTTTACAAAAAGCACTTTCAGACGAGCAATTTATAAAACTTAAAGAAAATGAAGGTTTATACGCTAAAGCATTAAATTAAAATACAGAATAAATATAATTTAGTAAAAAAACTTCTCGCAAAAGCGAGAAGTTTTTTTATTTACACAACTAAAAACGTGTTACTTTTTCAACAGCAGTAATTGTTTTATCTAAATCTTCATACGAAAGCGCATCGGTTATAAACCACGTTTCATAAGCAGATGGTGCAATATAAATACCTTCTTGTAATAAATTATGAAAGAAATTTTTAAACTGTTGATTATCGCCATTTTTAGCTGTTTCAAAATCGAAAACAGGATTTTTATCGAAATGTACCGAAATCATAGAACCTACTCTATTTATAGTAAAATCAACTTTGTTTTTAGATAAAACCTCTCGCAAACCATTTTCTAAATAAGCCGTTTTATCTTCTAACCGTCTGTAAATTTCAGTATCTGCGTTTAATGTTTTTAGCATTTCGTAACCCGCCGCCATTGCTAATGGATTTCCAGACAATGTTCCGGCTTGGTAAACAGGCCCCATTGGTGCTAAATAATTCATTATTTCATTTTTTCCTGCAAAAGCACCTACTGGAAGTCCACCGCCAATTACTTTTCCAAAACAAACCAAATCGGCTTTTACATTAAATAGTTCTTGTGCGCCACCTTTTGCTAATCGGAAACCAGTCATTACTTCATCAAAAATTAACAGCGCATTATTTTCTGTACACACTTGGCGTAGTTCTTTTAAGAAATTTTCTTTTGGTGGAATACAGCCCATATTTCCTGCAACAGGTTCAATAATAACAGCTGCTATTTCGTTTTTATTCGATTCAAAAATTGCTTTTACATTTTCTATATCGTTATAATTTGCTAATAATGTATCTTTTGCAGTTCCTTGTGTAACACCTGGGCTATTAGGCACTCCAAAAGTACTTAATCCACTACCTGCTGCAATTAAAAACGAATCGGAATGACCGTGATAGCAACCTGAAAATTTTATAATTTTATCTTTCTTTGTATAGCCACGAGCCAAACGAATAGCACTCATACAGGCTTCGGTTCCTGAATTTACAAACCGAATTTTATCGATATTTGGTACCATTGCAATTGCTAGTGCTGCAATTTTTGTTTCAAGCGCTGTAGGTGTACCAAATGAAGTTCCTTTTTTTGCTCTTTCAATTACAGCATTAACAACAGGTTCATAAGCATGGCCTAAAATCATTGGCCCCCATGAGTTAATATAATCGATATATTGATTGTTATCTTCGTCTATTAAATAAGCACCTTTAGCTTCTTTAATAAAAACAGGCGTTCCTCCTACTCCTTTAAATGCTCGAACAGGCGAATTTACACCACCTGGTATTACAACTGAAGCTTCTCTAAAAAGTGCGCTACTTCTTTCGTATTTCATTACTTTGTTTTGTTATAAATTATTTTTTGACCTATAGAAAGTGAATTATCCGATAAGTTATTTAGTCGCTTTAACTCATCTACAGTTGTATTAAATTTTTTTGAAAGAGAATATAATGTATCGCCCTGTTGCACTGTGTAAACCTGATTAATTCCTTTTATATTAGGCTTCGCTTCCTCATTTTTATTAGTAGTTATAGTGCGTTTATTTGATGCTACTTCTTCATCGTACTGGTTAAGATTATAACGTTCTATAATCCCTATTAATTTTGCTGGATATTTAGGATCGGTTGCATAGCCTGCATTCTTTAAGCCTTTTGCCCATTCTTTATAGTCTAAAATATCCAATTCGAATAAAGTAGCATAACGACTTCTAGATGTTAAAAACAACGAATGGTCGCGATACGAATCGGCTGGATCGTTATATTTTCTAAAACATTCTTGCTCGGCATCGTCGTCGTGTGTAATAGAATCGCCTTCCCAACCTTTATGGCATTTTATTCCAAAATGATTATTAGCTTCTTTACACAATCTGCCCTTTCCTGCACCCGATTCTAAAATTCCTTGTGCCAATGTTATACTTGCTGGAATTTTATAATTTATCATATTGTTTTTTGCCACATCTTTAAATTGATTAATATATTCGTCAACTGTTTTAGGTTCTACATATACTTTTGATGTAGCCTCTAACGTTTCATTTGGCTTTGATGTTGGTTTTGATACTGGTGTTACTTTTGGTTTAACCACAACCGGTTTTGTAGTAGTTGGCGACTTTGTAGCTGTTTTTGATTTTTTTGATGCACCACAACTAAACAAAAAAACTGATGCTAGTAGAAGCACAATTAGTTTAAATTTCATATTCAATTATTTCTTTATTTTTTGCATTTAAAACTTGGTTTACACCTTTAATACCTTGTAAGCCTCCTGTATGAATAGCTAAAATTTTAGCATTAGGCTTAAAATATTTTTTTTCGATTAAATCGAAAATACCAAACATCATTTTTCCTGTGTAAATTGGATCTAGTGGAATATGAGTTTGTTCATAAAACTGATTTAAAAACGCAACTAACTCGGGTTTTATTTTACCATAGCCACCAAAATGATAGTCTGAAATAATTTCCCAATTTGTCTTTTGGACAAATTTACGAATATCATTCGATAAAAAATCGCCTTTTAAGGCAGCAAAACCTAGAATTTTTTGATGATTACTAGACGAATTTATAATTCCTGAAATTGTACCACCTGTGCCTACTGCAGAGCATATATAATCGAACTCGTTTTTATCTTCTTCTGTTACAATTTCTTCACAACCTTTTATAGCTAAATTGTTTGTTCCACCTTCGGGAATTAAATAAAAATCGCCAAAACGATTGTGCAAACTTTCTATAAAATTTGGATTTTCTTTATTTCTATACGTTTCTCTATCTACATAAAAAAATTGCATTCCTAAACTTGAAGCATGAGCTAACGTAGGGTTTAATTGTTGATACTCTAATTCATTACCACGAATTACACCTATTGTTTTAAACCCATTTTCTTTACCTGCTGCTGCAGTTGCTACTATATGATTTGAAAATGCACCACCAAAAGTTACTAGTGTTGTTTTATTTAATTGCTGGGCTTCTAAAATATTATACTTTAATTTTCTAAACTTATTTCCAGAAATAAGCGGATGCAACAAATCGTCTCTTTTACAATAGAGTGATATAGCAAATGGAAAATTTATTTCGACCTTTTGGTTCATTGTACAAAAATAAAAAATCCCGCAACAAATGCGGGATTTAAACGTATTTATACTATAGTAATTATTTAACTAAAACTTTTTTAGTAAACGATAAACCTTGGCTTGTTTTTACTTTAACAATATAAACACCATTGTTTAAGCTTCCTGTTGGTATTTCTATTTGATTAGCTGTTCCTAAACTTTGTTTTGCGATAACTTTTTTACCCAACACATCATAAACAGAAGCTTCTGCTACGTCTTCATTTAACGGATTAATTAAAGTTAATAATCCTGCTCCATTATTTTGATAAACTAAAAATGAATTTGCTATTTCCTGATTATTTTCGTTTAATACGCTGTTTAATTCAAACACAATTTCGAATTGTGTTGTGTTTTCTCCTGCTGGCAAACTTACAAATGCTTCATCTGTTAAAATATTGTAATATATATCGTTTACTTTATCGTGAAGATAAATTTCATTTGCTAAATCGAAGTTAATAAGTTCTGAAACTTTTATTTTATATACAGAAGCTACATCACTTTTAAGTGTAACCGGTATTTTTTTATCGATTGCGAAAGGCATTGTAGAAACAACTAACTTTTCAGCACCATCAATAGGGTTTAAACACGCTACTTTTGCAACGTTTCCGTAAGGACAAATACCGTCAAACAAGTCGTAACTATCTGAAGTGTTATTTGCAAATACCGCAGCACTCTCATAAACCACAGTGTCATCAATAAAAAAATGAATTTTAAATTGAGGTGCTTGTAATTTAGAAAATTGAGTATAATCTACTCCTGCCACATTTGGTATTTCGTCCCAATTAGTAGCATTAGTTAATGTGGTTCCAAAATTTGCTGTCTTTTCAAATTGCGAATAATTTGCCGCAGGGTCGTTATCTTTTACAAAAGCTCTATAAATATTACGCATAGTGGCGGTTCCTGATGCTACAGCACCGTGAACCATAAAACCTTGACCTACAGGTGTAAACATTCTTTGAAAAGTATTTCCAGATGCAGTACCCGTAGTTGGTGTTTCGCCATCGTTACTATAAGTATTCATAGGAGCAGATGTATAAGTGCCTGGACTATTTGCATTTAAAGGATTTGGCACATAGGTACCATAACCGCCAACATACCCGCCAACATTGTGTGTTGCATTGCTTTTATCGTGCTCCCAAAAGTAAGCGGTGTTATTAATTTGTGGCGTTCCTGTAAGAGTTGGCACTCCAGTTCCGTAATCAATTGTATAACCGCTATTTTCTAATAAATAATAATTTAAATTAATAGCTGAAGGATATGGATTTCCAACTAAAGTTAAATTTATGTAACTGGTTCCATCGTTGTTAGAAACAGTAGCCGACATATTACCATCGTTTGGTTTTCCTCTAAAATCGTAACGTTGATTACTACCCGAATTGTTTTGTTTTGTTTGTAAGCCAGCCATAGCTGCATTAGCATCTTCATCTGGATCTGCAACTGTTGTATCTGTTCCAGATACGCCTTTCATTGTAAAACCCAATCCTGGTTCTACCGTTGTACCCGCACCTACATATACCCAACCGCCAGTTCCTGGTGCATAAACATTACTAGCATAATATTTCCAAATCCATTTATTTGAAATATTTAATGAAGAATTAGACGTAGAACCGTCCCAAGCAGTAGAATTTGTGGCTGGTATGCTTGCTGTTTTTGTAGTAGGTCTATTCAATAAAGTTATTCCAAAGTTAGAGTTTCCAGAAGTTGCATTAGGCACTCCTACTGGAGAACACCAATAATTGTATTGGTAATTATTAGTTGTTCCTTCTTGAAAAACCGAAAGTGTACCCTCACCCACATTACTACTAGAACCCGTAGTTCCTTGCAATAATTGCGACTGATTACGTAAATATACATTTGCTGTATTGGCTAAATTTACGTCTTGCTCTACATATACAAAAGCATTATTTGCATACATATACGTATCCGAACTTACATACATTTGTGAAAAAGATGCAAACGCGGAAAGAAAAAACAGAAATGATACAATTTTTTTCATAACCTAAAGAATTAATAGGCAAAGATAATAATTTTTTACCGTTTAATTACTTCTAGAAATATATCTACAAAGTATTTTAGTGTTAATTAATGTTAAAATAAGTGTTAATTTTTTAATCTTTTTCTTACAATATTAATTTTTATTAACTTTTTGTCGATTTTTTTTGTTTTTAAACTATTTATTTTTAATTTTGATACAATGATAACTAAAAAATAAACCCTAAATTTTTTAATCATGCTACCAAAACCTACTGTAAAAAAGAGATTACTTTTAATTTCTTTTGTTCTCCTTTTTTTGGGAACATCGGCTTATGCACAAGGAATTTCTTGTGCTTCTGCAGAAACCTTATTAATTAATGGTTCTTGCGACACTAACACTTTTATCTCTAATACAACTCAGGATTTACCCAATGCCAGTGGTTGTTCTATGGGAAATTTTAGAAGAGAAGGCTGGTACACTTTTGATGTAACTACAGGGCCACAATTAATAACCATTACAGCTAATGCCGATAATCGTAATCTTTATTTGCAGTTAATATCATCTAGTGGTAGTTGTTCTGGTTTAAGTCAAATTGCTTGTGCAAATGCTGTTAACTCAAATAGTACTCAAACCGAAACCATAACAACTACTCTAAATAATGGTAAGTATTTTATTAAAGTAATAAATTGTGGACAAAATGGCAATATGCTACTTAATAGTATTTGCATAACTTCTCCTGTTACTAATGGAAGTTGCGCAACAGCAACAGCCTTACCTTGTAATACTACAATTTCTGGAACCACAGTAGGCGCTACAGGTAGTACACCAAACAACACTGGTTGTTCGTTAAGTGATTATGGCGTTTGGTACAATTTTGTAGGCGATGGAAATTACAACATTATTTCTTCTACAGCTGCTGCTGGGTTTAATCATGAAATGGTAATTGTTTCGGGTACTTGTAGAAATTTTACCACCGTAACTTGTGAAGATAATGCGTTAAGTGGTGGCACCGAAAGTTATAATTTTATTACAACATTAGGAGAAAACTATTATATATATGTTGCTGATTTCGATGTAAATTCAACCACAACAGGTAGTTTTAGTGTAACTAGAGAATGTATCAGTTGTATGCCTCCTGTAATGACTCCTATTTCAAACTTAACTCAAAATTCGGTTACATTAAACTGGAACGTCCCTCTAGTAGCTCCTTCTAGCGGTTATCAATATGCCGTAACAACAAGTGCTACACCGCCTGCATCTGGCACATTTACAACTGCCACAACTGCCAATGTTACAGGTTTAGTTGCTAATTTAGTGTACTACGGACACGTAAGAAGCGACTGTGGCAATGGCGACTTCAGCACTTGGGATACTATTCAGTTTCAAACAGGTTATTGTACTTTTTCTGCAAATTCTGGATATTATTTTATAGACAATTTTAGTACAACAAACGGAATTTCAAATATCAACAATAATTCTACCTTTTCGCCAGGTGGTTATGGTAATTATTCGGCTTATAACATTGTGAGTCAATATGCGGGACTTTCATTCGATTTTTCGGCAACAGTAAATGGCGGAACACATGGTATGAATGTTTGGATAGACTGGAATAAAGACATGGAGTTTGACGATGCAACAGAACTTGTTTTCGAAAGTAATGGTTATGTTGCAAATGCAAATGGCACCATTACTATTCCAATAGGCACGTTACCTGGAGATTATAGACTTAGAATTGTAGCTAATTATTTCGACACAACACCATCGGCTTGTGGTTCTTTTCCTTATACAGAAGCAGAAGATTATACTGTATATTGTCAAGGAACTTTGCCTTGTGCTGGTTTTCCTTCGGCCATATTCCATAATGTTATTTCACAAACCGAAGTGGAATTTTACTGGAATGAAGCTAATCCTATTCCTTCAAACGGATACGATTATTATTTTGCTTCATCGCCATCTCCAACACCTAATTTTACAACAACTGCAACAGGTAGTGTAAGTGCAGGAAATACAAACGTAATTATTTCTAGTTTAACACCTGGTAACACCTATTACTTTTGGGTTCGTTCTAATTGTGGCGCAAGTCTTGGCAATGGCGGATGGGTTGGCCCTTTTCAGGTTATTATGCCTACTTGTAATGTAGGCAACAGTATGGGCACAACAGATTTAAGTTGTCCTTCTGTTATTGCAGGTGGTTTAGATTTAAATGGAGCCGATGTAGAAGCTATTGATTGTTCTTCTACTTCAACTTGTGTTACACTTGAAGCTAATTATTTAAACTTAGGCGAAACTTCTGATTATGTGGTGGAATCAATTCCTTTTAATCCACCTTATAATTTTTCTTGTCTTAAAAATCCAGTAAGTGTTAACATTGACGATATTTGGTCGCCAAGAGTAAAACTTCCTTTTAACTTTTGTTTTTACGGAAATAATTACGACGAATGCTTAATTGGTTCTAACGGCATATTAACTTTTGATACTACAAACAACATACCTGGTGGAGTTTGCAACTGGGGTTTCGATGATAATATTCCTATAAGTGGCGACTCAAGTTTAATTGAAAATGCAATATTTGGTGCATTTAGCGACATAGACCCTTCATTAGGCGGCGAAGTAGGCTGGGAACTAATAACATTAAATAGTGGTTGCAGAGCATTAGTAGCGTCTTGGAATAATATTCCAACATTTTCTACACTTTGTAACAGTCAGTTATACACTGGTATGATTGTGTTGTATGAAAACACAAATGTTATTGAAGTTTACATTCAACAAAGAAATGCCTGTTCTACTTGGAACGATGGAAATGGAGTAATTGGTATTCAAAATGCCGATGGTACTTTAGCAACTGTTGCGCCTAATAGAAATGGATTAGACCCAGATTGGTCAACAACAAATGAAGCTTGGCGTTTTATTCCATCAGGAAATTCAATAACCTCTATTGCTTGGCACGAAGGTAGCGGCACTTCTGGACCTGTATTAGGAACTTCTAACACACTAGCTGTTTGTCCTACCGAAACCACAACCTATACAGCTGCCATAACCTACGCGTTATGTAACGGTAACACTTTAGTAGAAACAGATGAAACTACTGTTGTTTTTACAGGAGGAAAAATATGGAATGGCTCTGTAAGCAGCGACTGGGACAACGATAACAACTGGACGCCAACTGGAAAACCTATTCAAGACGATTGTGTTTTTATTCCTGAAACAGCAATAGACCCTGTTGTTCAAGGTGAAAATTACAATGCAGTTGCCAAGAATTTAACCATTTTAGCCAATGCTAATTTAACTGTTAATTCGAACAACTACATTACAGTTAACGAACGAGTAGCTGTAGATGCAACAGCCACTTTTACTTTAAACGATTCGGCTAGTTTAATTCAAATTGAAGATACCGCTAATACTGGAAACATTACCATGCACAGAAATGTAAACATTAGAAAACAAGATTATGTGTACTGGTCATCTCCGGTTCAAAATTTCCTTTCAAGTGCAATTTCTCCTGCAACAAGTACAAGCCTTATATGGAAATGGGAACCTACAATTTCGTCATACCTTAACGGTTACGGAATTTGGGTAAACGGCAACGAAAACATGACTTTAGGAAAAGGGTATATTGTAAGAGGACCAAACAACTACTCTACAACTACATTACAAAACTTTACAGCAACCTTTAATGGGGTAGCAAATAACGGAACTATTGCTGTTCCTATTTATAGAGGAACTTACACCGGAACAGATTATAATACAGGAAGTTCTAATACACTTGCAACAAAAGATGATGACAATTGGAACTTACTAGGAAATCCATACCCATCTGCTATAGATGCTGATGATTTTTTAATTTCTAACACAAACGTAGAAGGTTTTATTAAGTTATGGACACACGGTACACTACCTTCTTCTATAATTTCTTCTCCTTTTTACGGCAGTTACGCCTATAATTATACGCTTGCCGATTATTTAACCTATAATTTAACTGGTCCATTAAATGGCCCAGGTTACTTTGGTGGAAAAATAGCATCTGGACAAGGATTCTTCGTGTTAATGAACGATACTGGTACTACTGCACAAACTGCTGTATTTAACAATTCTTTGCGAAGCCATTTATATGAGAATGACGAATTTTTTAGAACCAATAACAATCAATCAATAGCAGATAAAAACAGAATTTGGTTAGATTTACTAAATACTACCACAGAAGCTAACACCAGAACTCTTGTTGGGTATATTGAAAATGCTACAAAACACGAAGACCGATTATACGATGCAAAACTCGAGTCGAAACTTTCGTTTAGTATTTATTCACTAATTAAAGAAAAAGAATTTGCTATACAAGGTATAGGCTTACCATTTACAAGTAACGAAAAAATAAAATTAGGATATAAAGCACCTCAAGATGGCAATTACAGTATTCTAATTGGCGCTGTAGATGGCTTGTTCGAAGATCCTAACCAAACTATAGTTTTAGAAGACTTAGAACTTAACATAGAACACGATTTACGAAGATCTCCATATAATTTTACTACAACACAAGGCGCTAATAATGAACGTTTTATTTTAAAATTCAAGTTTAAAAACCGTAACAACGCACTATTAAAAGATGGCAATACAGTAGTAGTTTCAAAGAATGAAACTAGTGTAACCGTTAATGCTACCGATGAAAAAATAAAATCGGTAGTAGTATTCGATTTTACAGGAAAGCAAATTGCAACCGCTTTAGATGAAAATGCTAATGAAGTAGTAATTACCCAAATTCAAAGAAAAAACGAATACCTATTAGTACAAACCACTTTAAACGATGGCACTATAATTACCAAAAAAGTATTGTTCTAAAGTAATTTTTTCAAAGTATAAAAAAACAGCCAACGTAAGCTGGCTGTTTTTTTTATACCCAAACAAATACTTGTTAAAATTTTACACCAAACTATAAGTTATAAATTTTTTGTGTTAAAAAACAAACATATATTCTGACAAAAAACCACATTTTTAATATTTTTTTAATATTTGTTAAATATTTTTTTACATTTGATAATTAATACCTTCTAACCAAAAATTTAGATTATGAAAAAAAATTACTCAAAAAATTATAGCATTTCTTTTATTAAAGAATATTTGCTTAAGAATATAGCCTTTTGGTTATTATTTTTATTTGGTTCTTTTTATGGATATTCTCAAAGTGATGCATGTTCTGGTGCTGTACTTTTAACATCTAATACAAGTTGTATTACTACAACTGGTTCAACTGTAGGAGCAACAGATAACAATGAAACTGGAGACTGTACAAACGGAACGGAAAAAGCTGTATGGTACAAATTCGTAGCTGTATCTACAGCTCATACAGTTACTGTAGACGGCGCTACTGGCTTCGACGCTGTTGTTGGTGCTAATTCTGCTTGTGGTTCTACTACAAGACCAACAGGCGGGGCTTGTACCGATGCAACTTTTGACGGAGGAATAGAAACCTTGAATTTAACAGGACTAACTATAGGTAATACTTATTATATTCAAGTTTATGATTATTATGGAGATGAAACAGCAAATGGTTTTACTATTTGTGTAACACATAGCATCCCTATAACAAACGATACTTGTAGTACTGCTATAAGTTTAACACCTAACACTACTTGTACACCTACTACTGGTGGTACTAATGGAGCTACTAGTGAAACAGAAACAGGAGAATGTTCATTTTTAGGCACAGCCTATGATGTATGGTATTCATTTGTAGCAACATCGACAAATCATACTGTTACTGTAGATGGCATTACAGGATTTGATGCGGTAATAGGTGCATTCTCTTCTTGTGGGGGAAGTCATCCAACCGGTGGTGGTTGTACAGATGCAACTGCAGGTGGTGGGATAGAAACGATGAATTTAACAGGACTTACAATAGGAAACACTTATTATATTCAAGTTTATGAATATTGGGATGATTTAACAGCAAATGGTTTTACTATTTGTGTTACTGAAACGCCTATGATGGTTCCCGCAACAGGAAACAACACTTATACAACTTGTTCAGGTACTATATATGATAATGGAGGAAGCACTGGTAATTATGCTAGTAGTTCTAACGGATATAGCGTAATAACACCTAGTACAGCAGGTACTTATGCAGAAGTAAGTGGTTCTATAACTGCCGAAGCGGGTTACGATTATTTAACTATTTACGATGGTGTAGGCACAGGAGGAACAGTATTGTGGGGAGGTGCACCTCATGGTTCAGGTACTTCTTGTACAACTTTTACAGTGCCAACTATTACTTCTATTTCAGGCTCATTAACAATACGTTTTCAATCTGATGGAACAGGCCAATGTTCTGGTTTTGCTCTAAATATTAATTGTTCGCCTACTCCAGGTACAGGTCCACCTGTTACCTATTGTTCACCTACTTCTTGGGATCCAGACGGTTTATATATAAATAGTTTTGCTTTTGTAGGAACATTAGCCGACCCTGCTGTAAACACTTCTACATTTAGTGGAACTGGCTATCAAGATTTTACTACCTTAACACCACTTGCAGAGCAAGCACAAGGCGAGGGAGTTAATATTGTTGCTTATGCTACTGGAACAACTTTTTTAAGAGGAACTTGGAAAGCTTGGGTAGATTGGAATAAAGATGGGGATTTTACAGATGCTGGAGAAGAAGTGTTTAATATTTATGGATTTGCAGGTGGTAGTGTAACATTTGGTTTTGCCATACCTACAGCACAAGCCCCAGGCGATTATAGATTACGAATTAGAGTAAATAATGGCGACGACGGTGCAGAAACGTTTGGTTTTGATTTTGATCCTTGTGATGATTTTGATAGTGGTTTTTGGGAAGACAACTATGGCGAAACAGAAGATTATTTATTTACTGTAGTTGCAAAATGTAATTCATTAATCACTAGTGTAACTGATGGTGAAATTTGTGGAACAGGAACTGTTGACCTTGAGGCAGAAGCAACTTCAGGAGTTACAGAATTTAGATGGTATAATGCACTAACTGGCGGAAGTTTAGTTGGAACGTCAACACCAAGCGGAACTACTACAACTTGGACAACGCCTTCTTTAGCAACTACAACAACCTATTATGTAACCGCTTGGGATGGTACTTGCGAATCGCAAGTAAGAACTGCAGTTGTAGCTAAAATAAGCCCTACTCCTTCTGTAAGTTTTACACCTTCAAGCCCTGTTGTATGTGGTGAGCAACCTGTTCAAATTACAGCTGGTGGCGATAAAGAAACTGTACATTTAATAAATGAAAAATTTAATTCTGGATTAGGTGTTTTCTCTACAATTAATAATGATGCTAATCCTACAGCCACAGACAATAAAACTCGATTCACAAACCAAACAAGTGTTTATGTTCCTACCACACTTGTAAATGTTTGGTTTCCAGCAATATCTTCTGGTTTTGGATCAAACAGTTTTGCTGTAGCATCATCAGATGCATCAGCCCCAGATTATCCAGATTATCCAGTAGATAATTCGCTTGCTTTAACGAGCTCCGTAAATTCTACAGATTTTTTAAATTTAACGTTAAAATTAAAATTATACTATTCTAGGTATTATCCTGCAGGATTATACCCAACCGATGAATACGTTGCTATAGAATTATCAACCGACGGCGGTGGAACATACCCTGTAACTATTGCGACTTTTACATCAAACCAAGGGATAGGCACAAAATTTGTAGATTTATCATATGATTTATCTACTTATATCGATGAAACAAATTTAAAAATTAGAATTAGACAATATGCTGATGCCGATGCAAGTTCAGGTTGGACACCTGGTGGAGTAGCTGTAGATAACGTAGAGCTTTTCGGTGAAAAACCATTAAACACTGCATTTAACTACAATACTGCTGTTGTACAGGCATTTACTGATGCTGCATGCACTACAACATATACTTCGGGCACTCCTGTTACTACAATATGGGTTAAACCTACTTTAACGCAGTTAGCCTCTGGTACTACTTTTAACATTCCTGTAACGGCAACACTATCTAATGGGTGTTCAGCAGCAGGAAGTATTAATGTTACTAATAACACTAAAGTCTTTAAAGCAGGAACCGCAGGAACCGATTGGAACAATGCTGCAAACTGGGGTCCTACAGGCTTACCTACTGCTACTGATTGTGTAATTATTGAAGATAACGATGTAAATGTTACAGGTTCGTCTTTTAACGGGTTAGGTTTAAACTTAACTGTCAAACCTACGGGTAACTTAAATATTGAAGCAGGCAATGCTGTAACTATAACCGATTTCGTAAATATTGAGTCAGGAGGGGTTTTAGAAATTCAAGACGATGCTAGTTTGGTTCAAATAAACGATGTAAACAATACAGGCAATGCTCTTGTACATAGAGTAACAACTGGGTCGCCTCAAGATTATGTCTATTGGTCTTCGCCAGTTGATGGGTTTAACACACCTGCTTCAGGCTTTGTGTACAGATGGGATCCTGTTTACACCAACCCTAATGGAAGCCAGGGTTATTGGTTAGGCGCAACCAACACATCAATGGTAGAAGGTAAAGGCTACATTATTCGCGATATATTTAGTAGAGATTTTTCAGGTGTATTACGAAATGGTAATGTATCTATAGGTATTCAAAGAGGTAGTTTTACAACTGCAGGAACATCAAGTGGTGTTGCTTATACAAAAGATGATGATGATTGGAATTTACTAGGTAACCCCTATCCGTCAGCTATTTCTGTTAGCTCATTCTTAGCGGCTAATAACGACCCATCTACTGGTATTCAAGGTGCTGTTTATGTATGGCGTCATAATATTGGTTTAAGTAGTGCTAATCCAGATCCTTTCTATGAAGATTTTCAATTAAATTACGATGTTAACTCTTATATAACACACAATGGAACAGGTAGTACCCCTGCTGGCTACAACGGATTTATTCCTAGTGGTCAAGGTTTCTTCGTAAACATGGTAGATGGCGGAGCTGCAAGTTCTAGTGTAGTTTTCAATAACAGTATGCGAAATGCTTCGCACGATAATTCGCAATTCTACAGAACTTCATCTGCTAACAAGAGTATGCTTACTACTGAAGAAAAACATAGAATTTGGTTAGAAATTTCAAATAGTAATAATAATTCGGTAACCACATTAATAGGTTATGTAGAAAATGCTACAAACGAATACGATAATCTTTACGATGCTATTCCGTATGCGGCTAATACATTTAATATTTACAGTTTAATTAACAATGAAAAATATCTTATACAAGGTAGAAGTTTACCATTTAATGAAAATGACCAAGTACCTTTAGGATTTTTAGTACCTAATGATGGTATTTATACAATTGGTATCAATCAGGTAGATGGTTTATTCGAAACCGATAATCAAGATATTTATTTAGAAGATTTACAATTGGGCATTATTCACGATCTTCGTGTAGCTCCGTATAGTTTTACAGCTACTTCTGGTTATAATGGCACTCGATTTGTATTGCGTTATACAACTAATAGTTTAAATGCCAATACATTCGATTTAGACAACACCGTTTTGGTTCATACTCAAAATGCAATTACAGTTACATCAACAAATGAAGTAATTAAGTCGGTTATTGTTCACGATATTTTAGGGAAACTAATTTATCAAAACAAAAAAGTAAATACTACAGAATTACAAATAGAGAGTATTAAAAAATCGAATACTGCATATATTGTTGAAGTTGAATTAGAAAACGGAAAATCTAAAACAGTAAAAGTTATTTTCTAAATTTAATATACTTTAAATAACACAAAAAAGGCCTCTTCTTTAAATAGTCGAGGTCTTTTTCATTAGCATAAGCTTCTCGTTCAAATGAAATATTTCTATACGCTTTTTTCCAATTTTTATATTGTATCAATCGAATTAAAAACGCAATGCCATACCAAATAAAAAAAGGAACAATTAATAATTCTAATTGTTGTCTAATATGAATTTTTTCATGGTTTAACAACACCTTATTTTGCCTATCTTCTTTTCGCAATAAAAAAATAAACGGAAACACCGTTATTCCTCTATAGCCTTTGGGCAACAAATATTTAAAAACAATTACAAACATTTCCAACAAAGTTGCTAATTTTGTACTAATGAACAAAGATTTACATCCAAATAATTTAATAGAAGGCGAAGATTTTTATTTCACTCCCGAAGGCTATAAAGTTTTTACAGAAAAATACCATTTAAAAAGAGGTTATTGCTGCAAAAGTGGCTGTCGTCATTGCCCATACGGATTCGATAAAAATACAGGAACTATTTCAAAAGACAAAAGAGAAAAGAGAAAAGAATAAAGACAATTTTGCTATACAGAGCTTATCAAAATATATTTTTCTAAAACTTTAAATAAACAACTAACTATAAACAACAAACCTAAAAATGGACAACCACATACAAAATTATCGCATCAAAATATACAAGTCTTACCACAGGTCAAACATTCGTTACCCCTAGTTTTTAATTTTGGGCGTACCCACAAGTGGTCGGGCTATCCGTGCTACACGGTAGCTTACTCCTATCCCTTACGCAAAAAACAACAATCTAAACGAATCGCAAATTGCACATTGCAATAGGCACAAGACTAAACAAAATGACATTTCAAGAACAAATACAACAAGGAATTCCAACCGTTTTACCACAACCAAAACCCTACGATTCAAATATAAACCATGCACCTAAACGCAAAGAAATTTTAACAAACGAAGAAAAAAAATTAGCCTTAAAAAATGCTTTGCGTTATTTCGAACCAAAACATCATACTACACTTATTCCCGAATTTAAAGAAGAGCTTGAAAAATACGGGCGCATTTATATGTATCGCCTTCGTCCCGATTACGAAATGAAAGCGCGAAACATTAACGAATATCCAGGCAAAAGCCTTCAAGCTAAAGCCATTATGTTAATGATTCAAAATAATTTAGATTACGCCGTTGCCCAACATCCGCACGAATTAATAACATATGGTGGAAATGGCGCTGTGTTTCAAAACTGGGCACAATATCGCTTAACCATGAAGTATTTATCGGAAATTACCGATGAACAAACGTTAGTAATGTATTCTGGCCACCCAATGGGACTATTCCCTTCGCATAAAGATGCACCGCGTGTAGTGGTAACTAATGGTATGATGATTCCTAATTACTCCAAACCAGACGATTGGGAAAAATGTAATGCACTTGGTGTTACGCAGTACGGGCAAATGACCGCAGGAAGCTATATGTACATTGGTCCACAAGGAATTGTTCACGGCACAACGATTACGGTTTTAAACGGGTTTAGAAAAATAAAGAAAAACCCAAGTGGTAGTCTATTTGTAACTTCTGGTTTAGGCGGAATGAGTGGCGCGCAACCCAAAGCGGGAACCATTGCGGGTTGCGTTACCGTTTGTGCCGAAGTGAATCCGAAAATCACCAAAATTCGCCACGAACAAGGTTGGGTTCATGAAGTTATTGAAAATATTGATGAATTAGTAACACGAACAAAAAAAGCGTTAACAAATAAAGAAGTCGTATCTATAGCCTATTTAGGAAATATTGTTGATGTTTGGGAAAAATTCGATAAAGAAAACATTACAATTGATTTAGGTTCCGATCAAACCTCATTGCACAATCCTTGGGCTGGTGGCTACTACCCTACTGGTTTTTCTTTTGAAGCATCAAATGAGATGATGGCAAACCATCCAGAACAGTTTAAAGCGGAAGTTCAAAAAACTTTGCGCCGCCATGCAGACGCTATTAATAAACACACAGCAAAAGGAACATATTTTTTCGATTATGGCAACGCTTTTCTTTTAGAAGCTTCTCGTGCAGGTGCCGATGTTATGAATCCTAATCCAACATTAGGACGTGAATTTAAATATCCTTCCTATGTACAAGATATTATGGGGCCAATGTGTTTCGACTACGGTTTTGGCCCATTCCGATGGGTTTGTGCCTCAAACAAC
Organism: Flavobacterium sp.; assembly: GCF_041392005.1. Classification (GTDB taxonomy): domain Bacteria; phylum Bacteroidota; class Bacteroidia; order Flavobacteriales; family Flavobacteriaceae; genus Flavobacterium. The sequence continues at coordinate 152,476 of NZ_JAWKMX010000001.1, forward strand.
CCAGACGATTTAGCAAAAACAGATGAAATTGCTTGCACTGTTTTAGAAGAAATGATGCAAAATTCGCCAGCAGAAATTCAACAACAAATGGCCGATAACATTCAGTGGATAAAAGGTGCACAACAAAACAAATTAGTAGTAGGTTCGCAAGCCCGTATTTTATATGCCGATGCCGAAGGAAGAATTAAAATTGCAGAAGCATTCAATCAAGCAATTGCAAAAGGAGAAATTGGCCCAGTAGTTTTAGGTCGCGACCACCACGATGTATCAGGTACCGATTCGCCTTATCGTGAAACTTCAAATATTTATGATGGCTCTCGCTTTACAGCAGATATGGCTATTCACAACGTAATTGGCGATAGTTTTCGTGGTGCTACTTGGGTATCTATACACAATGGCGGCGGCGTAGGTTGGGGCGAAGTTATAAATGGTGGTTTTGGTATGGTTCTTGATGGTAGTAAAGAAGCATCTAAACGGTTGGAAATGATGCTTTTTTGGGATGTAAACAACGGTATCTCAAGAAGAAGTTGGGCGCGAAATGAAGGAGCTATTTTTGCAATAAAAAGAGCTATGCAAACGCAACCTTTATTACAGGTAACCATCCCTAATATAGTAGATGAAAATTTATTATAGTTTCAAGTTTAAAGTTTCAAGTTAAATAAATTACGTAATAACTCTAAACATGAAGCATGAAACTTTTAACAAAATTTATTATGAAAACAATTAAATTACTTTCGTTCTTATTAATAATTGCAAGTTTAACATCTTGCAGTTCCGTGAGAGTTAACGCCGATTATGATAAAAAAGCAAATTTTGGTTCGTATCATTCTTATGCCTATTTAAAAAGTGGTGTTGATCAAGCTCAAATTTCCGATTTAGATAAAAAGCGAATTTTATATGCTATAGATGATGTTATGGCAACAAAAGGCTTTTCAAAATCTGAAAATCCCGATGTTTTAGTGAGCATCTTTACAAAAGAATCAGAACGTGTAGATGTTTACAATAATGTAGGTTTTGGTTGGGGCGTTGGTTGGGGCGGTCCTTACTGGGGTGTTGGCTACAATAATGTTTCTACCACTCCCGAAGGTACATTGTTTATCGACTTTGTAGATGCTAAAACGAAGGAGTTAATTTGGCAAGGACAAGGAACAGGCTATTTAACACAAAATGTTGATAAAAAAGACGAACGAATTATGCAATTTGTAAACAAAATATTAGCACAATATCCACCTGAGAAAAAATAAATAAAAAATATCCCGTTAAAAAAGGTTTTGAATATCTATTCAAAACCTTTTTTATTTATTGTACCCATATTGCATTTAGAAGCTAAAAGTTATTAAGCAACGTTACTTCGAGTAATTTTTCGTAGTAAAGCGAAGAAATATTTTATCGAGAAGTATTAAATTGTAAGTTCTCGATACATTTCTTAGATAAATTTGCATAAAATTTATCCAAGAAATATTCGAACTGACGAAATAAACAAATAAAATTTTCTAAATGCACTACGGGTTTTATTGTATAATTTTTTAAAAGTAGTCCAAAATAATATCATTCAATGAATATATGTTAAAATAAGCAATCTAAAACTATATTTTTTTGTACTTTTACTACAGAAACAACACTAAAAATATGAATTCCGAATTTGAATCTAATCCATTAATTGACAGGCTTCCGGCGCACTTAAAGCAATTTATAAAACCACAAAACTATGAAGAATACACGCCTATAAACCAAGCGGTTTGGCGCTATGTGATGCGTAAAAATGTAGATTATTTATCTAAAGTTGCTCACGAATCGTATTTAGAAGGATTAAAAAAAACTGGAATCAACATTGAATCAATACCTAGTATGTATGGCATGAATCGAATTCTTAAAGAAATTGGTTGGGCTGCCGTTGCTGTAGACGGATTTATTCCGCCCAATGCTTTTATGGAATTTCAGGCTTATAATGTATTAGTTATCGCTTCCGATATTCGTCAATTAGAACATATTGAATATACACCCGCTCCCGATATTATACACGAAGGTGCTGGCCATGCGCCTATTATTGCTAATCCGGAATATGCCGAGTACTTGCGCCGTTTTGGGGAAATTGGCTGTAAAGCCATATCATCGGCTCGTGATTACGAATTATACGAAGCTATTCGTTTATTATCCATTTTAAAAGAAGCCGAAGATACTCCTGAAGCAGCCATTAAAAAAGCGGAAGATGAAGTAGAATATTTGCAAAATAATATGGGCGAATTATCAGAAATGTCGCGTATTCGAAATTTACATTGGTGGACCGTTGAATACGGTTTAATCGGATCGGTTGAAAACCCTAAAATATACGGCGCTGGTTTACTATCTTCCATTGGCGAAAGCGAATGGTGTATGACTGATAATGTGAAGAAAATTACCTACGATATTTCAGCTGCCGATACTAGTTTTGATATTACAAAACCGCAACCACAGCTATATGTTACACCAGATTTTGCTTATTTAAGTATGGTTTTAGAAGAATTTGCAAATAAAATGGCTTTGCGAACAGGTGGCTTATCGGGTATAAAAAAACTAGTAAATTCAAAAGCATTAGGAACAATTGAACTGAGTACTGGTTTACAAATATCGGGTAAGTTTACAAACGTTATTGAAAGCGAAGGAAAACCAGTTTATATTCAATGTACAGGTAAAACAGCTTTGGCATATAGAGAAAAAGAATTAGTAGGTCATGGCGCAGCTTATCATGCGGAAGGTTTTGGTTCGCCAATTGGTAAGTTAAAAGGCATTAATTTAGCAATTGAAGACATGAGTCCGCGCGATTTAAAAGCCTATAATATTTACGAAGGCGAACAAATTACTCTTGAGTTTGAAGGAAATATAAAAGTTACGGGCGAAATTGTAACGGGAACGCGAAACATTCAAGGTAAAATTGTACTCATTAAGTTTAAAAATTGTACCGTTACACATAATGAAAAAGTTTTATTTCAACCCGAATGGGGAATTTATGATATGGCTGTAGGAAAAAAAATTGTTTCGGCTTTTTCAGGACCTGCCGATGTAAATAGTTTTGACATGGTAAATCATGTTCCTTCGAGCAAAACTATTAAACAAAAAAAATCGGCAGAACGAGAAGAATTAGAAGTATTATATCAAAATATTCGAAATATACGCGAGGGTAAACCTTTTGCTATTACTTTAAAAGAAGCATTTGGTGCAGTTAGTGGTAATCATCCAAACGATTGGTTATTATCGGTAGAAATTGCCGAGCTGGCCAACCGAGAAGGAAACGAAAATTTATTAGAGAAAGTATTACTTCATTTGGAAAATTTAAAAATAAAACGGCCAGATGTAGCGCACCTAATTACCTTTGGTATAGATTTAATTTTAAAAGAAAATGAAGTAGCTTAGTAACATTTGTTGCAATTCTGTTTTAATTTTAGTCCTACATTTGCTTTAAATTTTTAACTAAAAAATTAGGTATGGGCTTTTTAGATATTTTAGGTTTTGGGAATAAAACCAATACAATTCAAGAATACATAGAAAAAGGAGCAGTAATTTTAGATGTTCGCACTAGAGAAGAATATAATAACGGACATATTAAAGGTTCTAAAAATATTGCCCTACAGGTTTTAAACGGAAATGTGTTGGAAATTAAAAAATGGAACAAACCTATAATTGCATGTTGCCAATCGGGTATGCGAAGCGCACAAGCTACTTCTTTATTAAAGAAAAACGGAATAGATTGTATTAACGGCGGCGGCTGGGCTAGTTTGCAAAGCAAGTTGTAATTTTAAAACTGTTGCGTTAATTTGTTTTGTTAATTTGAAATAAATTCAAATTGATAAATTACAGTTTAAAATCGGTTTCTTTTTGAATAGTATTGCCATTATATTGCAATGTCCAACCCATAGTGTTAGTTACCACTAAAAATTTAGTAAGCTCTGCTAACAAACGGTTTTTTGCATTTTTCTTTAAGGATGAATTTTCGATTTTTTTTCGCAAATTTTCCTTGGCAATTTTGTTTATCTTATTGTGGTCTTCGCCTGTAAATTCGTTAAACGTACTCGATTCGGTATTGTAGTATTTAATATCGGGGCTTATTTTTATTTCCTCATCGGGAATGTTTGTGATTTCTAAAATTTTATTTTTTTCGTCTATTTTATACTCAATTTTACTTAAATCGAAACCAACCGTTACGTCGGCATTAATAACTACTAATGCTTTTTTATCGAAAGTTAAACCCGGAATATAGGTTTCGCGTTGGTCTTTATAAGTTAAAACTTCGGCAAAATGACCTTGGGTAACTACAAGTTTGCCTACATTTTTAATTTCTTGTTGAATTAAATTTGTTTGATATTCGATAGTTTCCGTTTCTTTTGGTTGCAAATAATGATACCCAAAAAAGACTACTAAAATTAAGAGCACAAAATAGAATATTTTTGATCGCATTGTTTCAAAATAGATTTGTTACGAAGATATAAAAAAACCACCCGAAGGTGGCAATTTTATTCCTTAATTATTTTCATTTTAATCGATTTTAGTTCATTGTAAATTTCTACAATATATATTCCTGATTGAAAATTTGAAAAATCAACAATATCACTATTTATAAACATTACTTCCTTACTATAAATTTGTTTTCCTGTAAAATCGTAGATTATTATTTTAGTAATATCTTCTTTACTATTAATTAGCAATTTATTTGTTACTGGATTTGGATAAGCTTTAATATTTTCACTTGTAAAATCTGAATTATACATTGTTTCTGTTGATAGTTTTAAAATAAATACATCTTTTAAACCAGCTGAGGTTAAATTAAAAGTTGCTCCACTTGGATCAAAATCGACAATGTCTAAAAATGCTCCAGTTGTGTAAACAGCATCGTTTGTTTTATCTACTATTACACCTCTTGCTAAATCATTACCGGTTCCACCTACTGTTATATTCCAAATAAAGTTACCATTCGATGTTAATTTAGTAACAAAAATATCGTTACTTCCATTTGAGTTTACATTAAAATTAACGGAAACATCTGGGTCAAAATCGGTTGTACCAGAAAACAAACCATTCACCAAAATATTATTATTACTATCAACAGCTATTCCTTTGGCATCACAATTTGTGTTACTAGTAATTGCCTTTGCCCAAACGTAATTTCCATCACTATCTAATTTTGAAACAAAAACACTAAATGAACCCGTGGCATTAAGATAAACAGCAGCGGTGCTTGGATCGAAATCGGCAGTATCAGAAAAATATCCTGTAGTAATAATATTATTGTTTGAATCTATAACTAATTTAGAGGGTTCTTCTGTACCGTTACCTCCCATACTTTTTGCCCAGATAAAATTACCATTATAATCAAATTTTACAACTGCAATATCACTACCGCCCGATGAAGTTAAACTATTTGTAGCCGCACTTGGGTCAAAATCAACAGTTCCATTATAATAGAATAACACAACTACATTTTCTAAAGTATCCAAACCAACTGATTCGGCTCGTTCATTACCTGTGCTACCAAAAGAATGTCCCCACAAAAAATTACCATTTGTATCAAGCTTTACCAAGAATGCATCAATAGAACCGTTTGAAGTAATGTTTAAGGTATTTGCGCCTGGATCTAAATCTATTGTTCCTTGATACCTTCCTGATATATAAACACCATTACTAGATGCTACAATATCAAGCCCCATATCAACAGAAGTTCCTCCAAAACTTTTTGCCCAAATAAAGTTGCCATTACTATCTAGCTTTATTACAAATACATCATAAACCCCTACTGCTGTTAAATTAAAGTTTTCTGTATCACTTGGATTAAAATCGGCTGTGTTTTGATAATAACCCGTAACATAAACATTTGAATTACTATCTATAAAAACTGAATTTCCTTGATTATAACCCGAATCTCCTATTTTTACTGCCCATAGTAAAATACCATTTGCATCATTTTTAGAAATAAAAGCCGTTCTATTAGCTGAAGAATTCAACGCATAAGTTGAAGCGGAAGGGTCAAAATCAGCACTAACTTCAAACCAACCTGTGGTATAAACATTTCCAGAATTATCGACAGCAATATCTGTTGATTCGCTATTATATAGTCCTTGAAAAGGTATTGCCCATTCAAAATCTTGAGCATAAATAGAACAAGTAGCTGCTAATAAAATAACCAATTTAAAATATAATTTTTTCATAACTTCATTATTTTATTCAAAATTATAATTTTAAAAAGCGTAAAGCCATAAGGCAATTGTCGTATTTTAGAAATTATATCAAATTATTGCGTTTTGCTTTTTGAACTGCTTCTAGTTTTGAGTGTACTTGAAGTTTACTGTAAATATTTTCAATATGTTTACGAACAGTTGATGGCGACAAAAATAGATTTTCGGCAATAACGTTATAACTTAAGCCTTTGCTTAATTGTTCTAAAACCTCAACTTCGCGATGGGTTAACTTAATTTCTTCTGTTTCTAGCGAGGCATCAAAATCTACTGGATTTCGTAGTAATTTTAAGGTTTTTAAAGCAATTGAAGGTGTCATAGCGGCGCCACCCGAAAGTGTTTCTTGAATGCCGTTGTACAACGTATTAGGATCGACTTCTTTTAGTAAATATCCATCGGCACCCGCTTTTATAGCGTTAAAAATATTCTCATCGTTATCGAAAACGGTTAACATAATAATTTTTATTTGCGGATAGCGTTTTTTAAGTTCAAATGTAGCTTCAATACCATTCATTATGGGCATTTCGATATCCATTAACACCAAATCAATATGTTTATCAATTGCTATTTTTTCTATAATTTCTTTTCCATTTACTGCCGAATATTTAAACGTAATAGCTTCAAAAAAAGATAGTTTTTCTTTAATTGCCGAAATTAAAAAACTGTTGTCATCTACTATTGCTATTCTAACAGTGTTTTGCATAGTTACTCGTTTACAATCATTTTTAAAAAATCTTCGGCGGTTTTTCGTTCTTTATCATCTTCTTTTTTATTTGCTAAGGTTTTAAATAATTTAGGAAACATTTTATGAAAAAACGATGGCGAATTTCGCATTTTATCGATATAGTAATCGGTTATGGTTCGTAGTACAATTAAAATAATGGCAGCAGCTAAACCCGCTTTTCCAAAAATGATAAATAAACCTGGTAAAATGGCTACAAATTGCTGAATAAATATTCGCAAATAAGGTTGAAACATATAAAGTTCTACTGGTAAATTTTTATAATAACCCGATTTGTAAAAGTTGAACCAAAAACGCAAACCATAAGAAATAATCATAAACAACAAACCTAGTTGCACACCTTTAATTTGCAGTATATTAATAAAATTTTGTATTCCTATAGCATCTGATATTCTGTTGTCTTCCATAGAGAGAAAAACGAAGAAAAAAGTGGTTTGTATAAACACAAAAAAACCGTAATGTATGGTAAAGAAAAAAGTATAAAAAAGTCCTTTTAGGTTTTGACGTGTATTATTTTTCTTTTGAAAAGTTAACACTAACATTTTTAGAATATGAAAAAAACCAATTATAACAGTTTCAATGGCATATAAAATAACTATTTCTGTTGGGCTAATTTCTCCTATTAGCAACAGAAAAATATAAAATAATGGCGTTAGCCAAATGGTTCTATTGTTTTGCATTATACCGTTTTTCATTCGTTTTTATTACCTTTAAAATTGTAATACTACTAAAGTTCCTTTACTACTCGAGCTAATGTTTATTGTACCGTTTAGTTCTGCTGTGCGTTTATGAATTGAGTTTAATCCGTTTCCTTTTTCTACAGAAAGTGTATCGAAACCTTTTCCATTGTCTTGTATTGTAATCTCAAATTGGTTAACCAGTTTAGCAATGGTAACGCTAATTGTGGTTGCTTTAGCATGTTTAATAGCGTTGTTTACCGATTCTTGTATTATTCTATAAATATTCATTCCGTCTTTAGCATTAAATACTTTTTCAGATGGCAAGTTACAAATAAATTGAAAATCGATACCTTGCAAGGAAACATTAGCTTGCTCTATAAAATTTGAAATTCTAGTTTTTAAATCTTCTACCGAAATTTCATCTTTATTCATTGCCCAAATAGTATCGCGAAGTTCTTGAATGGTTTCACGAGTAAACTGGCTCATGCTGGTAAGCTTTTGTGTTACTTTAGTATCGTTTTCTTCTAAAAACATTTTTAAACTATCAATTGAAGAAATAATAAAAGTGAGTTGCGAGCCTATATTATCGTGCAAATCGCGAGAAATATTTAAACGCTGTGCAGTTAACCTATTTTGAGTTTCTATTTTTTGTAACACTTTAGCTAATTCTTTTTCTTTTTCTAACTGCTTGTTTTTATAATATTGTCGGTTTATAAACAGTAACGATACCAAAGCTGTTAATAGAATTATAAACCCTAAAAATAGTAACCAATTATTTTGTGTTCGTATCTTAAGTTCGTGTTCGGTTACTTTAGCTTTCTCTTGTGCTAATGCTTTTTCTTTTTCTGCGGTTTTGTATTTTACTTCAATTTCTGTTAACGCTTTAGCACTTTCTTGCTTAAATTTTTCTTGTATTTTTTCATAAAAAAGTGTGTTGTAATAGGCCCCTTTTTCTATATCATTAAGCATATAGTTGGCTTCGGCAAGTGGCTGGTACACCTCAACTTCAAAATCGGTATTTTCGATGTTGCTTTCGAGTTCTTTGGTACATAATTCGCCATAGTATATAGCTAATTCTGGCTTTTTAAGTTTTATATAATTTTTAGCTAAATTGCCATAAATAGTTACTTTATTTTTTGCATTTATAGGAATTTTAGACGGTCGGTTTAACGACTGTAAGTATAAATTAGTTGCTTTTTGATAGTTTCCAGCATCATAAGCTAAAGATGCTAAACCTTCAATAGCAATATAGTAATCGTTGTTTTTATCTATTGTAGTAAATAATGCTAATGCCTTTTCAAAGGCTTGTGCCGCTTTTTCGGGTTGCGACATGTTTTTATAGCAAACACCTAAATTGTTATAGCTCGCTATTTGTTCTTGAACTAATTTTAAATCTATTCTTATTTTTAGCGCTTTTAAATGATACGTTATAGCTTTTTCAAAAAGTCCCATTTCTTGATAAATTAATCCAATGTTATTGTAATTAGGATCTATTCTATCTTGCTTTTCTAAAGGAAATTGCTGGTTAACTTTTATAGATTCGAAATAATACCGAAGTGCTTGTTCAAAATTACCCTGATTCCAATTGTACATTCCCAAATTGTTCAAGGTATGTTTTTCATGAATCAAGAAATTATTGTTTTTAGCATATTGTAAGGCTTTTTCAAAAAAATATTTTGCAGAATCGGGTTTTCCGTTTATGTCGTAATAAATTCCTTTTATACCTAAAAGCGAATTATAACCAAATTTTTGATGCGTTGCTATAGCAATTTTTTCAGTTGAATCGATAAGTTGCTTGGTTTTTACTTTATCGCTAAAAAGATAGTGCCAAACAATTTTGTTATATACATCTACCTTTATAGAGTCGTTTTTTGTTGTTGTAACAATTCGATACAAGCTATCTACTTTTACTTGCTGCGACCAACCTAAACACGATAGCAATACTAAAAAAAGAAACTTATTTTTCATTGCGTTATGGTTTCCTTGTTATATTCATTAAATATACAAAGTTTACTAATTAATTTAACGTAAAAATACAATTGGCAACTATTTTCCATTGTATAGAAAAGGTGCCCAAAATTGTGGATGTTTATAGGTTTCGCCAAAATCGCCATTTATAAAGCTTCGTTTTATTTTATTTAATGTAGTTGCTGCATTGGCATTTTGTTGTACTACATTTTTAAATAAGTTTTGCATAGTAAGCGCTGTTCCTGCATCGTCAACTGGCCATAACGAAAGCATAGTAGCATTTGAACCTGCAATTAAAAAAGCCGAATTTAATCCGTTTATACCTTCGCCGCCATATAGTTTGCCCAAACCCGTATCGCAAGCACTTAACACAACCAAATCTGAATGTAATTGTAGTTTTGCTATTTCGGGTGCCAATAAAAAAGTGTCTTCATTACCATCGCCACCATTAGGTTGCGAAAACATAACACCACTAAACTCGGGAATAATTTCGGTAGTAAAACCATGCGTAGAAATTAATATGTTTTTATATTGCTTTAGCTCGCCTGTAGCACTTGCTTTTTTTATATTACTTTCACTCATTTCGTAACCTTTATAAACTTTTATATCGTTTGCTAAAGTGCCTACAAATTCTACTTCGCGTAATGTTCCTGCCAAATAGTTAGCGCCTCCAAAACCAAGAGCTTCAAGTTCGGGTTTAAAGTTATATATACCTTTACTGATTTTTTGGTTAACCGCATCGGAAATTTTATAAAAATCGTCTATGTCTCGGGCGGTTGCTTTACTATTTCCCGACGGTTGATAAATAGCACCACCATACGCTAAAACAGGTTTTCTACTAGCGCTATAATTTCGAGTAGCAATAGCTTTCCAAATAGTTGCACTTGGAATATAGCGAACATCGTGCGTAACCACAAAATATTGGTTTTTTGGCGATAAAAAAGCTTCAAATGGTAAATAGTTTAATTCTGAAGCCGAACTGATAATTACTTTAGGATACTTTTCTAGTAAATCGCTAACGGGTTGCAAGGTTAAATTGTACCAAAAGTGCAAAAAATCGGTTTGTGCAGCAGCAACTTTTGGATTATTTTTTTCCAGCACTTGGCGCGTCCATTCTACAAGCATTACAAAATCTTCTTTTTTATAAGCTGCTTCTTTAGAAGCGTATTGCACCAATTGTCCGTCTTTATAATCGACTTGAAAATTAGCCATATAGGCATTTAATTTTGAAGGTATTTTTTTAACTCTATCTGTATAAAACTTTTTTAAATGCAACAATTGATCAATAGGGTAATTATACCGTGTTTCGGCTTTATCTTTTGTAATTGCTGTAATAATTATTTCGCCTGGCCTGCCAATAGTGTAGCTTAATAAAACCTCATTAGGTTGCAATAAACTTTGTGCATCGTTTATAGAAGCTAAAGTTATATTTTTATGAAGTTGCTCTTTTAAATAACCACTTCGACTTTGTTCTTGCAGTTGAAATATTTTCTCGGTAGCATTTGTGTGTTTATAGCTCATTACTAAACCCGTATATACACCCGAAATATCGTTCATATATTCTAATTTTTGTTTAGAATTGAGCTTTTCTTTTACTTTTTCGGCTAGTGCAATACTTTTTTCAAATTGACTAATTGCGTTTTTATAATCTTTAATATTAAAATATATAAACCCTAAATTATTGTATAAATTTTGAGCTTCATCGAAAATTCCTTCTTTTATTTCGGCTTGGGCGGTTTCTTCTGTTATGCGTTGCGCATCGGCATACAAACCCTGACGAGCTTTTACAATAATATAATTGCTATTAATTTCTCGCGATAAATAATTATCGTTTAATTTTTTTGCTAAATTGTATGCTTTTGTTAAATATTCGCCTCCTTTGGCTAAATCGGCTTGTGGACCATCAAGAACATAATACGCACCAATAGAATTATAGGCTTTTGCTTTAAAATAATCGTTATTTAACTGATTTGCCGTTTGTTCTAATTGATACGCCATTTGCAATTTTTCTTGTTTTTTATCGCCTAAATCTGCTAAAACGTGAATTTTATGCAATTGCATACTCGCTAATTGATTCGAAACAAAACCTAAATTTTGGTATTCGTCTAGTGCTGCATTTATATCTACTAATGCGCCTCTTTCGTCGTAACTTTCTTTTTTAAGTATTGAACGAAACCATAGCACGTAGCTTCGTTTCCATGCAAATAATTTATCGTTTTGGGTTTGGTTTAAAAAAACATCAAATTGTTTTTTGCACTCGGCAACATTTCCATTTATATAAAAATTAACTGCTTTTGTAAGTGGTACCATTTTATTGAGTATAGGATTTGCCATAGGCATAGCGTTGTATTTTGCTGCTAAAACATCTATATTATTGCAAGTTGTACCTTTACTAACACCTACAAAGCATTGATCGAATGCTAATGCTAAAGCAGGATTCATTGTTCCGTTTGAAGAAATTTTGGTTAACCAATTTTTATACGAACTGAAATCTTTTTTTGTAAAATATTCTAAAAGCGTTACATCGTTATAAATATCATCTAAACTTTTATGAGAACGCAATTGCACGGCATAATTAAGATTTTTTTCGGCTAAAACGAGGTTGTTTTGCACAAAATAAAGATACGATTGCACCATATACGGATACGGTGAAATAGGTTCTATGTTAAATGCTTTTACGACTTCGGTTTGGGCTTGGTTTACATTTCCGTTACAAATTTGATAAAAGGTATTGAGATAATATCCTGCAAATTCATCGGGAAAATGAATTGTTAACAGCTTAGAACCTTCTTTCATTTTGTCTAGGTTTTTAGTGTTGTACCCTTGCATATAAAGGCCGTAGTAGTCGTTAAAACTATTGGGCTGTGCATAACTATACAATCCAATACATAACATTATTTTTAAAATGGTTAACCTCATTTTGTTTACAATTAAATTAATCTATTGCATATAACAATTTGCCGTTATCGTAATAGCCTTTTTCGGTAATAGTTCCGTCTTTATCTACCATAAAGCCTAAGCCTTCTAAATAGCCTTCGTCAAACATTCCTACGTATTTTGTGCTATCGTTAAAGAAAAATACTCCAAAACCTAATCTTTGACCGCCTAAGTATTGTCCGTAGTACGAATTGCCACTATTCCAAACGTGAATCATTGGAAACTGGCGGTAACCATATTTAAAATAACCTATTGCGTAACCTTTATCGTCTTTTTCCATAGTAAAGCCACTTTTTCCATCGCCTTTTATTAAAACGTATTTTCCTGGTGGTTTTACTTTGTGTCCGCCAAGATCTATTTTATCGTTTTTGTATTCATCGGTTGCAGTAGGCTTACCGTTTGTTATTACAAAAGACGGCCCTTCTTTTTTACTATCGCGATAGGTATATAATTCAATTTTTTGTTTTTGGTTATCCATTATAATAACCGTTCCGTCAATGGTATGTTCTTTGTTGTAGTTTTGGTAGGTTACTTTTCCATCGGAATGTTTTATCATATTTGGTCCTACAATTAACGCACCCATTCTAAAGCCATAGGAAACATCGCCAGCATTGTTCGTAAATGTTTCAAAGGTAATTAGTCCGTTTTTTACATCTTTTTTACTTACTTGTTTTTTCATGTTTTGCTGTGCAAAACCCATTGTTGTAAAAGTTAACAATGCGAATAGAATTATTTTTTTCATCTTTTTATTTATTTTATTGATTGAATAGCTTTTGCATAAAAAATGGAAAACTATTTTTTGGAATTAATTCAACATATTTTCTATATGTGTTTTTATGAACGCATTTCCAGCTTCAAGAATACCATCTTTATATTTTTCTACATCTACAGGCAGTATATAACTGTTTGAAACTGTAATGTTGTTTGCTCTATAAACCTTTCCAAAAGCAGTATTAGTTCCTATATAATCTTCGTCGTTTTTGGCTTCGCTTTTTATAGTTTGGTTTTCAATAGCATCTTCTATTACAATATCGTTTTTAAGGTTACCTATATAACTTACAATAGGCGAACCACCAATGGCGTTTCTTCCGCAGGTAAATTCTATTTGACTTTGCGCGGGTATATCTACTTGTTTTTTCTTTCCAATAGTTAAGGCTTGTAATTTGCTAATTTCTTTTTCGTTTACAGCTTTAACATTATCGTACGCCACTATTCGCAATTGGGTTTCAACTTTAATATTAGCACTTTTATTTTTTTGTGCCCACGAATTTTTATCTTCTATAAAAAACACAAAAAGCTCAACATTTGCTACAAGTGCATCGTCTAAATCTTTTGATAATTTAGAACCGTAGTTCATTTTAAAAAAATTCTCGTTAGACGAATAAAACGCATAATTACTAGGATGTACCGAAGCTACACCGGGAAAAATAGTATAGGCTACAGGATAATTTTCAATTCGTTCACGACCTTTAAGCGCATCGGTATTTTCGAACGCTTTACCATCTAAAAATGAGTAGCCTTTTGCTTGCAGTTGCGATTGAAAATCGGCAAATAAATTATTGGTAATATCTATAAAGTCTTGCTCGGTTAAATTATCTAATCCTAAGAAAAGTTTCGATTTTGCATCGCCTTTTAGTACGCCGCCCATAAGACCGCCTTTTGATGACTTTTCTTTTTGATTATAAAATTGAAAATGCACTACAAAATCGTTTACAAACACTTTTTTAGGTTTGTCTTTTAATTGTTTTGTTCCTACACTTCTATCTTTTGTTTTTACTTCGCTAATGGTTTGTGCATAACTGTTTGCAGAAAAATAAAGTAAAAAGCAAACAACTACTGTAAAATATATTTTTTTCATTTCAATAAATTTATAGTTAGGTATTTTTACTGAGTAATAGTTACGTTAAAAGAACCTTCGGTTATGGTTTTAACAGAGTCGTCATTTGGATTTTTACACGAAAAACTAAATGTTCCTTTAACGTTTGTTTCTGAAAAAGAAGAAATAGCTACTTCGCCTCTATTTATACTATCATCATCGTAAGGCGCTGTCCACATTTGCGAGTTTAGTGGATCGGTTGCATTTCCTTCAACATAAGAAGCTATATTTGTATTTACGCTATTTCCACCTAATTGAAAAGTTCCTTCGCCATCGACATCGTTTATGGTAATACGATAACCTTTACCTTCCATATTAGTTCCTTGAATACTTAATACATTGCTAGAACCGTAACTAATTAATGTAGCCACGGTAAGTTCACTTGTAGAAGTTACTGTTGTTCCATCTACTTTTGCCGTTACTGTTCCTGCTGCTGCTGTACCATCGTTTCCGCCATCGTCATCGTTTGAACACGCAAACATAGTAACGGATAAAATAAAAATTGCTAGTAGTTTAATTGATTTCATAATACATTATTTTAAAGGTTATTATCTGAAACCAAAATTCTAAAATAATACTACGGCAATCAATACGGCAAATGGCGTATTTTATTAAAAATGGATTGTAGGATACTGATTTTTAATTGTTTCTATTTTTTTTTGAAGATTTTGAAGAAATTTTTGATGTGCTTCGGTATCTGGATTAAAAGGTTTGTGTTGCAATCCTTTTTGAATAGCGCAAATATCGTTCATCAACTGAAATTCGTTTGGGTTGATATAATTTTCGAAGAATTTTATCCAAATATAATCGACCGCTTGCTGGTTTGGATGCAACATATCGTCTTTATAAAAACGGTAATCACGAAGTTCATCGACCATTATTTCGTAGCTTGGAAAATAGTTGACAGTTGACAGTTGACAGTTGACAGTTTTGTACAATGCCGAAAGTAAATTTCCTTTACTTACGTTGTTTTCGAAAAAACCATCTTTTATATGTCGCACAGGCGAAATGGTAAAAATAAATTTGACATTTGGATTAACCGAATGAATTAGCGACACTATATTTTGTAAACTTTCTTCAATTTGTGAAGTTGAAAGCAGCTCTTTTGTAAATTCTTTTTGTGGTACTTTATGGCAGTTGGCTACAATTTCTTTAGACGAATTATTTCGGTAAACCCAACTTGTGCCTAATGTAATTAGCAAATGAGATAATGAGACAATTTGACGATGTGTCGATTCAACAATTGAATTCAAATTGTTTAAAAACGCTTCTTTGTTTGGATTGGATAATTCGGAATGTACCTCGAAACAATGCCATAAATCGTTGTGATAAAAAATATCGTTTTCGGTAAATGGTTGTTGTGCTACTACTCTTTTTACTAATTTTTCAATAGAAACAGGATTAAAAATTATCCCGAAAGGATTAACTGTGGTTTGAAATTTAAAATATTGAAACTTCTCGCCTATATTTTCGGAAAAACACGAACCCAACAACATAATTTTCGATTGGTAATCGATAGGGAAATTGTATTTGGCTATGGGTATTTCGGTTCTAAAGTTCATTTTTTTAATGTGTCAATTTGTCGATGTGTTAATACGGCAATTTTATTTCAAAAATAGTGATAAAAAAGAAATCCCGACTCGTTAAGTTAAAAAGTCGGGATTTTATAGTAAGATTTTAAAAAAATTATTGGTTATAGGTGTATTGCGTTGTTACTGAATTACCATTTATATTAGTTTCAACACTTGAAGCTGGATAACCATTTGAATTATACTGATATTGAATTGTATAATTATCAGCAGAATAACCCCCTAAACTTGAGCATGCTAAAATATTATTATTTTTACCATCTCTATGAAAAGGTAATTTAGAGTAACCCGTTATATTTTTTCCTGGATGATTTTGAGAATCAAATGTATAATTAAATTGCTCAATTATATTACCATTCAAATCATATTCTTCTACCTTATATATGTTTCCAGAAGTATTTAAAAAATACTTGCCTGAATTTTGTAAATTAGTTTGACTATTTAAATCGCCAAGATAAAATGCGGTTGAAATGGTATTATCTGTATTATAAACAAATGTAGTTTTGCTTCCATAAGGATTATTATCACTATGATAAAGGTTTGTTGCCGAAATTACTTCCTGATTAGCATTATATTCAAACAATGATTCTGTATATTGAACACTATTGTTATTTTCTGAGTATTTAATTTTTGTAATTAAATCTCCTGTATAGGTAAATTCTTGTAAGTCGCCACTAGAAGAGACAATAGAAACTAATTTTGTTCCGTTATAATTGTAATCACGAGTAAAAGAATTTGTTCCGTTGGAATAGTTTATCTGCGTAAGCAAAACAGGCGTAGCTGCACTATCATCATCATTAGAACACGAGGTAAACACAAGTGCTAAAGTTGTAACTAAAGTTAAAAGTTTTTTCATAATTTAGTAATTGTTAATTTTTGTTAAAGAAAAAAAAAAAAAAAAACGAATTACAAAATTTTTGTTATAAAATTTATTACAACGCTTACGGAATAAAATTTTACACACTTTTAGTGTAGCAATGCTGAACTTGTTTCATAATCTAAAAAAGAAAGAAGCTGTGTAAAAAGTTTAATTTTTGTCATCCCGAATTTATTTCGGAATCTAATAACATTTAACAATCCAGTATTTATAGAAGCTGAAACAAGTTCAGCTTAACAAGATTACACTTTTTAGACAGCCGCAACAATCTTTCTTCTTTTCTCTATTTTCTATATTCTTAACAAATAAATTCAACGGCTTTTTCTAAAGCTTCTTCAATTCCTGTAAGATTTTTACCACCAGCAGTTGCAAAAAACGGTTGTCCGCCGCCGCCGCCTTGTATGTATTTACCTAGTTCGCGTACTACTTGCCCAGCGTTTAATCCTTTTTCGGCAACTAATTCTTTCGAAATATAGCACGTAAGCATCGGTTTGTCGTCGTTTACAGTAGCTAAAACCACAAATAAATTGGTTTTATTTTGCCCTAATTCGTGTACTAAATCTTTTGCTCCAGCGGCGTCCAAATCTACTCGTGTAGCTAAAAAGTCAACGCCATTTATAGTTTGTAATTGCGCTGCCAATTCGCCTTTTAAATTCTTCGCTTTATCTTTTAGCAACTGCTCAACCTGTTTTCTCAATTTTGTGTTTTCATCTTGTAACGAACTTACCGATTTGGTAATGTCTTGCGGGTTTTTCAAAATCGATTTTACTTCGTGCAGCAATTCATTTTGTTCCATTAAATATTTTTTAGCAAAATCGCCCGTTATGGCTTCAATTCTACGAATGCCAGCTGCCACTGCACTTTCTGACGTAATCATAAAATGCCAAATATCGGCTGTGTTTTTAGTATGAATTCCGCCACATAATTCCATACTTTTTCCAAAGCGAATAGTACGAACCGTATCGCTATATTTTTCGCCAAATAAAGCGATTGCGCCTTCTTCTAGGGCTTGTTGGTACGGAATATTGCGTTGTTCTTGTAGCGGTAATGCTTCTTTTATGCGAGCATTTACAAAATCTTCAACTTGTTGCAATTCTTCTTGTGTAACTTTTGCAAAATGCGAAAAATCGAAACGTAAATATTGGTTACTTACCAATGAACCTTTTTGCTCAACATGAGTTCCTAAAATAGTTCGCAACGCTTGATGCAATAAATGTGTAGCCGAGTGGTTTGCCGATACATTTTTTCTAAATTCGGCATCGACTACTGCCGTAAACATACCGTCTAATTTTCGAGGCAATGTTTTCGTAAAATGAATAATTACATTGTTTTCCTTTTTAGTGTCTTCAATATAAATTATTTCGCCGTTATCGGCTTCTATAAATCCTTGATCGCCAATTTCGCCACCACCTTCGGCATAAAACGGTGTAATATTGAAAACCAATTGGTACATTTCGCCTTGTTTTTGGTTTTCTATTTTTCTATAGCGTGTTATTCTAACTTTAGTGGTTGCCAAATCGTAGCCTACAAATTCTTCTTCATCGTCTTCAATAAGTTCAACCCAATCGCCAGTAGTTACTTTTGATGCGGCACGCGAACGATCTTTTTGTTTTTGCAACTCTTGTTCAAATTCTGTTTCGTTTAAAGAATAGCCTTTTTCTCTAAGAATTAATGCTGTTAAATCGATAGGAAAACCAAAAGTATCGTACAATTCAAATGCTTTTCTTCCGGAAACTTCCTTACCATTTGTTGAGGCAATAACACTATCTAATAAAGCTAAACCTTGTTCTAAAGTACGTAAAAATGAGTTTTCTTCTTCTTTAATTACTTGGGTTACTAAATTTTTTTGGGAACGAATTTCTGGGAAAAATTCGCCCATTTGATTACTTAATACCTCAACTAATTTATAAATAAAAGGCTCTTTAGTATTCAAAAACGTAAAACCATAACGAATTGCTCGTCTTAAAATTCTACGAATAACATAACCTGCACCTGTATTCGATGGTAATTGTCCATCGGCAATAGCAAAAGCAACCGCACGAATGTGATCAACAATTACGCGAATGGCAATATCGGTTTTTTCATTAGCGCCATATTTTACACCTGTAATGGTTCAACTTCTCCGAATAAGTGGCGTAAATACATCGGTATCGTAATTTGATTTTTTGCCTTGCATGGCCATACATAAACGTTCGAAACCCATACCCGTATCTACGTGTTTAGCTGGTAATTTTTCTAGAGAACCATCGGCTTTACGGTTAAATTCCATAAATACATTGTTCCAAATTTCTACCACTTGCGGATGATCGGCATTTACTAAACTGTAACCTGAAACTTTAGCACGTTCTTCATCGGAACGCAAATCGATATGAATTTCCGAACACGGACCACACGGACCTTGCTCGCCCATTTCCCAAAAATTATCCTTTTTATTTCCTTTAATAATTCTATCTTCAGAAACATATTGCTTCCAAATATCAAATGCTTCTTGGTCAAACGGAACATTTTCAGCAGGATTTCCTTCAAAAACGGACACGTATAATCGGTCTTTATCGAGTTTTAAAACTTCAGTTAAAAATTCCCAAGCCCAAGCAATTGCTTCTTTTTTAAAATAATCGCCAAACGACCAATTGCCCAACATTTCGAACATCGTATGATGGTACGTATCAAAACCAACATCTTCTAAATCGTTGTGTTTTCCTGAAACACGAAGACATTTTTGCGTATCGGCAATTCTATTTTTTTTGGGTGTTCCGTTTCCTAAAAAGAACTCCTTAAACTGCGCCATACCCGAATTGTTAAACATTAAAGTAGGGTCGTCTTTTAAAACAATTGGAGCCGATGGAACAATTAAATGTCCTTTCTTTTCAAAAAAATCTAAAAAAGCTTTTCTAATGTCTTGCGATTTCATAAACTATAAACTTGTTATTATCTAGTTAATTTTATGATTAAATACTAGATAAAAATGAAACATTTTATAAATTTGTTCGTATAACAAAATGTACACAACTAATTTGCGTACAAAAATAGTAAAATTAGTAGATGCCAAAAGTAAAATATTACTACGATCAAGAAAATTTAGCGTATAAACGAATTACGGTTAAGAAACGTAAAAAGTTTGCTTATGTGTTGCTGTTTTTAGTATCGGCTGCTCTGTTTGGTTTTTTATGCTTTATATTGTTAATGAATACTTCGTATTTTGAAACGCCAAAAGATAAAATTTTAGCCAGCGAATTAGAGTATATGAAAATAAATTATAAGGTTTTAAATAAAAAAGTAGATCTTATGAATAAAGCTTTATCGGCTATTGAAGAACGCGATAACAATATTTATCGTATTTATTTTAACACGAGTCCTATTAGCGATGAAGAACGAAAAGCAGGTTTTGGTGGGGTAAATCGTTATAAAGACTTAGAAGGTTACAACAATTCTGACTTGGTAATAAACACTTCTAAACGTGTAGATGTTTTGTTAAAAGAATTAGCCATACAAAGCGAATCGTTAGACGAAATTGTAAAACTTGGCGAGCAAAAAGAAAAGTTATTAGCTGCAATTCCGGCTATTCAACCTGTAAAGAACGAAGATTTAAAACGAATGGCATCGGGTTTCGGGTATCGTAACGACCCTTTTACCAAAATTAGAAAATTTCATTACGGTATGGATTTTACTGCACCATCTGGAACGCCAATTTATGCAACGGGCGATGGCGTAGTATTAAAAGCCGACAATTCGCTTTCGGGTTATGGTAATCATATCGAAATTAATCATGGTTATGGCTATGTTACCTTGTATGCGCATTTAAGCAAATATAATGTTAGAGCTGGCAAACACGTAAAACGAGGCGATATAATAGGCTATGTAGGAAGTACTGGACGAAGTGAAGCTCCGCATTTGCATTATGAAGTAATAAAAAATGGCGAAAAAGTAAATCCTATTAATTTTTATTACGGAAGTATATCGGCTGAAGAATATGTTGCTATTGCTAAAATTGCCAGCCAAGAAAACCAAGCGTTGGATTAACAATTTAGGTTTTTTTAATAACTTATTTCAAAATGAAAACACGTAGTTAAACAGTAAGTTTTAAAGATGAAAATCGAATTACAACAAGGGAAATTATACTATAGCATAGGCGAAATTGCTTCAGCATTTGGGGTAAACGCGTCATTAATTCGATTTTGGGAAAAAGAATTCGATATTTTAAAACCTAAAAAAAACGCAAAAGGCAACCGAAAATTTACACCCGAAGATGTAACCAATTTAAAACTAATTTATCATTTAGTAAAAGAACGTGGTTTTACACTTGATGGTGCTAAAACACATTTAAAAGAAAATCAAAAGAAAACTTTAAACAAATTTGAAATTATTCAAAAATTAGAAACTATAAAAAATCAATTAACTGAAATTAAAAACAATCTTTAAACCCTATTATTATGAAAAAATTCTTACCGTGGATTATTGTTGCAGCTGTTGTTTTAATTGGCTACAATTATTTTAAAGGCATTAACAATACTGCCGTAAAGCTAGAACAAAATATAGAAGAAGCTTGGGGAAATGTGCAAACAACTTATCAAAGAAGAAACGATTTAATTGGTAATTTAGTAAAAACAGTTGAAGGCGCTGCAGACTTTGAAAAATCGACTTTAGAAGCCGTTGTAAATGCTCGTGCTAAAGCCACTTCGGTTACTATTGACCCAACCAACATTACACCAGAGCAATTACAAGCATTTAATCAAGCACAAAGTGGTGTAAGCAGTGCTTTGTCACGTTTATTGGTTACCGTTGAAAAATATCCCGATTTAAAAGCGAATCAAAATTTCTTAAAATTACAAGACGAATTAGCAAGTACCGAAAATCAAATTTTAACCGCAAGAACACGTTTTAACGAAGCGGTTAAACCTTACAACAACCACGTAAAAGTTTTTCCTAATAACATTTTTGCAGGTTGGTTTGGTTTTAAAGAAAAAGCCTATTTCGATGCTGTTGAAGGTGCCGAAAAACCAGTTGAAGTAGAATTTGATTTTGGCAACAAATCTGAAGACACAAAATAATGTCGCAAACCGAAGATTTTTTAACAAAAGAAGAAGAACAAGAAATTGTTCAAGCTATTGTAAAAGCTGAAAAAAACACTTCGGGCGAAATTCGTGTGCATTTAGAAGAACATTCTAGTAAAGATCCTCTTGCACGTGCGCAAGAGGTTTTCTTTTCTTTAAACATGCAAGAAACGAAAGCTCGAAATGGCGTTTTAATTTATATAGGTGTTGCAAATAAGCATTTGGCTATTATAGGCGATAAAGGAATTCACGAAAAAGTGGGCGCTAATTTCTGGAACAGCACAAAAGAATTAATTCTTTTTCATTTTAAAACAGGTAATTACAAACAAGGTTTAGTAGAAGGTGTATTACAAGCAGGCGAACAACTAAAACATTACTTTCCGTATCAAACAGACGACACAAACGAACTTCCAAATGAAATTTCTAAAGGATAATGATTAAACTGACTTTAAAAACTGCACAATTCTTATTGTTTGCCATTTTATTACTATTGCAAACTATAGGTTGGGCACAATTTGATATTCCTAAAGTTCCCGAATTTCAAACTTCGGTTTACGATTATGCTACTATTTTAAATGATTCGGAAAAGCAATTATTAGAAGATAAACTTATTAAATATTCGGATAGTACTACTACACAAATTGTATTTATTTCTATTGAAAGCTTAAAAGGCGAAGACATTGGAATTTTAACACCAAAGTGGGCACACGAATGGGGAATTGGCCAAGCCGACAAAGACAATGGTGTGCTTATTTTATTAGCCAAAGAAGAACGAAAAATTTGGATTTCTGCCGGATACGGGGTTGAAGATCGTTTAACTGCCGGAATTACAGGCGAAATTATACGAAACATTATAATTCCTGAATTTAAAAAAGGAGATTTTTATTTAGGTCTTAATAAAGGTGCCGATGTTATTTTTGAAGTTTTAAAAGGAAAATACAAAGGTACTCGCATACAAGACAAGCCCGACTTTGATATTTTACCGTTTATTATATTCTTTATATTTTTAGTCGTTATTTTTATTATTTTATTTAAAAACAATAGCGGCGGACCAGGTTCTGGAACTGGTAGATTTAACGGAACCGATTTTGGCGACACTATTATTTTAAGCCGAATGGGCAGAAATTCTGGCGGTTTTGGTGGCTTTGGTTCATCGGGCGGCGGATTTGGCGGTGGCGGATTTGGCGGTGGCTTCGGTGGCGGCGGATTTTCTGGCGGTGGCGCTGGTGGAAGTTGGTAGTATTGCAATTTACAACAGCATTAGAAGAATATTCAAAAACTATAATAGCCCTCTAATCCATAAAAATAATACCATTATCATTTTTCTTTTTTGCACCAAACTTTTCTAACTTATAAGTAAGTGAAAACATTACATATTGCTGTAAAACAGTATTTTCGGCATCGGTAATGGCTGTTGGGCTTATGGTTCTTCTTGCGCTAACGTTTTGATCTAGCACATCATATACTTTTACTTTGGCTAGCAATTGGTCTTTGAAAAAATTATAGCCTAAGCTAATATTCCATAAATAAAAATCTTTTTGAAAACCACCCGAAATATTTGAATTATAAGTATAGCCAAAATCGTTTCCTAAAACTACGTTTTTGGGCCAATAACTTGTGGTTTCTATTTTAAAAATATGCCTAAAATTGTTAGAGTTTTCAATTATATAGTTTGAAAAATCAGTACTATTAAATGTATATCGGTACGAAGGTGCAATTGTTATAACATCTTCTATAGCCCAAGAAAAATTTACTCTTGGATTTATACTATAACCTTTAGCTTCGTACAACGTATTATTGGTTAAACCCTGATCGAAATTATAATCTATATAAATTCCGCCGCCATATTTTATAGTTCGTTTTTCTTTTTTATGCGATTTGTTTACTGTAAAACCTGTATATACTTGCGAGGCTTTATTTACATTTTCATAGGTTGTAGAAGCTTTAAAATCGTTGTCGTAAACGGTTGAACTTACAATTTGATTTGCCGTAACGTCGCCACCAAAATAAGCATAAAACCCAGAACGAGTTGCATAATCATAATTGTTAAAATTCATATACAGTCTATAGCGTTCTTCTGGTTTTAAGCTTTGATTTCCTATAATTGTATTTAACGGATTGGCTAAGTCTTGAAAAGGTAATAATTGCCGAGCCGTTGGTAAATTAACATTGTAAGAATAGTACGTATAAATAGATTTCGATTTTGCTAAAGTCCAACTTAAATAACCATTAATTGCAGGAAACATATAATCTTTTTTTACCTGCGTTATTGCTCCTAAATAATTTGCCTTGTTGTCGAATTTTAAAATATCGGTTCCTAAAGAAATACGTCCGCGAATTTTTTTCTTTTTTAACTGAATTTTTATAGTTGAATTAAAGGTTTTAGTACTTGAAAAAATAGTGTTTGAAAGAATATCATTAAAATCGGTATAATTATTATTAACGGTATTAAAATCGAAAGTGTTTTTTATTTCTTCGCTTTTTTTCCATTGGTACGATGCACTAAAACCTAAACTTAACGAATCTAAAACAGGTTCGTTATAATTTATTTCAAGTGTATAATTTGTTGCGTCATCATCATCGTTAGTAATTTGGTTACGAACATCGTTAGCACTACCCGATTGATAAAAATTTGTGGTATTTTGTGTGTTTAAATTAGACGTATTTTTGTTGTTTTCATTACGAAAAGACAAACTTGCCCAACGTCCTTTTTTAGTTAATTTTTTATTTATATAAAGATTGTTTTTAAACCTAACGTTTTCTGATTCGGTATAATTGTCGTACGTGTTTTCATTTAATAGCGCATTATTTTCATCTAAAGTAAAAGAATTGCTTTTATACAAATTCTTTACATTACTCTTCGATAAATTTGGACTTATATACATGGTAGTTGTTGAGTCTATTTTAACTTCAAAATCTAAACTTACATTGTGCGCGTTAACATCGTTTTTTGTAACAGCTTCTGATGCTGTATAAGTACTACCCGTTGGCAACAAATTTGTTCTTTTTGTTGTATTTTTATTATCGGTAACGGCATTAGAAAAATAATAACTTCCGTTAGGATCTACTTTTTTAGCAAACCACTCATCTGCAAAATTAATTCCAATCATATTCGATTTTGTAATGCCTGTATTACCGCCAAACTGCATACCGTTTATGCCGAAACTACCATTGTCGTTTACCCAAATAGAGCTGTTGCGTCCGCCACCCATATTATCGAAAATTTCATCCATTGAAAAACCGACTGAGTTAATATTATTTGACGAACCTAAAACGCTAATTTTTTGAGTATCTTTAAAATAATTAAATAACAAACTCGATTCATAACGATTATTAGAACCATAACCCGCAGTTGCTTTACCAAACAATCCTTTATTTTTATCTTCATCAATGGTTAGGTTAATGGTGCTTTCGTTAGAACTTGCACTATCGCCAGAAATTTCTTCTTCTTTTGTTTTCGTATCGGTAACTTGAACTTTATTAATCATTTCTGCAGGAAGATTTTGTGTCGCAATTTTACCGTCTTTTCCAAAGAAAGGTTTTCCGTTTACTAAAATATTATTTACTTCTTTTCCGTTTACGGTAATTTTGCCTTCATCATCTATTTCAACACCTGGAAGTTGTTTTAGTAGCGCTTCTACATTTGCATTTGGACGAACTTTAAACGACGAAGCGTTAAACTCTAGTGTATCGGTTTTTACAACAATTGGTGGCGCTTCAACATTTAGTTGCAAGCCTTCTAAAACGGTTGTTTTTTCTTCTAATTCTATTACACCAAAATTATAATCGGATGCAATAGCTTCAACTGTTTTATGGTAAGTATTGTAACCAAAAAAAGAAATTTTTAACGCCACAGAATAATCTATAGGTTTAAACTCAAATCTAAAATCGCCATTTTTACTACTAATACTATAATCTACAACTGTAGAATCGGATATTTTTTGAAAAAAAACAGTTGCTGACTCAACGGGTAATTTTGTTGTCTTATCTATTATTCTACCCGATACGGCTACTTTATTTTGTGAAAATACTTGAAATGAAACCAATAAAAAAAGTACAATATTGAAGTGAAAACGCATAAAAATAGTGTTACATTACTAATCCATAACTGCGAATTAACACATTTATTGCTTTTTTAGAAAATTTTTCTTACAGAATTTATTTTATTTTTTAAGTTTTTTCAAAACATCTCTTGCCGCTGCTTTATAAGCTGCCGTATGATTCGAATAATCTTGTGTAAGTATAGTTTGCAATTCTAAAACAAGCCAATTGTGCGTTTTAGAAAAATTGCAAAGAGCTCGCATTGCATAAACTTTTGTAGCTACTTTTTCGTTCTGAATAAGCCAATCTAAACAACTTTCTATTAATTGTTGTTCTTGTGCTTTTAATAGTTTATTATTTGAGATTGAAATAAACCAACAAATTTTAGAAATAGAACGCAACGCCGAATCGTTTTTATACAATTTTACCTTAGCACAAAACTGATCTAAATAGGGTAACAACAATTCTATTTTTTGTTCTAAAACCAATTCTAATGCCCAGCAAGCTTTAAAATGATTTACATCGGAAACTGCAAAAGACAATTCAAATAATTCGTTTAGGTTTAACGGATTTGCTAAAGCCGTTTCACAATTTAAATCGCGCTGCCATCTATGTGCATTACTATTTGCAATTTGATTATAAAAATCAGATTTCATATTATTTGTTTTTGTAGCTTTTATAAATATATCATTTTTACAAAAAACAACAAATAGATTATGCCAAATCTACAATTACTTTGTAAATTTGTTTTCTAAAAAAATAAGATTTTGATTCAATTACACGATAAATTTTTTGAAGCTTTTATTTCGGAAAACGAAATAAACTATACTATACAAAAACTTGCCAAGCAAATAGAAGACGATTTTTACGACGACACGCCCATTTTTATTGGAGTGCTAAACGGTGCTTTTATGTTTTTTTCCGATTTAATGAAAAACTACAACCGCCCTTGCGAAGTAAGTTTTGTTAAAATGGCATCGTACGAAGGCACAAGTACCACAAACCATGTTAAAGAACTTATAGGCTTAAACCAAGATTTAACAGGTAGAAGTGTTGTTATTGTTGAAGACATTGTAGATACTGGCAATACGATAGAAGAATTAAAGCAAATTTTTAAAGATAAAGGTGTAAAACATTTTAAAATTGCCACCTTATTTTTTAAACCCGAAGCTTACAAAAAAGAAATAAAATTAGATTATGTTGGTATTCGAATTCCGAATAAATTTATTGTAGGTTTTGGTCTCGATTATGACGGATTAGGAAGAAATTTAAAACAAGTATATCAATTAACAACACAAAACAAAATGATTAATATAGTATTATTTGGAAAACCAGGAGCAGGAAAAGGAACACAAGCCGAATTTTTAAAAGAAAAATACAACTTAGTACACCTATCTACTGGCGATATTTTCCGTTTTAATATTAAAAACAATACCGATTTAGGTAAACTTGCCAAATCGTATATGGATAAAGGCGATTTAGTACCTGATGAAGTTACCATTAAAATGCTACAAGACGAGGTTGAAAAAAATCCTAATGTAAACGGTTTTCTATTCGACGGATTTCCTCGTACAATAGCTCAAGCCAATGCACTAGATGCTTTTTTAGAATCAAAAAAATGGGAAGTTACCGCAACTGTTGCGCTAGAAGCAGACGATGAAATTTTAGTACAACGCTTGCTGGAACGCGGAAAAACTTCAGGTCGTCCAGATGATCAAGACGAAACAAAAATAAGAAACCGCTACGACGAGTATAATCAAAAAACAGCACCATTAATCGATTATTACCAAGCGCAAAACAAATTTCATTCGGTTAACGGAATTGGCTCTATAGAAGAAGTAACTGTTCGTTTAGCAAAAGTTATTGATACTTTATAAAAGTTTTTTTTAAAGTAATTCGTTAATTTTTGTTTCAGGAAAAATTTCTATTGGATTAGCATTAGCCGTAAACCAGCGTGCTGGTAATTCTCCTTTCAAAATAATAGTTGTATCTTTTACTTGGAGCCAACTACCTTCTCTAAGACCAATTACAGGTTGTGGGTTAAATTTGTGAAATTCGGCAATTCGGGTTTCGCGAGTTTCTCCCATATGATTCAATGCGGTATCGGTATCTATATAATGCGGATTAATATTAAAAGGAATCACACTTAAGGTTTTAAAACTAGGTGGGTACACTATAGGCATATCATTTGTTGTTCCCATAGTTAAACCTGTAATATTGCTTCCGGCACTTGTTCCTAAATAAGGTGTTCCTTTTTGTAATTGTTGCGCAAGTGTTTCTACAATGCTATTTTTATACAATGTACTTACGAGTAAAAAAGTGTTGCCACCGCCTGTAAAAATTCCTTCGGCATTTTCAATAGCTTTTTTAGGATCTTCAAACTCGTGAATTCCTACAACTTTTTTACCTATTTTATTAAAAAAAGTACTGGCTTTTTTAGTATATTCATCATAAGTAATACCACTTGGTCTAGCATACGGAATAAACAAAATAGTAGTTGCTTCTTTAAAATGTTCTATTAATACATTGGTTAAGTAATCCAAATAACTTCCACCGTATAAAGTAGAAGTACTAGCAATAATTAAGTTTTTCATTGGCCAAAAATTTTTTCAAAAATAAGGCTTTAACATAAGTTTATCAACTAATTAAGGTTTTGTTGTGAAGATTACTTTTACTTTTACTTGTACCAATAATTTAGTATGCAACAAAAATTACTCTTGCTTTTTATTCTTATTACAAACGGAATTCTTTTCTCGCAAGAAAAAGGAAGAAAAGAACTTGTAGGTACAATTGTGTCTGATTCTGTAGAAGTTCAAAACATAACTGTATTTAACAAAAACACTCGTAAAGGAGTAGCAACTAACGCAGAAGGAAAATTTGCAATAGAGGCAAAAGCAAAAGACACGCTAATTTTTCAGGCGCTTTCATTTGTTACCCAACATTATATTGTAAAAGAAAGCGATTTTTTATTGCAGAATTTTACCCTAAAAATGGAAACAAAAAACACACTTTTAGACGAAGTGGTTATTACGAATAAAAATTTAACCGGAATTATAGAAATCGACAGTAAAAACATTAAAACTTATGCTATTAATATGAATGCTATTGATTTTAGCAAATTGAGTCCAGACGATATTCGCGATACTAAAGTAAATGCCTTTACCAACAACGGTTTAAGTCCGTTAACTGGCATTAATTTTGGTGCTATATTAAAACTATTTGTTTCTAAAGAAGCGAAAGAAAGAAATAGAAAAAAACGATTGCAAAGCTACAAAAACGAAGACTGGGAAAAACAGTTGCTTACAGAATCCTTTCAAACCCATTTATACAAACGATATTCCGATACTTTTTTTACCACTAATTTAAAAATTCCTCAAGATGAAATTACAGCGTTTATTGCGTATGCAGAACCCGATTTTGAAGAAATGACACATTTGCTAAAAACCGAAAACGAATTTGAATTATTAGAATATTTAATAGAAAAATCTAAACTGTATTTAATAGCTAAAAAAGAAGAAAAATAAAAACTCAATTTTATATTTTCTAGAAAAAAACACTATTTTAGTACAAAATTCTTTTATGCAACCCGAAAAAGAAATAAAATTACGGTTACGGTTTTATAAAACAAGTCCTAAATCTATTGATGCTATTATGGCTTCTTGCGAAAAACTAAAACCAGATGTTTCGCCCGATTTTCATATTAAAACGCTAGATAATCATATTTGGCTAAGTATTGGTGCACGCCGAAGAGAAAAACATTCGCCTAATTTGCACTTAGAACTCGACAAAATGGAAGATGGCAATACGGCTATAAATGGTTTGTTTGGCCCCGATCCTGTTTTATGGACATTATTTATGTTTTTACATTTTGTAGTGGCGGGTATTTTTATTATCTTTTTTACAATTGCATATTCGAAATGGACGTTAAACCAAAATTTTGGACTCGATTTAGTTATTATGCTTTTAATGATTGGTTTATGGATAGCACTTTATTTTATTGCACGTATGCTCCGTAGAAAAGGTATTCCGCAAATGCACGAATTAGAAGATTTACTCGATAAAATTTTAGATTAATATTTTTACTACTTTTAAAAGTTTTTCAGCTACTGTATTTATGCAAATCGTCAACGAAAAGTGGACTGATTTAGTTAAAAAATTAAAAATTTAGAATTTCGCAAACCTAATAAAGAAACTTGTGTTTTTTTGCAATTGCTAAACCCATAATCCTAAGTCCACTGGTTCGAATCCAGTTCACGCTACTAAGTAAGAGAATCAAGAAATTGGTTCTCTTTGTGTTTATACGCGCATTATTAATTTTTTAATATTAATGCGCTTTTACACCAAATACTTTTTTAACGCTTGATAATAAAAGTACTACTATTAAACCTGCGGTTAATCCTAAAAGAGCTTCTTTAACAATAGAGGGCAACTGTGGTAAAAAATGATGAAAATAATCGATATTGTGGGCAAAAATTCCACCTGCTACTAAAACAAGTGCAATTGTTCCTACAAAACCTAATAATTTAATAACAATAGGCAAGGCTTTTACTAAGCCGTTTCCTAAACTATAAAAGAAACCCTTATTATTCGATTTCTTTATTAATTTATAACCTGCATCGTCCATTCGTACAATAAGCGCTACAATACCATAAACCCCAATAGTTGCCAAAAATGCAACAACAGAAACCGTAAGTATTTGAATGGTTAAACTTTCGTTTAAAACAGTTCCCAAAGCTATTATAACAATTTCAATAGATAAAATAAAATCGGTTGTTATAGCCGAACGCACTTTTACTTTTTCATCAATTGTTTCTGTTTTATCTTCCTCAATCACTTCACTTCCCTTTTTACTTTTGTGAAAGATAAATTCAATTATTTTTTCGGCACCTTCATAAGCTAAATATAATCCTCCCAAAATTAATATATATTTTATTAGTATAGGAAAAAACGAATTTAACAGTAAGGCAATAGGTACAATTATAAGTTTGTTTAGAAAAGAACCTTTCGTTATTGCCCATAAAACGGGTAGTTCTCTAGAGGCTAAAAAACCTGTTGCTTTTTCGGCATTAACCGCTAAATCGTCGCCTAAAATTCCAGCTGTTTTTTGGGTAGCCACTTTACTTGCTACCGCTACATCGTCCATTAAAGCCGCAATATCATCTAATACTGCAAAAATTCCTGAAGCCATAAAATAGTTTTTACAAAAATAATTTTATTTGCTTAATTTTAAACCAAATAAATTATATTTATAATAAAAATTATATGCAGCATAATAAACAACATTCTTTGGGCTTGGTTTTATCGGGCGGCGGTGTTAAAGGCGCAGCGCATATAGGTGTGCTTAAAGCATTAGAAGAACATAATATTAAACCCAGTTTTGTTTCGGGCACAAGTGCTGGTGCTTTGGCTGGCGCCTTTTATGCCTGTGGCTACTCTAGCGACGATGTGCTAAAGTTAATGACTGAAAACAACTTTTTTAAACTTGGTGCCTTTACTTGGGCACAGCCCGGAATGTTAAATGCAGAAAAATTTTTAAGTGTATTTTGTTCGTATTTCGAAGGTAAAAATTTTGAAGATTTAGCTATAGAACTACAAGTAGCCACTACCGATATTGTAGCAGGAACACTAAAAATTTTCAACTCTGGTCCTATTTTAAAACCAGTTTTAGCCTCTTGTGCATTTCCTTTTATATTTGCTCCTATTGCAATAGGAAAATCGCTTTACTCTGATGGTGGTATTATAAATAACTTCCCTATTGATGGCGTGGCAAATAAAGTAGATAAAATTTTAGGCGTATATGTAAGTCCATTACGAAAAATAACCAAGCAAAATTTAACCTCTGCCATTGATGTAGCCGATAGGGCTTATCGAATTTCAAACCGTTACGAATCGTTAACCAAACTAAAGCAGTGTAATTGGCTTATTAATCCACCAGAATTAGATAAATATGGTACTTTTACATTAAGTAAAATACGTGAAATTTATGAATTAGGTTACCAATATGGTGTACAAGTTATTCCACAAATTAAAGCCGAATTAAATGTGTAACGCTACATTAATGGCGATAATAATCGGGCAACTCGTTCTATAAATTGTACAAAATAAGATCTGTTTTTCCAAGATTCTAATTCTAATTTAGTAGCGTTTTTTAAATCGTTTAAAAAAGCCTCTCGCAATTCGTTAGAAAATTCTGCATCGTAAACAAAAGCATTTATTTCAAAATTTAAGTCGAAACTTCGCTGATCTAGATTTGCTGTTCCAATGGTGGAAACAAAACCATCGCAAACCATTGTTTTGGCATGCACAAAACCTTTGGTATATTTATAAACTTCTATTCCTGTTTCTAATAATTCTTGGTAATACGAATTTGAAGTAGCATTTACTAAAAACGAATCGGAAACACCTGGTACTAATAATTTAATAGATACATTACTTAATTTTGCAATTTTTAAAGCATTTATAAAAGAAGTATCGGGAACAAAATAAGGTGTCGTAATTAATATTTCTTTTTTAGCCATAATTATAGCTTGCATTAAAGCAAACATAATATTAGGATGGTCCGAATCGGGGCCGCTGTAAACAATTTGAACTAATTTTTTAGTATTGTTTTCAAAAATATTTTTAATAGGAAAATACTCTTTTAAAACGCCTATATTTTGCTGCGCACAAAAATTCCAATCCGACATAAAAACGCGCTGCAAGCTTAATACCGCCGAACCTGATATTTTTAAATGCGTATCGCGCCAATATAAATTTCGACTATTCGGATTTGCATAGCGTTCTGAAATATTAATGCCACCAACATAGCCTGTTTTTCCATCAATAACAATAATTTTTCTATGATTTCTATAGTTTATTCTGTTTGCAAAAAACAACAATTTTATTTTATAAAACGGAAAAACTTCAACACCACTAGACTCTAAATCTTTTATAAACGATTTTTTCATGGATTTACTTCCAAAATCGTCATAAATAAATCGAACTTCGACACCTTCTGCTGCTTTTTGTTTTAAAACTTTGCCAATTGCTTTTCCTATTTCGTCATCTTCATAAATATAATATTCTATATGAATATGATGTTTTGCATTTTTTAAACTTTCTAAAACATCGGGAAATTTGCTTTCTCCGTTTAGTAATAATTTTACATCATTATTTAAAGTTAAAACATTGTCTATTGTGTTAAACTGTGCTAAATTGATAAAGTTGTCTAAAAAGTTTTCAGATTTATTTATAGCATCTTTAGAATATTCTTTAAGTTCTTGTTCTAATTCTGGAAAAGCATTTCTATCGACTTCTAATTTTTTACTATACAGTTTGTTAATTCTATAATTTCTGCCAATAGCAAAGTACACAATAAGCCCTACAACCGGAAACAACGAAATAAGCATTAAATAGGCTAACGCCTTGCTTGTTGTTGTTGTGTTTACAATAATAATAGCAACCGTTACAAGTATTACTACATAAAAAATAACTACTAAAACTGTTAGCATTTTACTCTTTTTTTATAATTGATTATAAATATATTACTTTTAATTGTAAAATAATTATGCGGTTTTAAAATTATAATTTTAAACAAGTTGTTTATTTTTTTTATACATTTGAGTTTTAATCGTTAAATTATTGTTTTATGCTATTTAATCCTATTGCCTGCATTGTTGCAGCATTATCTACTTTTATAGTAGGTTTTATTTGGTACAACCCAAAAGTTTTTGGTACAATTTGGATGCAAGAATCGGGTATGACCGAAGAAAAAGCAAAACAAGGTAATATGCTAAAAATTTTCGGGCTTACACTTGTGTATTCAATAATTGTATCTTTTATGTTGTCGCCTATGGTAATTCATCAGTTAAGTGCTTTAGGAATGGTAGGCGGGCCTGATAAAGTAGCCGAAGCACTACCATCATATACTGCTTTTATGAACGATTATGGTACCGTTTTTAGAACATTTCAACATGGTGCTTTACATGGCTTTATGGTTGGTTTACTTTTTGTATTGCCAATTACTGCAATAAACGGGCTTTTTGAACAAAAATCGTGGAAATATATTTTAGTAACAGGTGGTTATTGGGTAGTTTCACTTACCATTATGGGCGGAATTATTTGTGCTTGGAAATAAATTTTACTTTAACATTTAATTATATATAATCGTTCTATTTTTGTAGGACGATTTTTTTTTCTTTTGAAAAACATTCATTTTAAAATTTATACAGCTATTACCGAACTTCCAATAGAATGGGATAATGTTTCGGTTGCCAATCATTTTTTGCAAACGCCTTACTTAAGCGTACTCGAAAAATCGGCTTCTGTAAATATGCAATGCTTTTTTATTGGCATTTTTCAAAATAATGAATTAATAGGAACTTCGCTTGCGCAATATATTGATCTTAACAAATTAGAATCGTTTGGCGAACGCGATACTTGTTTTAAAACACTATTTCGAAATTTTATGCTAAAAAACTTTGCTTCGCACGTAGTCTTTATGGGAAATAATATGATTACAGGACAAAACAGTTACACATTTAGTAAAGATATTGGTTTTAAAAACATAAGCGAAACTATGATGCAATGTTCGCAAGCCTTAATTCAATATTTTAAAAAGAAAAAAATCAAAATTCATCTGGTTAGTTTTAAAGATTTTTATGCGGTTTGTGCTACTAAATTGCAACAATTTGAATTTAAAAATTTATACGAATTTCACACGCAACCTAATATGATTTTCAACTTACAACCAGATTGGAAATCTAAAGATGATTACGTAGCTTCGTTTACCAAAAAATATCGCGACCAATACAAACGAGCCCGAAAAAAAAGTAGCGCAATTACACTAAAAGAATTATCGCTTACCGAAGTTGTTGTTCTAGAAAACACGCTGTATTCGCTTTATTATTATGTAGCTAAAAATGCGCCTTTTAATACTTTTTTTCTAAGCAAAAATCATTTTTCAACTTTTAAAAAACAATGCGGTAATCGCTTTAGAGTTTTTGGTTATTTTTTACACGATAAACTTATTGGTTTTCATACGCTTTTACTTAACGGAAAAGTTTTGGAAACCTACTTTTTAGGTTACGATGAACAGCATCAAAAAGAAAATATGTTGTATTTAAATATGCTATACAACATGACCGAATTTGGTATTGAAAACCAATTTGAAAAAATTATTTTTGGACGTACAGCACTTGAAATTAAGAGCTCAATTGGTGCGAAACCTGTTTATATGTCGGGATTTTTATTTCATACCAACCCAATTATTAATCGTTTTATTGGCAACATTTTTCCAAAATTAGAACCCGAAACTTCTTGGAACAAACGTAATCCTTTTAAGTAGTCTGGTTACCGTTTGTAATTTTCTTTTTAAATTTTGAATTAGAAAACGAAACCGAAAACTAGTTTTCAAGTTCCAATTGAACGTTTTCCCAATCTTCCATTAACTGCTCTAATTCTTTTTTCTTTTTCTCATATTGGCTAAAAAACAAATTATCTTCCATTAGCTTTTCGTAGTTTTTTGCTAAATTTTCATCGTCTTTTGCTATCGCTTTTTCCAATGCGCTAATTTGACTTTCTATTTTACTTAATTTATTTTGTAGCGCTTTTTGTTTCTTTTGCTCTTCGTATGATAAGGATTTTGTTACTTTACCTTCTGTTTTCGTTTCTACTTGTAGTACATCATCTTTCTTTTCAAACTCCCGCATATTTTGTGCATTGCGTTGCTCCAAAAAGAAATTGATATCGCCTAGGTATTCTTTTATTTTTTTATCTTTAAATTCATAAACGGTATTGGCTAATCCTTGTAAAAAATCGCGATCGTGCGATACTAAAAGTAAAGTTCCTTCAAAATTTTGCAACGCTGCTTTTAACACGTTTTTCGATTTAATATCTAAATGATTGGTAGGCTCATCCATTAACAAAACATTAATAGGTTGCAACAACAATTTGCATAATGCCAAACGATTGCGTTCGCCACCCGAAAGCACTTTTACCTTTTTTTCAACATCGTCGCCACGAAACAAAAAAGCGCCCAGCATATCGCGCACTTTGGAACGGTTGCTATCGGTTGCCGCATCTAGCATAGTATCTAAAAGCGTTTTTTCGCCGTCTAAATATTCGGCTTGATTTTGCGCAAAATAGCCCAATTGTACGTTATGACCAAGTTTAATTGTTCCTTTGTAGTCAAATTCGTTTACAATGGCTTTTATAAACGTTGATTTTCCTTGACCATTTTGTCCTACAAAAGCAATTTTACTACCACGTTCTACCAAAAGTGAAATAGTTTCTAAAACCTCTTTTTCGCCAAAATTTTTACTCACATTCTCGGCTTCTACTACTACTCTACCCGGTGTAACCGAAACAGGAAACGAAATATTCATTACCGAATTATCGTCTTCATCTACTTCAATTCGTTCTACTTTTTCAAGTTTTTTAATTAGCGATTGTGCCATTGATGCTTTTGAAGCTTTGTAGCGAAATTTTTCAATGAGTTTTTCGGTTTCTTCAATTTTTTTCTGCTGGTTTTTTTGCGTAGCTAATTGCTTTTCTCGCAATTCTTCACGTTGAACTAAATACTGCGAATATGGCTTATTATAGTCGTAAATTTTACCAAGAGAAATTTCGATAGTTCTATTGGTTACGTTATCTAAAAACATTTTATCGTGCGAAACAATTACCACAACACCTGGAAAATTTTTAAGGAAATTTTCGAGCCAAATAATACTTTCAATATCTAAATGGTTGGTTGGCTCATCAAGAAGTAGCACATCGTTGTTTTGTAGCAATAATTTTGCTAATTCAATACGCATTCGCCATCCGCCCGAAAAAGTTTCCGTTGGGTTGTTAAATTCTTCTCGTTTAAAACCTAAACCTTGTAATACCTTTTCGGCTTCGCCTTTGTAGTTGTAACCACCTAAAATTTCATATTGATGCGTAATATCGCTTAATTCATCGATTA
This sequence comes from Flavobacterium sp., assembly GCF_041392005.1. GTDB lineage: Bacteria > Bacteroidota > Bacteroidia > Flavobacteriales > Flavobacteriaceae > Flavobacterium. Next base: position 189,382 of record NZ_JAWKMX010000001.1, read on the forward strand.
AATCGTGATACGATTGGCTTTCGTAATCGGTTCTATTGGCTAGTTGATGGTTTATTTCGTCAATTTTATGCTCTGTTTTTACAATTTCTTCAAATGCTAAATAAGCTTCTTCTAGCACGGTTCTTCCTTTTTCAAAATCAATATCTTGACGTAAAAAACCCATTTTTACTTGTTTCTCGGTTGCAATTACACCAGAATCTGGCTTAAAATCGCCTGCTAAAATTTTTAACATTGTCGATTTTCCTGCACCATTTTTACCTACTAATCCTACTCTATCGCCTGCGCCTAAACGAAAGGTTACTTCTTCGAACAAATAGGTACCACCAAATGATATTGATAAATTATGAATATTTAACATAGTCTATTTTTGTTACAAAAGTTACCAGCAAAACAATTTGTTACTGTAACTTTGTATAAATTTTATGCAAATGTTAAAAAAAGGAACGAAACTGAATAGCATTTTAACAGGAAGTTGTCCGAAATGCCAAGAAGAAAATATGTATGTAGAGAAAAACCCTTATAAAATGGGTTATTTATTTAAAATGCACCAAGATTGTAGCCATTGTAAATTACACTATCAAATTGAGCCTTCATTTTTTTACGGTGCTATGTATGTGAGCTATGCTGTAGGAATTGCCTTTGCTGTTGCTGCTTTTATAATTTCGTTTGTATTTTTGGGCAGTTCGCTTTTAACCGCTTTTATTGCTATTGTGGTTACTTCTATAGTTTTTTTTCCTGTAATTATTAGAGTATCGCGTAATATTTGGATTAATTTTTTTATTGATTACGATAACGATTGGAAAAATAATTTAGGAAACCCGAAGAAGAAAAAATAATGCGCATTTAAACGAAATAACGGCTGCAATCTATTTCTTTGTCTAATGGAATTTTGTTCTCTAAATAATTCCAAAGGTTTTTTGCTAAAAATGGCGCTAACATAACACCTCGCGTGCCTAATCCGTTTAAAATATGTAGGTTATTATAAATTGGGTGTGTGCCCACTAGTGGTCGCCTGTCGTTTACCGTTGGTCGAACGCCTGCTAAATGCGCTACAATTTGGTAATCGCAGGAAATTAACTCGTTTAGTTTTTCAATTAATTCGATTTTTCCTTCGGTTGTGGGTGCATTGGTTTTGTCTTTCCAATTGTAAGTAGCACCTACTTTGTAGGTATTATTGCCAATTGGTAAAATAAAAATATTCGACTTTACAATTTTATTAAGCTGCAAATTATTTGATTTAATATGTAATAATTCGCCTTTTGTTCCATCTAATGGTAATTGCTTAAAAAATGGATTCTCATGCAAACCAAAGCCTTCTGCAAAGATGATGTGCCTTACTTTGTTATCTTTATATTGAATGTAATTTTCTTTAAATTCTATAGCTTCATATTGAAATGCTTCAGAAGAAAATAGGTTGTTTTGCTTTAAATGTCTTTGATACGATTGAATTAACTCTTTTATATCGAGATAGCCTGATGCTGCTACTTCTCCAAAACCAAATGGTGCCTCAATTCCACTTATTTTTTCGAATCTAATTTTAGTTTCAAGAAAGTTTGACAACGATGGCTTGTCGGAAGCCGAAAACCAATTGTTTTGTTCTTCTACACTTGCAAATTTACGCCATAAAGGAAGCGGGTAATTACACTTTATTTGTAACTTACTTTCTAGAGCCGTATAAAATTGATGCACTAACTCTAGTTGCTCTTGCGCTTTCCAAATAGCGGTAAACCGTTTTAAAACAACAGGATTATACATTCCTCCAGCAACTGTAGAAGAAGGTTGTGAAGCATTATCGAAAACTAAAATTGATTTATTGTTTTGAAGAGCCATTTCGGCAAAAGCAGTACCAGCTAGGCCACAACCTACAATTATATAATCTATCATGGTGCAAAAATAAAAAATCCCGACAAGTAAACTGTCGGGATTAATTTAAATTGGAAAAAAATTATTTTAATAACTCCACATATCTTGTTCGAAATCGCGGATTTTTTCTTTAACTCTATCGGCTTCTAAAAGCTGCATTTGAGCATTATCTCTAATGTAATCTTTAATTTCTCTATCGGCATACACGTTTTCTTCAACATAGATTAACGCGTTAAAACGGCGTGCATTGAGCAAATGATCGAAACTAAATGGAATAGCTGAATTTTTATTATTAAATGCTTTTGCATCGTGTAATACATCGCGAGCAGCAGGGAAATATACCCAAAACAATTCGATCATTTCGTCTGTTTCGGGATCTTGTTTGTACACGTGAATATCTGGTACAACAGGACAAATACCTAACATACGATATTTTAATTCGCCTTGTCTTTTATCGAAGTACCACAAGCCTACTATTTTGAATGCTGTAACCATATCGGGAGTAACTTCGTATTTAACAATGTACTCTTCTGGTATAGTTTTAGCACCAGACTTATAAGCTTCGTAATCTTCGTTCATTAAATCGATAGCTGCATCTGTTGTGTCTATTGCATAAAGACGGCCATCTATTTCTTTTTGAGTAATTTTAGTGGTAAAATAACTATCGGCATAAACTTCTGTAATTTCGCCTTTTTCCATTGCATCTTTTAAAACAGTGTACAACGGCTTTCTATCTGGGCCCAAATCTTTTTCTACAGGATAGTATAATGGAAAATTAACACGTTCATCTAAATCGATAATTTCCCAAACTTTTCTACCCCACATTACATCGCGATCCATAACATAACCATAAGGTAATGGTTTGTCGTTATCGGCTTGTAATTCAGCTTCTGTTTTTTTACCTATTTGATCAGCTGTTTTAGCATTTAATAAATTTGATTGAGCAAAAGTAAAAGTTGAACTTAAACTTACTAGTGCTACTACAATAATTTTTTTCCAATTCATTTTATATCCTTTTTATTTAAAACGAAACACTATCTAATTTCGTATGTACAAGCTGAAACTTTTTTAGCTTGCTGACCGATACCTGCAAAACTTGCTTTAATATCTGAAATTACAATAACATCGCCTTTCATCGCTTTTTTAACAGCTGCTTGCGCTGCTCCATTAAGTCTGTTTCCTGAAACTACTACAGTTGGTTGACCTGGCACTTTTATGTTAAAACCAGTAACGTTAACGGTAACAGGGAAATCGAAATCTTCTAAAACTGCTGAAACAGTTGAAGACGCTAAACTAGATGCTGGTCCAGTTGCTTTTTCTTCTCCTCTAATTTTACCTGTTGGTGCAGGAATTCCTTTAATACGGAATACTTTCTTATCGGAAACATTACCTGTAGGTAATTTACCTGTAACATTAATCGTAACTTCTGTACCAGAAGAAGGGCTTAACATATATTTACCATTACCTACTTTACGCATTCCTGGAGCACTAGCTGTTACATCTGAATCTGGAATACCAGCAAATGTAATTGTCATTGGGTTATCTACACCACGATATACTACATTCATTTTATCTGCAGAAACGTTTGCTGATTTAGGGCGTGGTACAACCACATATTTACCATCGAAAGGAATAGTTACAGGTTTATTATCTTCCATAAAGGTAAAACTACCTTTCACTGGATGCTCGCCAATACCACCAGCGGTAGCATTAATAACAGCTTGACCATTTTCTATACTACCTGGCCCTTCAAAAGCTGTAGGGACAGTATTAGAATCGTATTTACCTAATACTACTTTACCTGTTACTTTTTCGCCTTCAAAATATACATTTTTATCTAAAGCAACAATAGCCTGAAAAGTTTTCATTGATGCCGCTTGCTTGTACGAATTTCCTAACGCTACATTATATACTTCATTTTCCATAGATTTAATGTCGTTTTGCATTGCTGACAATTTTGCAACAGTTGCAATTGCAGGGAAACCTTTGTAATGATAGTCAAGATATTTTTTTGTAACTCCTTCACTATCCTTTACATCTCCAGTACCAAACAACTTATCAACCTTAGACAAAACTGATTGATAATCAACATTTTTACCTAAAGCTGCTTTCATTTTATTTCTGTAATCATCAATTTTAGCAACAATTTCTTGTCCTCTTGGTTTATAAACATCGCCTTTAAACCATTTTTCATCGATATTACTTTTATCCATAGCTTCATAAGGCAAAATTCCTTTTGAGTCTGCTGGGAAATCAACTAAAATATCTTTCTTTTTTACATCTTCCAAAAAATTATACAATTCATTTGAAGCTTTATCTACCTGCTTCGAAATATCATACGCATTTTTAAAATTTGTACCTTCATCTTCCGCTGCTTTGTTAGCTAAAACTTCCGCTAGCTTTTGATTTTGCTCAGTTTGAGAAATATTCACTCCAGCAAATTTTTCGTTCATTAAACCGAAAGCGGATAATACTTCTTTTGACATATTTAAAGCTAACATAGCGATGAAAACCAAGTACATTAGGTTAATCATCTTCTGTCTAGGGGTTAATTTTCCTCCTGCCATTTCTTAAAATTTTGTTTTAATTAATATTGTTTTTAAGTTGAGTGTTGAATAATAAAATTATCCTCTGTTACTCATAGCAGAAAGCATACCACCATAAACTGCATTTAAAGATGCAATGTTAGATGTCATTGATTGCATTTGCTCTTTTAGTTTAGCTGCGTTTTCAGCAATTTCAGCATTAGCTTGTGCATTGCGTTGTGCGCCTTCTAATTGTGCTTGATACAAGCTGTTTAATGATTTTAAATTATCGGCAGCTGCAACCATTTCTGTAGCATATTGTTTTTGAGAAGCAATTGAATCTACTGTTGGTGCAATATTTTTAGCTGCGCCTTCGAAGTTTTTAATTGAATTACCTAAGCTTTCCATTAAAGCACCGTCAATTTTAGCTTCTTTAAGCATATTGTCTAATTTTTGAGACAATAATCCTTGTGCATCTTCTGGTTTTTCTTGTTTTATTGCTTTTGGTTTAGATTCTCCACCTGCTAATTCTGGATAAACTAAAGACCAATCTAAATCTTTTGCTGGTGTATCGAATGCAGAAAGCGCAAAAATAGCTGCTTCCGTTAAAAGACCTATAATCAACATCTCATTTGCAAAAGTCCAGTGCATTAATTTGAATAGTGCTCCTACGATTACTACTGCTGCCCCCATACCGTAGCAGAAATTCATTACTTTTGGTGATAAAATTGCCATAATAAATAAAATTTAGTTAGTTTAATTAATTATAATTTAAAAATTTGGTTAAAATACGTAGTTGAAAATTATCGTTTTTTAGCTGCAGTTGCATCTGTACCCATATAATCTTGAACGGTACGGAAACCTATATAGCTTCTAGACGAATCGGCGTATTCGAAATCACGAGTTCCTACAGCTAAATAATAGCCTACATCTTTCCAAGAACCGCCACGAATTACTTTACGTTGGTTTTTACGATCTGGAACATTTGGATTCATTGTTGACACAAACTCATAAGCAGAAGCATCGTAAGAAGACTGCGTCCATTCTGATACGTTACCCGACATATTGTATAAGTTAAAGTCGTTAGGTTCAAACGATTTTGCTTCAACAGTATATAACGCACCATCTGCAGCATAATCGCCACGATTAGGCTTAAAGTTTGCCATAAAACAACCTCTATCGTTTTTAGAATAAGGCCCACCCCAAGGGTAAGTAGCCGATTCTATTCCACCGCGAGCCGCATATTCCCATTCTGCTTCTGAAGGCAAGCGAAATGAATTGATTTGATCTCGTCCTTTTTTCTTTTTTATGTAAGAATTTTTATAAAGTGTTCTCCACGCACAAAATGCTTTTGCTTGATTCCAAGAGACACCTACAACAGGATAATCGTCGTAAGCTGCATGCCAAAAATAATCGTTGTGCATAGGTTCGTTGTACGAATACGCAAAATCTTTAATCCAAACAGCTGTATCGGGATAAATTTCAATTGGCGGATTCTCATCATACAATCCTTTTCTTCCTTTTTTCTTAACTGCTTTATTCCAATCTACCTCACGATATCTGAATTTTAATTTAGAAACATCCATTGTTTTTAACCCATTATACGATTCTGCATCTGGTAAGTACATAGAATCCATAACCTCAACATAATACTCATCTGGATACTGCTGAGGATCGTCAATCAATTTAATTTTCTTGTTTAACTTTCTACCAGCATACATATCATCATCCGTACCTAAACTGTAATAGTTTTCGTACATATATTTATCGTATGGCGACATCGTTGAAGGATCTGCGTCTGCAAATGCGTAATCTCCAATACCTCCAGAGCCTGCAGTTTGTCCAACCTCATCTGCTAAAATTGCCAAACGGGTTCTGATTGTAGAGTCTTTTACCCACTCTACGAACTGACGATATTCTGCATTAGTAATTTCTGTTTCATCCATATAAAAAGAACGAACAGTAACTGTTTTAGTAGGCGCATCTTGAATATTAGCTAAATCGTCATCAGATTTACCCATAACAAATGCTCCACCTGGAACCAAAGTCATTCCATAAGGTTTTTCTGGGTGCCATTTTCTACTTTTGGCACCTACTAACTCCCCTCGATCTCCTTTGCTACAACTTACTAATAATGACAAAATTGCCGTTAATGCAACTAATTTCTTCATATAAACTTGGGTTAATTAAATTTTATATTTAAGGGCGTAAACCTATTCAATTATTTTGAGAAAAACAATTTTTTTTTAAAAAACATTACATTTTAAAAATATTACTAGACAACTAATGTTCTAGCAAACTTATGCTTTTCTTTATAACTATAACAAATTTCGCCTTTGTATTTTCCACCATCTTTCTGGTATTTCCTGCTCGCACGCAGCCAGATATTCTTGATGTGTGCAAGGTAATAACGTATTTCTTTTAATTTTATTATCTATGTTTGAAAATATTGGAATTTCAATCCACCATCTATCGGTTTTATTACTTTTATAAAAAACCAGCTCTTCATCATCTATAGGTACTATATATTTGTAATAATTTTCTTTTACTGTAAACGGATATTCGTTGTAACGGTTTGCATATCCTTCTATAAAATACCAAAGTGTTTGAGCTACTAAGGTAACTTCTTTTGTTGAATTATAAAAGTTAAAAACACCAAAACTAGAAATTTTATCGCTTATTCCTGCATAGCGTGCTAAGGCACAAATTTCTTTACCCGAAAAACCATTGGGATTAAAATAATTTATGTTTCCTGAGTTTGAAGATTCTACAGACATCATATCGAAACTTGCAATATCTGCATCTCTAAAAACAGGCTCTGTTATGTATAATTTTTGCGACACTTCGCCCAAGCGATAAGCATCGAAATATAATTTTTCAATTAAATCGATTTCTTCTTGGGAATTAAAATAGGTTTGGTAACCCAAGTTAGAATAGTTAAATAAATTATTCGGCTCTTCTATTACAATTTTTGTAAGGTATGAATTAAACGGCAAACCACTTTCTTGAGCAAAATCGAACTTACTATCGACCGAAACCAAGTTTACCATTTGATCTAAATTATCGTAGGAACGATATAAAGCATACGTTAAATCTTGAGAACCACCTATTATAACAGGTATAATTTTTTTGCGAAGTAATTCGCTACAAATAGATTTTACCAAAAAATACGTATCTTCTATAGTAGCGCCCGCTTGTATAGTACCTAAATCGGCTATTGAAACAGTCCAGTTTCCTGGAAACAATGCGTAAAAGTACGTTCTAAATTTCGAAAAATCTTCGTCATCATTCGTTAAACCAGCACCTCTGTAATCGTTTACTGCAAGTATTGCCATTTCAACACCATCTAAATTAGGAAAATCAGTTTCGGTATGAAAAACCACCTTATTACCTAATGCTTGTTTAGATTGTTTTTGAATTTGACTAACAATTTCTGAATTTACGGGTTGTAAAAAATCATACATCATTAACTACTTCTTTTTAGCTGAAACTTTTTTAGTAGTGGTTTTTTTAGCAGGTGCTTTTTTATCTAGAATTTCTTTTACTTCTTCTAAAGTTAATTTTTCAGCATCTACATCTTTGCCGAGTTCTACTTTTGTTTTGCCTTTTAAAATGACAGATCGTCCCCAACGTGCTTTTTCTACACGAATACCTTCATCTTCCCAATTATGAATTAACTTATCTTTTTCTTTTTGTAGTTTATCTTCAATAAGTTCTTTAACATCGGCTTGCGATAAATTATCGAAATTGTATTTTTTACTTACATTAATAAACATACCGTTCCATTTTATAAATGGTCCAAATCGTCCCACGCCTTTTTGCACAGGTAAACCGTCATGAGTTGCAATTGGCGCGTCGGCTTGTTTCTTTTCTTTAATTAATTCAATTGCTCTATCTAAAGAAACATCTAGTGGTTCTTCGCCTTTTGGCAATGATATAAAGGTTTTGCCAAAGCGAACATAGGGTCCAAATCGCCCATTATTAACCTCAACTTCTTCGCCTTCGTAATTGCCTAAATTTTTAGGAAGCAAGAATAGCGATAGCGCTTCTTCTAGTGTAATTGTACCAATATTTTGCTCGGGCAATAAGCTGGCAAATTGTTTTTCCTCATCGTCGATATTACCAATTTGCGCCATAGGTCCAAATTTTCCTAATCGAACGGAAACTTGTTTTCCAGATTCTGGATGATTACCTAAAATACGTTCTCCAGTTTCTCTCTCTGCATTTTTTTCAACATCAACAACTGTAGGATGAAAATGTTTGTAAAAATCTTTCATCATTTTTACCCAATCTTCTTTTCCCTCGGCAATTTCATCAAAATCTTGTTCTACTTTTGCAGTAAAATTATAATCTAAAATTGATTCAAAATTCGCAACTAAAAAGTCGGTAACAATAATTCCAATATCTGTTGGAACTAACTTTCCTTTGTCGGAACCTGTGGTTTCTTTTAAAACAACCGATTTAATATCTGAACCTTGTAGCGTAATTTGATTATATTTTCTTTCTACACCTTCACTCGAACCTTTTTCTACATAATTTCTATTAATAATTGTAGAAATAGTTGGTGCGTATGTTGATGGACGACCAATACCTAGCTCTTCTAGTTTTTTAACAAGAGAAGCTTCCGTATAGCGGCTCGGTGGACGTGAATATCTTTCTGTTGCTGTAATATAATTGTTAGATAATTTTTCGCCAATAGTCATATTAGGTAACATGCCTTCTTGTTCTTCTTCATCGTCATCATTACCTTCTAAATAAACTTTAAGAAAACCTTCAAATTTGATTACTTCACCATTAGCAACAAATATTTCTTTATGAGTATTGCTTTCAATTTTTACATTGGTTCTTTCTAATTGTGCATCACTCATTTGCGAAGCAATAGTTCTCTTCCAAATCAAATCGTATAAACGCGCTTGATCACGATCTAAATTTACGGTATGGCGACTCATATCAGTAGGACGAATGGCTTCGTGCGCTTCTTGTGCGCCTTTTGATTTGGTTGCAAAATTACGCGTTTGTGCAAATTCTTTACCGTAATAGCTTTCAATTTCAGCTTTTGCTGCTTGAAGCGCATCTTGCGATAAATTTACACTATCGGTTCTCATATACGTTATCAAACCAGCTTCATACAATCGCTGAGCAACCTGCATGGTAATTCCAACAGGCATATATAATTTTCGCGAAGCTTCTTGTTGTAAAGTTGATGTTGTAAATGGCGCAGCTGGCGATTTTTTGGTTGGTTTCGTTTCTAAATCGCTAACTTTATATTGACCATTTATGTTTTTTTGTAGAAAATCTTCAGCTTCTTTTTTAGAAGTAAAGTTTTTTGGTAATCGTGCTTTAAATGATTTCCCAGCAGCAGTTACAAATTCTGCTGCAACTGAATACGAAGCTTCTGCATCAAAATTTTGAATTTCACGTTCTCTTTCAACAATTAAACGTACAGAAACCGATTGCACACGCCCAGCCGAAAGTCCGCCTTTTACTTTTTTCCATAATACAGGCGATAATTCATAGCCTACTAATCGGTCTAATACACGACGAGCTTGCTGTGCATTTACTAAATTATAGTCAATAGTTCTTGGGTTTTCAATAGCTTTTTGAATGGCTGTTTTTGTAATTTCGTGAAAAACAATACGTTTCGTTTTTTCGGGCTTTAATTTTAGTTCTTCAGCTAAATGCCATGAAATCGCTTCTCCTTCGCGGTCTTCATCGGAAGCTAACCAAACAGTCTCTGCTTTGTTGGCTAAGTCTTTAAGTTTTTTAACCAATGCTTTTTTATCAGTAGCAACTTCGTATTTCGGTTTAAATCCGTTTTCAACATCTACACCTATTTCCTTTGAAGGCAAATCGGCGATGTGTCCAAAACTAGACTCAACTTGGTAGTCATTTCCTAAAAATTTTTCTATGGTTTTTGCTTTTGCTGGAGACTCAACGATTACTAAATTCTTTGCCATTCTCAACTTTGTTTGTGGCAAAAGTATAAGTTTTTTTTAAATATCCACAATTGAATACTTTAATATAGCAAATAAAATGTTAAAGAAAATATGACATCTTGTCAGATATTAAAATTTAATAGTATCTTTGCAAATTAGGATGAAAGCGGTTTTTTAAAAAACAATATGGAAAAAATAATTGAAGAAAACAAACAAGGAACAAGTTTGGTAAACGACCAAGTTGAAGGAAATAATAAAAAACTTTTTATAGAAAGTTACGGTTGTCAAATGAATTTTTCTGACAGTGAAATAGTTGCCTCAATTTTAGCAAATAATGGCTACAATACCACTCAAAATTTAGAAGATGCTGATTTGGTTTTAGTCAATACGTGTTCTATTCGTGATAAAGCCGAGCAAACTATTCGTAAGCGTTTAGAACAATACAATGCCGTTAAAAAAATTAATCCCGATATGAAAGTGGGAGTTTTAGGTTGCATGGCAGAACGTTTAAAGGAAAAATTTTTAGACGAAGAAAAAATTGTTGACTTAGTAGTTGGCCCTGATGCTTATAAAGATTTACCCAATTTATTAAAAGATGTAGAAGAAGGACGCGATGCTATTAATGTTATTCTTTCTAAAGAAGAAACCTATGGCGATATTCAACCTGTGCGATTAAGTAGTAATGGGATATCGGCATTTGTATCAATAACTCGTGGCTGTGATAATATGTGTACGTTTTGTGTAGTGCCATTTACAAGAGGAAGAGAAAGAAGCCGTGATCCGCAAAGTATATATGAAGAAATTCAAGATTTATGGAATAAAGGTTTTAAAGAAGTTACGCTTTTAGGTCAAAATGTGGATAGTTATTTGTGGTATGGAGGTGGCTTAAAAAAAGATTTTGAAAAAGCCAGCGATATGCAAAAAGCGACGGCTGTTGATTTTGCTCAATTGTTAGATGTTTGTGCAACTAAATTTCCAAAAATGCGTTTTCGCTTTTCAACTTCAAATCCTCAAGATATGCACATTGAAGTGATTGAAGTTATGGCGAAACATCATAATATTTGCAAATACATTCACTTACCAGTACAATCGGGTAGCAATCGAATTTTAGAAGCTATGAATCGCCAGCATACTCGAGAAGAATATATGAATTTGGTAGAAAAAATTTATGAATTAATACCTGATATCTCTTTGTCGCAAGATATGATTGCTGGTTTTCCAACTGAAACAGAAGAAGATCATAAAGATACTTTATCGTTGATGGAATTTGTAAAATATGATTTCGGATTTATGTTTGCTTATTCAGAACGACCGGGAACATTGGCCGCAAGAAAAATGGAAGATGATGTACCTGAAGAAATTAAAAAACGTAGATTGACAGAGATTATTGATTTGCAACAAAAAATGGGTTTGGCTCGCACACAGCGTTTTCTTGGTCAAACGGTTGAAGTTTTAGTTGAAAAAGATTCTAAACGTTCTGATAAACATTGGAGCGGACGAAATTCTCAAAATACCGTAGTAGTTTTTCCAAAAGAAAACTATAAACCTGGCGATTTTGTAATGGTAAAAATTTCTGACTGTACTGCAGCCACATTAATCGGAGAAGCTGTTGGGTATTCAGAAATAATGCAATAATACAGTCGAATGAATAAAGTTTTAAAGTCGAAAGTATTTATTTTATGACTTTTAACTTTTAACTTTTAACTTTTGTAAATGGAAAACATTCAAACAATAAAACAACGCTTTGAAATTATTGGTAACGACCATAAACTAAATCGTGCGCTGGAAAAAGCCATTCAAGTAGCACCTACTGATATTTCGGTTTTAGTAACTGGCGAGAGTGGTGTTGGTAAAGAAAGTATTCCTAAAATAATACATGCTTTATCGCATCGTAAACATGGTAAATATATTGCGGTAAACTGTGGTGCTATTCCAGAAGGAACTATCGATAGTGAACTTTTTGGTCACGAAAAAGGCGCTTTTACTGGAGCAACAGCCACGCGCGAAGGTTATTTTGAAGTAGCCGATGGCGGTACTATTTTTTTAGATGAAGTGGGCGAATTGCCACTTACTACACAAGTACGATTGTTGCGTGTGTTAGAAAATGGCGAATTTATTAAAGTTGGTTCCTCAAAAGTTCAAAAAACCAATGTGCGAATTGTAGCTGCTACTAATGTAAATATGCTAGAAGCTATCGAAAAAGGTAAATTTCGAGAAGATTTATATTATCGTTTAAGTACGGTTGAAATTCATTTGCCACCATTACGTGAACGAAAAGACGATATTGCTTTGCTATTTAGAAAATTTGCTTCCGATTTTGCGCACAAATATAAAATGCCACCTATTCGTTTATCGGAAGAAGCAACGCATTATTTAATTCAATATAGATGGAGTGGTAACATTAGACAACTGCGCAATATTGCCGAACAAATTTCAGTACTTGAAACCAATCGCGATATTGCATTAACTACACTAAAAAGCTATCTTCCACAAGAAAATTCAAATTTACCATCAGTAATTAATACCTCTAAAAAAGAAGGCGATTTTAGTAACGAACGTGAAATTTTGTATAAAGTGCTTTTTGATATGAAAGCCGATTTAAACGATTTGAAAAAATTAACTTTAGAATTAATGCAAAATGGAAGTTCTAAAGTGCAAGAAAACAATCAACATTTAATTCAACGTATTTATGGGCAAAACGATGAAATTTTAGTTAATTCTAAACCAAAAACCGAAGTATATCAACCAAGTGTTCATCATACCGAAACATATCACGATTCGGAAACCGACGATAATGACGACAATTATCTTATTGCCGAAACAATTGACGAAGAAGAAACACTAAGTTTAGAAGCTAAAGAAATTGAATTAATTAAAAAAGCATTAGAACGAAATAAAGGAAAGCGAAAAGCAGCTGCCGATGAATTAGGAATTTCAGAACGAACTTTATATCGAAAAATAAAACAATACGATTTGTAATAATTAAGTATTCAGTTTACAGTTATTAGTTAGCAGTTAAGTAAAAAACTTTAATTTACACAATGAAAAATTTAAAATTTATAGTATTCACTTTTATAATAATTAGCATAAACAGCTGTGGTGTTTACAATTTTACAGGTACAGGAAAAATTGATGCCGAAACTTTTCAGGTTAATTATTTTCAAAACAATGCCGATTTAATAGAACCCGGTATTGAAAGAACTTTTACACTTGAACTTCAAGATATTGTGCAAAATCAAACCAATTTAAATTTAGTTAGCCAAAATGGCGATTTGATGTACGAAGGCGAAATTGTAGAATATCGCATTACACCCATGACCGCAACTGCCGATCAATTTACAGCGCAAAACCGCTTAACTATTGGCATAAACGTTAGGTTTACCAATAAAAACAAAGAAGACGATAATTTCGAAAAACGATTTTCTTTTTACCACGATTATCCGGCAAACGAGCAAATGACAGGAAATCGACTAACAACTGCTTTAGACGAAATTTACGAACGTATAACTCAAGATGTTTTTAACGCATCGCTAGCAAAATGGTAATATTTTGAATACGCAAGAATTTACATATTTATTACACAAATCGAAAACGATAAACAAGCAACAAACAGTAGCTTTAGAAAGCATTTTAATTGATTTTCCTTTTTTTCAAAGCGCACGAGCTTTACATTTGAAAGGATTATTTAACCAAGAAAGCTTTCGATACAATTACGAATTAAAAAAAACAGCAGCAAACACTTTCGACAGAAGTATTTTATTCGATTTTATTACTTCAAACAACTTTAAAACATTACCTAATTCTGCTATTGAAAAGCAAACTGATGTGCTACAAAACATTACCGTTAATCAGGCCGAAATAATAACAGCAACTAGTTCGTTTAGAGAAATAAAAAAAGATACCACACAAGAAAATGTTAAAACAATAGAAATTGAACAAAACTTAGAAATAGGAAAACCGCTAGATTTTGAAAATAACGAAAAACATTCGTTTAACGAATGGTTACAACTTACCAAAAGCAATCCTATTATTAGGCAAGAACAAGACAATATACCAAACAAATTAGACGAAAAAATAGAATTAATAGATAAATTTATTGAAAATAATCCAAAAATTTCACCCGTAAAAGAAACCACCCCAGCACCTTTAAATATTAGCAAAAGTGCAGCAGAACCAACACATTTAATGACCGAAACTTTAGCAAAAATTTATTTAGAACAAAAAAAATATACACGGGCTATACAAGCTTATGAAATTTTAATTTTGAAATATCCAGAAAAAAGTAGTTTCTTTGCAGACCGAATTGAGAATATAAAAAAATTACAACAAAATAATAGTTAAATTATGTTTACAGGATTTTTAATTGCAATAACAATTGTTTGCTTCTTATTAATATTAGCCGTTATGGTACAAAACCCAAAAGGAGGCGGATTGTCTTCTTCTTTTGGAGGTGGTGGTTCTCAACAATTAGGAGGTGTACAAAAAACAACCGATTTTTTAGATAAAAGTACATGGTTTCTTTTTGCCGCGCTAATTGCGCTAATTTTATTATCGTCATTAGCATTCGATTCTAGTACACAAGGATCAAAAGTTTTAGGAAACGACGAAGTTTCAATTCCAAAAACTGAAATTCCTACTATGTCTGAAACACCCGCTAAAGAAGCTACACAAAATCAAGCAACAGAAACAACCGAAGAAAAATCGGCACAGTAATTATTGCTTTTTTCACAAAACAAATGTCAGCCTGTCAGTGCTGGCATTTTTTTTTACTAAAAACTGTCAGAAAAATCATTTGGCACAATTTCTGAAAAATATTGAAAACGTAAACTTTAAATTTTAAAAAAATAAATATGGCACTTAAAATTAAACCAATTGCAGATCGAGTGGTTATAGAACCTATGCAAGCAGAAACTACAACGGCTTCCGGAATTATTATTCCCGATACCGCAAAAGAGAAACCTCAAAAAGGAACAATTGTAGCAGTAGGAAATGGTAAAAAAGACCATACTATGACGGTTAAAACTGGCGATATTGTATTATACGGAAAATATTCAGGTACCGAATTTAAATACGAAAACAAAGATTACCTAATTATGCGTGAAGACGAAATTTACGCAATTCTTTAAAATTAGTTCAAAGTTTCAAGTTTAAAAATCAAACCTTATAACTTGAAACAAATTAACTTTTAACTTTAAAAAATTAAACTAAAAACAAAATGGCAAAAGATATAAAATTTGATATTGAAGCTCGCGACGGATTAAAACGCGGTGTAGATGCACTAGCAAATGCAGTAAAAGTAACATTAGGACCAAAAGGAAGAAACGTAATTATTTCAAAATCATTTGGCGGACCAACCGTTACTAAAGATGGTGTTTCCGTTGCAAAAGAAATCGAACTAGAAGATGCACTTGAAAATATGGGCGCACAAATGGTAAAAGAAGTTGCTTCAAAAACTAACGATTTAGCAGGCGATGGAACTACTACCGCAACAGTTTTAGCACAAGCAATCGTAAAAGAAGGCTTAAAAAATGTTGCTGCAGGTGCAAATCCAATGGATTTAAAAAGAGGAATCGACAAAGCGGTTGAAGCTATTGTGGAAGATTTAGGAAAACAAACCGAATCGGTTGGCGATTCCTCTAAAAAAATTAAACAAGTAGCTTCTATTTCTGCCAATAACGATGAAACTATTGGCGAGTTAATTGCTACCGCTTTCTCAAAAGTGGGCAAAGAAGGGGTTATTACAGTAGAAGAAGCAAAAGGAACCGATACCTATGTAGATGTAGTAGAAGGAATGCAATTCGATAGAGGTTATTTATCGCCTTACTTTGTAACTGATGCCGATAAAATGATTGCCGAGTTAGATAATCCTTATATTCTATTGTACGATAAAAAAATATCGAACTTACAAGAATTATTACCCGTTTTAGAACCTGTGGCGCAATCTGGTCGCCCATTATTAATAATTGCAGAAGATGTTGACGGTCAAGCATTAGCAACATTAGTGGTAAACAAATTACGTGGCGGATTAAAAATTGCGGCTGTAAAAGCACCTGGTTTTGGCGACAGAAGAAAAGCAATGTTAGAAGATATTGCTATTTTAACTGGCGGAGTAGTAATTGCCGAAGAAAGTGGTTATTCGTTAGAAAATGCTACCTTAGATATGTTAGGAACTGCCGAAACCGTTACTATAGACAAAGATAACACTACCATTGTAAACGGAAGTGGCGATGCTAATAACATTAAAGCTCGTGTAAATCAAATAAAAGCACAAATTGAAACTACAACTTCAGATTACGACAGAGAAAAACTACAAGAACGCTTAGCAAAATTAGCTGGTGGTGTTGCCGTTTTATATGTAGGCGCTGCTTCAGAAGTAGAAATGAAAGAAAAGAAAGACCGTGTTGATGATGCTTTACATGCAACTCGCGCTGCGGTAGAAGAAGGAATTGTTGCTGGTGGTGGTGTAGCTCTAGTACGAGCCAAAGCGGTTTTAAGTAAATTAAAAGCTGAAAACGAAGACGAAGCAACAGGCATTCAAATTGTAAACCGAGCAGTAGAATCGCCATTACGTACCATTGTAGAAAATGCTGGTGGCGAAGGTTCGGTCGTAATTGCAAAAGTTTTAGATGGCAAAGCCGATTTTGGTTACAATGCCAAAACAGGCGAATATGTAAAAATGTTAAAAGAAGGTATTATCGACCCTAAAAAAGTAACACGTGTTGCACTAGAAAACGCAGCTTCAGTTGCAGGTATGATTTTAACTACCGAATGTGCACTGGTTGATATTAAAGAAGACGCACCTGCAATGCCAATGGGCGGAGGCGGAATGCCAGGAATGATGTAATATTTTACAAAAGCATTAAAAATCCGGTTAATTTTTATTAATCGGATTTTTTTATTTAACTTAAATATGAAGAAAACAAGGGTAATTAAAAAATTATTCAAAAAAATGTAACTTTTTTACAACAATTCTCGTATAACAAAATGAACACATTAATTTAGGAGAAAAATTACATGAGACAACTCAAAATTACCAAGCAGGTAACCAATCGTGAAACTGCTTCCTTAGACAAATACCTACAAGAAATTGGAAAAGTTGATTTAATTACTGCCGATGAAGAAGTGGAATTAGCACAACGAATAAAAGCTGGCGATCAACGCGCACTAGAAAAATTAACAAAAGCCAATTTACGTTTCGTGGTTTCAGTTGCAAAACAATATCAAAATCAAGGGCTTACCCTACCCGATTTAATTAACGAAGGAAATCTTGGTCTTATTAAAGCAGCGCAACGTTTTGACGAAACTCGTGGTTTTAAATTTATTTCGTATGCCGTTTGGTGGATTCGTCAATCAATTTTACAAGCATTAGCAGAACAATCACGTATTGTACGTTTACCGTTAAATAAAATTGGTTCGATAAACAAAATCAACAAAATGTATGCGTTATTAGAGCAATCTAGCGAACGTGCACCTTCAGCTGAAGAAATTGCCAAAGAATTAGACATGACCGTAAACGACGTAAAAGAGTCGATGAAAAATTCAGGTCGTCATTTATCAATGGATGCTCCACTTGTTGAAGGAGAAGACTCTAACCTTTATGATGTATTACGTTCTGGCGAATCGCCAAATCCTGATAGAGAGCTAATTCACGAATCATTACAAACTGAAATCGAAAGAGCTTTGGAAACACTAACACCAAGAGAGGCTGATGTGGTTCGATTATATTTTGGTTTAGGCGATCAACACCCTATGACATTAGAAGAAATTGGCGAAACTTTCGATTTAACTCGTGAACGTGTACGCCAAATTAAAGAAAAAGCAATTCGTAGATTAAAACATACTTCTAGAAGTAAAATTTTAAAAACCTATTTAGGATAACCCTAAATTACAACAACAACAGTTTATCATAACTGTTCGTTTTTTGATTGATGATTGAAACCTCGGCTGATTACCGAGGTTTTGTTTTTTGCAAGGCAAACAAAATTCATTCTGTTTCGCTATTTGATTTCTTTTCTATAGTTTGTTTTACAAAAAACTTCTAACTTCTAACTTCTAACTTCTAACTTTATAATATCTTTGCCAAAACAACAACACACATTATGAATACTACTGTAATTGCACCTTCTATTTTAGCTGCTGATTTTGCTAATTTACAACGCGATATTGAAATGATTAACAACAGTGAAGCCGATTGGTTTCATATCGATGTTATGGACGGTCATTTTGTGCCCAACATTTCATACGGAATGCCTGTTATTGAAGCTATAAAAAAACACGCTACAAAACCGCTTGATGTTCATTTAATGATTGAAAAACCAGAACGATACATTGAAACTTTTGCTAAAGTTGGTGCCGATATTATTACCGTGCATTATGAATCTACGGTACATTTACATAGAACTTTAACACAAATTGAACAAGCAGGTTGCAAAGCTGGAGTTGTTCTTAATTTAACAACGCCTGTTTCTGTTTTAGAAGACATTTTACCAAAATGTTATATGGTTTTAATTATGTCGATAAACCCAGGTTTTGGCGGACAAAAATTTGAAGAAATAACCTATAACAAAGTTCGTAAACTTCGTAAAATGATTAACGAACAAGGCTTACAAACACTAATTGAAATTGATGGTGGCGTAACCAATAAAAACGCAAAACAATTGGTCGATGCTGGTGCCAATGTTCTCGTTGCCGGAAGTTATATTTTTAACGCCGAAAATCCTGTAGCAACTATAGCCGATTTAAAGAAAATTACAAAATAAAGAATGAAAGATATAGAAAATCGACAAGATATTCTGTTAATTATGCAAAAGTTTTACGATAAACTTTTAGCCGATAGTACTATTAATTTCTTTTTTACGGAAACTACCACAGTTAGTACACATTTAAACGAACATTTTGAAACATTAGCTAATTTTTGGGAACAAGCTTTATTTTTAAAAGGCGGTTATCGCAATAATATGTTTCAAAAACATTTAGATGTTCATAAAAAAATGGCTTTTACAAGCAATCATTTTCAAACATGGCTAAATCATCTGCACAGTACTATTGATGAAAACTACGAAGGCAATTATGCCGAACAAATGAAGACAATGGCGCAAAGTATCGCTACCGTTATGCAAATTAAACTTTCTTAATATTTCTTATTTTTTTTACTTTTTTAATTATTTAAAATGAAATTATTGAGAATTTCACAATTGTTTTAATTTTTTTTAATTTAAATAGCATTTAAAATTTTCATATTATTAAATTAGTCTTTTAATTAACTAAAAATGAATATAAAAATAACAGGTTCGGGGTCTTATATTCCTACTGAAAAAGTAACTAACTTAGATTTTGCAAAACATACTTTTCTTAATGAAGATGGTTCTCCATTTCCGTATTCTAATGAAGTTGTAGCACAAAAGTTTAAAGAAATTACCGGAATTGAAGAACGTAGATACGCAGCAGATAATCTTTTAACATCAGATATAGCAACTATTGCGGCGCAACGCGCTGTTGAAGATGCTAATATAAATATTGAAACCCTCGATTACATTATTTTTGCGCACAACTTTGGTAACGTTAAAAAAAATGCTATTCAAACCGATACCGTACCAAGTTTAGCATCTAGGGTAAAACATAATTTAAAAATAAAAAATCCAAATTGTGTAGCCTATGATATACTATTTGGTTGCCCCGGTTGGGTAGAAGGTGTAATACAAGCCCAGGCATTTATTAAAGCTGGTATGGCAAAAAAATGCTTGGTAATTGGAGCCGAAACACTTTCTAGAGTTGTCGATAACCACGATAGAGATGCCATGATTTATTCTGACGGTGCTGGCGCTACTGTTATAGAAGCTAGTGAAGAACAAGGCGGTATTTTAGCACACAACACGGCCACTTATGCTTATGATGAAGCTAATTTTTTATTTTTTGGCAATTCGTTTAATAAAGAATTAGACCCAGATGTGCGGTATATAAAAATGTATGGGCGCAAAATTTACGAGTTTGCCTTAGTAAATGTTCCTAAAGCAATGGCTGTTTGTTTAGATAAAAGCGGAATTGGTATTGATAAAATAAAAAAAATACTTATTCATCAGGCTAACGAAAAAATGGACGAAGCCATTATTCAACGTTTTTTCAAGCTGTATAAAAAACCTACGCCTGCTAACATTATGCCTATGAGTATTCATAAATTAGGAAACTCAAGTGTTGCTACCGTTCCTACGTTATACGATTTATTAGTTAAAGGAAATATAGAAAATCATAGTTTACAAAAAGGCGATTTTGTTTTATTTGCTTCGGTTGGAGCTGGCATGAATATTAATGCTTTTGTTTACGAAGTATAGTTTTATTTAACCAAAAATTAAGCGCTGGCAAAGCTTTTAATTGATAGGTAGTTACTATTGATACTGTAACTATTAATCCTACTTTTGTGAAAATTTCGAGCCAATTATTGGTAAATTTTGGCAAAAAACAAACAGCTAATACTATTGCTACCATTGTACAAAACAATATAAAGTAACTTTTATTAAAAGGAAGAATTTTCATCTTTTTATAAATAAAAATTAATTTAACTACATTAAAAATTACTAACGAAATTAGGGTCGCTATTGAAATTCCAACAATTCCTAAATTGGTTTGAAAAAGAAAAAACAAATTGAGTAAAAAGTTTAGTACAACTAAAACAAAAACAGCTACAATATTAAATTTATAATAGCTCGAATACGAAATAATTTCAGAGCTAAATCCCGTTGCCATATTAAACAATACGTTTACACCTAAAATATACAATACCGGTAAAATAGGTAATAATTTATCGGCAGTTGGTAACATTTTAAAAAAAGGTTCTGCTCCTACAAATACGCACCCTAAAAGCACTGCGCCTATAAAAAACAGCAATTTTGCGGTTTCAATATATTTTATTTGCAAAGTTTTCCAATCTTCATTTTTAATAAAAATCGATATTTGTGGAGCATAAATTGTAAACAAACCCGTTGCAGGAATTGCCATTGCAGCTGCAAAATTTACAGCATTTTTATAAGCCCCATTAGCTGTAAAGTCGAGAAATTCTGGAATCATTAATCCATCTATACGAAAGGCTAAAAAAGAACCAAAGCTTCCTAAAAACGAATAAAAACTATACGTAAAATAACTTTTTTTTGAAATTTCAGAAAAATGAGAACTTGTATCGAAAATCGAAATCGAAAATCGCTTCAATACATAATTTATAATCAAAAATACCAATATAAAATAAAAAGCAATAAAAACAGAAAAAGCAACTTGATTAGAAATATATCCGTATAAAAACAAAATAAAAACTATAGGTAGTGCAAGTTTTGGTATAATTTTTTCGTAAAATGTAGGAATAGCTATTTTTTGTAAATTAGCGGCTTGTCGCTTAAAAACTTCTATAAATGCCATTAACAATGCTAGTGGTAATGCGTAAAACAAATACACTTTTTTATCCCAAGCAAACAAAACAGAAGCAACAACAAGTACTATTGCTATAACTAAAAAAATACGAAATATAGTTTTTAGCGTGTAACCTACCAAACTTTCTTTACTAGAAGCCGAAAGCGATGGATAGAAATGAATTAACGCTTGCGAACCACCAAAAACCAGCACTGGGTAAAGTATTTGTGCTAAAGAATCGATATAAGCAACCTCACCATAAAAATCATAATCATACGGATACAAGAACAAAGTTGCAAGTAAACCAATTAAAATTCCAACATAATTAATGGTTGTAAACCAAAAAGCTTGTTTATGTGATTGAATGTCTTGCATTATTTGTAACTTTTTCTAGCTTTTAGCAAGGTTATAAAGTGAATTTTTAACAAAATATAATAACCCAATAATTGCCAAAACATTAAAAAAACATTTGAAAACGAATAATAATTTTTAAAATACTTTGGTAAACCTATTACATTTTTAAAGGCTATAAGCAAACCAAAAATGAAATTATGATTAACATTTAAAACGGCAGCTAAAAGTTTAAATTTCGATTGCTTTACATCTTTTTCAAAATTTCGGGTAATAATTCTATCGTGTACAATTACTGAATTTTTAACTATAATTGTTTTAAAACCGTAATAGTTTACTCTATCGGTATAGTTTCTATCTTCTCCATAATGATGAAACATTGGCTCAAAAAAACCTACTTTTTCTACTACATTTTTTGGTAATAACCAAGCTGCTGCATTTACAAAAGGAACTTCATCTATATTTTCTGAAATAGACCGTATTTTTCTGTTCCAATACATTTCAAAATTCGTATCTAAATGGGTTTCATCGGCAGAAAAATGAAGCGGACTTGCAATGCCATACTTTGAATTTTGTTCTAGTGCCGCTACTAAATTTTCAATTGTGTTTGGCATAATCCAAGTGTCTTGATTCAACAAAAAAAAATAATCAAAACCCTGTGTTAGCGCCTTTTTTAGGCCAATAGTATTAGCACTGCCAAAACCTAAATTTACTTCTGATGGTATAACTTGAACAAAATTAAACGATTGTAAAATTTTAACCGAAGCATCAGTAGAAGCATTATCTATAGCAATAACAGTAACGGGTACAACCGATTTTTCAATCGAATGCAAACATTTTTGCAACCATTTACTTCCATTATAAGTAACCAGTATTACCGCTACGCTTTTCTTCACATTTATACATTTTCCAAACAAAAATAAGGATATTTCTTGTGTAACTAAGGTTTTGTTTATTTTTGTTGTCGAATTCTACTAAAATGAAGTATTATATTGTTATTCCCGCACATAACGAGGCCAATTTTATTGGCTTAACATTAGAATCGCTAATAAATCAAACTATTTTACCTAGCAAAATTGTAGTAGTAAACGATAATTCGACCGATGAAACAGCAGAAATTGTGCAATCGTTTATGGCAAATAATACTTTTATTTCATTGCTAAACAATACTTCCGCAGTACAACATTTACCAGGTAGTAAAGTTGTTTTAGCCTTTAATAAAGGTTTAGCAACACTCGATAATAATTACGATTTTATTGTAAAGGCAGATGCTGATTTAATTTTTCCTCCCAATTATTTCGAAACAATAATTCATCATTTTAAATCGGATGAAAAAATAGGAATGGCTGGCGGATTTTGCTATATCAAAAAAAATGGCGAATGGACGTTAGAAAACTTAACGAATAAAGACCATATTCGTGGTGCATTAAAAGCTTATCGAAAAGCTTGCTTTAAACAAATTGATGGTTTGCGAACCGCTATGGGTTGGGATACTGTTGATGAATTGCTTTGCAAATTTTACGATTGGAAAATTAAAACTGATGAAACTTTACACGTAAAACATTTAAAACCTACTGGTGTTAATTATAATGCTGCTTCGCGCTACAAACAAGGCGAAGCATTTTATAGTTTGGGTTACGGATTTTGGATAACGGCAATTGCTTCACTAAAATTAGCCATGCGAAAAGGAAAACCCTTTTTATTTTTTGATTATTTAAAAGGATATTGGCAAGCAAAAACCCATAAAGCACCTTTATTGGTAACTGAAGAACAAGCAAAATTTATAAAAAAGTATCGCTGGAAAAAAATGAAAGAAAAAATTTTCAATTAGTTAGTTTGTTAATGAGCTAGTTAATCTTTTTATTATTTAGTTTTAAATTGATTTATTGCCGAATTGCCGAATTGACACATTAATTTAGTACTTTAGCCATTATTTAAACAAGTTATGTTTGTAACACGAATTTTATCGCAAACCGGAAAATATTTTCTCATGCTCAAAGAGGTTTTTACACGACCTGTAAAATGGAGTATGATGCGCCAATTAATATTAAAAGAAGTTGACGATTTAATTATTGGTTCATTGGGCATTGTTTCGTTTATTTCGTTCTTCGTAGGCGGCGTTGTGGCCATTCAAACAGCTTTAAATTTAACCAATCCGTTAATTCCAAAATATTTAATTGGTTTCGCCACGAGGCAATCGGTTATTTTAGAGTTTGCGCCTACATTTATTTCTATTATTATGGCGGGAAAAATGGGTTCTTTCATAACATCAAGTATTGGAACCATGCGTGTTACTGAACAAATTGATGCGCTAGAAGTTATGGGTGTAAATGCTTTAAATTACTTGGTTTTTCCAAAATTTATAGCTTTGCTTTTGTATCCATTTGTTATTGGTTTAAGTATGTTTCTAGGGGTTTTCGGTGGTTATTTAGCTACTGTTTACGGTGGTTTTGCCACAAGTGCCGAATACATAACGGGTATTCAAGACGATTTTATTCCGTTTCATATAGCCTATGCTTTTATTAAAACAGGAGCTTTTGCTTTTATTTTAGCAACTATTCCGTCGTTTCATGGCTTTTATATGAAAGGTGGCGCACTCGAAGTGGGTAAAGCCAGTACGGTTTCGTTCGTTTGGACATCGGTAGTTATTATTTTAGTAAATTATATTTTAACCCAAATGTTGTTAAGCTAATGATTGAAGTAAAAAACTTAGAAAAAACCTTTGGCGAACAAAAAGTACTAAAAGGTATTTCGGCTACATTTGAAGCAGGGCAAACAAGTTTGGTTATTGGCCAAAGTGGCTCTGGAAAAACGGTTTTTTTAAAATCGCTTTTAGGCATTCATACACCCGAAAGTGGAACTATTGCTTTTGATGGAAGAATTTACTCGAAACTTTCTAAAGACGAAAAACGCGAACTTCGCACCGAAATAGGTATGGTTTTTCAGGGTAGCGCTTTGTTTGATAGTATGACGGTTGAAGAAAATGTAGGCTTTCCGTTAAAAATGTTTTCTAATAAAACAACTAAAGAAATTAAAGAACGTGTCGATTTTGTTATAGAACGTGTAAATTTAGTTAACGCCCATCATAAAAAACCTTCGGAAATATCGGGTGGAATGCAAAAACGTGTAGCTATTGCTCGTGCTATTGTGAACAACCCAAAATATTTATTTTGCGACGAACCCAACTCTGGTTTAGACCCAAAAACAGCAATTGTAATAGATAATTTAATTCAAGAAATTACAAAAGAATATAATATTACAACCGTTATTAATACCCACGATATGAACTCGGTTATGGAAATAGGCGAAAAAATTGTTTTTCTTAAAAATGGTTTATTAGAATGGGAAGGTTCCAATAAAGAAATTTTTAAAACGGATAATGAAGCCGTTACCGATTTTGTGTATTCATCTGAATTATTTAAAAAAGTACGAAAAATGTACTTAGAAGATGATAAATAGCAAATAATAAACTACTCGGCTTTTACAACTACTCTATCGTTTTTTAATTTCGATTGCAACCATTTTCTATATTTTGCAATTTCTTTATTTATATCTGCTTGTTTGGTATCTTTTTTAAATGTAATAACAAAGTTTGGAATGGTATCTATAGCCTTAAAATTAGTATGTAAAATAGTATAATATGCAACCCCATCAACGTTGTCGTTTAAACTTTTAATTTCGTCAGCAATATCTACAAAAGAAATAGCTGACCCATTATTTAATTTTTCTTTTAGAGCAAATATTTCTCTATCTTTTTCTAATAATTGCGCTTCTTTATTGGCTAATAATTGCTGATTAGATACATAGGAATTTTCAATTTCAGACAATCGGGTTAATGTTTGTTGGTTTTCGGTATCTTGAAGCACTGATACTTGCACATTTTCGTACCCTAAACTAGCAATATGATCTTGTATTTTTTTAATTTGATGAGTATCTAAACTTTTCCCAATTACCGCAAAACTAACGCTTTGCTGTTGAAAATCTGTCTCAATATTAAAAACACCTATGCCTTCTTGCTTTTGAATTTTATTTAAGGTTTCGCCTACACATTTTTCAAAATCTGATTTTTTATACAATTGGTAAAAGAAAAAAACACTTGGAATAAAAATGGCTAGTGTAACAAATGTAATAAAATGCGATATTCTTTTTTTTCGCTTTTCATCGGCATATTCTTTAAGCGGAAAACGCAAAAACTTTACTACAAAATAGGTTGCAGTGGCTATAAATATGGTATTTATCATAAATAAAAACATAGCACCGCCAAAAAAATGCCACTTTCCTGTTGCCAAACCGTAGCCTGCTGTACACAATGGAGGCATTAAAGCTGTAGCAATAGCAACACCAGCAATTGTATTTGTTGATCGGTTTCTTCTACTAAAAGCAACAATTAATGCAAAACCACCAGAAAGTGCAATTATGATGTCTAAAACCGTTGGCGATGTTCTGTTTATTAGCTCATTAGTTTCATTTTGAAATAACGGCACACTAAAAAACAAAAACGATGTTACCAAACTTAGCACCACCATTACACTAAAGTTTTTTAATGATTTTTTTAACAAATCGGTATCGTAAATACCAAGTGCTAAACCCATTCCTAAAATGGGTCCCATTAAAGGCGAAATCAACATAGCGCCAATAACTACCGCTGCAGAATTAACATTTAAACCTGTTGAGGCAATTAAAATAGAGAAAATTAAAATCCATGCGTTTTGACCTCGCATATCTACACCAGCTTTAATATCATCTATTGTAGCATAACGGTCTGTATCGTGGAAAATATCGAAAGTTTCTCTGACAAATGTTTTAAAATTAGATACCGCTTCGCCAAAGGCATTTTTATTTTCTGCTGGAGTTTCCATATTATTTTAATTTAGCAACTATTTGTTTTATATTTTGTTCTTTCGATTTTGGATAAATTAATAATGTATCGTCTTTATCTACAATTATATAATCTTGCAAACCATCAATAACTACTAGCTTTTTTCCATCGGTACGAATGATATTATTTCCTGCATTTTCTAAATAAACATTGGCATTTACAACGGCATTATCAAAGGCATCTTTTTCTAATTTTTCATGTAAAGAACCCCAGGTTCCCAAATCATTCCAGTCAAAAGTAGCGGGTAAAACATATACGTTATTTGCTTTTTCTAAAATGGCGTAATCAATAGAAATATTGTCAGCTTTTTCATAATTTTCACTAATAAATGCTCTTTCATTTGCTGTTTGATACGTGTCATATCCGTTTAAAAACAAGGTATTCATAACAGGTTGATAGTGTTCAAAAGCATGCAATATAGCTTTAACACTCCAAATAAAAATTCCAGCATTCCAAAGGAAATTTCCGCTATTTAAAAATGATTTTGCCGTTTCATAATCGGGTTTTTCTCTAAATTGACTTACCTTTTTAATAGCATTTTTATCATTTTTATCAAATTCGATATAACCAAAACCTGTATTCGGAAACGTTGGTTGAATGCCTAATGTCATTAAAGCATCATTATTTTTACAAAATTCAAATGCTTGAATCATATTATCGGCAAATGCTTTTTCGTCTTCAATCCAATGGTCAGAAGGTGCAACAATCATTACAGCATTAGGATTGTCTTTTTTTATTTTCATTGCTGCATATACAATACATGGTGCTGTGTTACGCATTGCGGGTTCTAAAACTACATGATTGGGATTTATTTTTGGCAATTGCTGTAAAACCAAATCATTATACTTTTCATTGGTTAGCACCAATATGTTTTCTACAGGAATTGTAGTTGCTAATCGATCGAAAGTTTTTTGTAGCAACGATTTTCCTGTACCTAACATGTCATGAAATTGTTTCGGATAATCGGCTGTACTTACTGGCCAAAAACGAGAACCTACACCACCAGCCATTATTATTGCATAATAATCTTTATTCATTTTTTTGATTAAATCGTTTGAAGTTACTAATTTTTAATTTGGTAATAATTCTACCTCTGCATTGGGCTGAAACAAATATATTTTCCCTGATGCTAATTCTATACATTCATAGCGTTTTACTCGTAATGCTATTTTTTGAAAAACCCTTCCGTTTTTTATTCTAAATTTTGCACCAATAGGTATTTCAAAGATATAATTTTTATCGTTACTATTTTCATCATATTTTTTTAATGCTAAACTTAAATTTACATCGGTGTCACTACTTGCCTTTGGGTTTCGAAAATGTCGAGCTATAAGTGGTAACAATTGATTTGGAAAAATTTCTGGGCGAATAAAAGGCACCATCAATTGCTGAAACGTATGTTTCCATTCGTTGCCGTGTGGTTTAATAAACCTACCATATTTTTGAAAAGCGACTAAATGCGCAATTTCATGAATTAAAGTAATTAAAAATCGGTATTTATTTAAATTCGCATTCACCGTAATTTTATGAAAACCATCGGCATCACGACGATAATCGCCATGACGGGTTACACGTTCATTTACAATTTTAAGATGCACATGATTGGCTTTGATTAATTCAAAACAAGGTTGAACAGCGTGCTCTGGAAGATATTTTTGGAGAATGGTAATCAATTATGAATTATCAGTTATGAGTTATGAGTTATGAGTTATTTCTCTTTGTAGTGATAATTATACTTTTTATAATTTTTAAAACTTCATTACATTTTGGATAAATTGTATTAAATTCTTCATCAGTAATATAATTGGTTTCATTTAACAATTCTAACCAATACATCGCTTCATCGCATTCTTTTTGTGAAATTGAAAGTTTATGAATAAATCGGCTCTGCTTTGCGCATTAATTGCTTCACGAACATTTGCCCCAATAGAAGTTATAGAACGCAGAAATTGTTTGCTCATTACAAATTCTTTTTTATCAGTAATTAATAAATTGAAAAATCTAACTCCTATAATCGCTAATTCGAAACTCTTCGTTTTTATTATGCTTTCACTCATAACTTATAACTCAAAACTCATAATAAAACTACGGAGTAGTTGAACTTACTTGTAAAACTTTTCCATTATAATATTTATTTCCATTTAAACTGAAATCGAAAATATAATTTGCCATTTCTTTTGCAGAAAGTGGTGCTTGGTAACCTGGGAAAGCTTCTTGTAGCATTTCGGTATTAACAGCACCTAAAGCTAAAACATTAAAAGCAATTTCTTTTTCTTTAAATTCTTCTGCTAATAATTCAGATAATGTAATCACAGCGCCTTTGCTTGATGAATACGCAGCCAATCCTGGAAATTTCATACTGCCTTGAATTCCACCCATTGAACTAATTGTTACCACATGACTTCCTTTTTTCATATAAGGAATACAAAGTTGGGTTAACGTGGCTACCGCAAAAACATTTACTTTATAAACATGTTCAAAATCATTAATAGATAATTGTTCAAATGGTTTATTTATCAATAATCCTGCATTGTTAACCAATACATCAACTTTTCCTTGCCAAGATTTTTGAATAAAATGATTTACTTGTCGTAGTTCATCTGCTTTTGAAATATCTATGGGTAAACAAGTAATGTTTTTATTTTCAATTAATTCTTTCTTAGAATTTCTTGAAATTGCCAAAACCTGATGCCCCTCGCTTGCAAATTGAAGTGCTAATTCTAAACCAATTCCACGTGATGTTCCGGTGATGATTACTTTTTTACTTTTCATTGATTTTTATTTCTTTTTGAGGTGCATTTATCATTTTTTCTAACACTGGATTAATAGAATTGATCACATTAGCCATATGCGGAAGATTCATCAATTCAAATTCGTCATCGGGCTGATGATAATAATTGAAGTTTTCAAAATCGAAAGAAGAAACCGTTTGAGCTGGCACATTACATTCTGTAAAAAACGGATAATTATCTGATGCTCTAAACAATTGATATTGTGTTTGCATAGGGATATATCCTACTAATTTTGTTTTGGCATAATTGTTAATTGTTGTTGCCATATTGGTTTTTCCAAATCCAGTTAAATACAACAACATATCATCTCGTTGCATAGGCACACCAATCATTTCAAAATTAAACATGAAATAAATATCCATATTTTCATTTTTTAATCGTTGTGCTAAATGTTTTGAACCCAATAATCCTTTTTCTTCAGCAGTAAAAAACACAAACAAAAGGCTTCTCTTATTGCTTTTTGCTTTCGAAAAATACTTCATCACTTCAGTAACAGCTGTTGTTCCAGATGCATTATCATTTGCTCCATTTGCAATTGAATCGCCATTTACTTCATTAATAATACCTATATGATCGTAATGTGCACCAATAATTACGAATTCATTTTTTAGCTTAGCATCATTACCTTCTAAATAACCAACAATATTGTATGCTGTTTTATTAAAATTTGATATTGTATCGCGATAGGAATTAAAATAAGGTTTTACACCGTTACTTTGCATCATATTCATTAAATACGTTCCCGCTTTAGCTATACCACTACTTCCAGTATCTCTTCCCATTAATTCGTCTGATGTTAAGTAAGATAAAGTTGATCCTACACTTTCTGGTGTCGCTTTGTAACTCGCTTTTGTTTCAGTTTTCTCAACTGTTTTACACGAAAATACTAAGAGTACGATAAATAACAGTAATAGCTTTTTCATATTTTTGATTTTTGTAAAAATAAAAAAATCCCAACAATTGTTGGGATTCAATTTTAAATATATTTTTTGAAATTTTGAAAATCGAAGATTCAACGAAGTTAAATTAGTTCAAAATGACAAATGTTTTATGCTAACATAGTAACAGGATTTTCCATAAACGCTTTAAACGTTTGAAGGAATTGAGCACCAGTTGCGCCATCAACCGTACGGTGATCGCAAGCTAACGTAACCGTCATCGTGTTTCCAACCACAATTTGTCCATTTTTAACAACAGGTTTTTCAATAATTGTACCTACTGATAAAATAGCTGAGTTTGGTTGATTAATAATAGATGTAAACGATTGGATTCCAAACATTCCTAAATTTGAAATAGTAAATGTACTGCCTTCCATTTCGGCTGGTTGAATTTTTTTGGCTTTAGCTCTTCCCGCCATATCTTTTACCGAAGCACCTATTTGAGTCAAGCTCATTTGATCAGTAAATTTTAATACTGGCACTACTAATCCGTCTTCCACAGCAACAGCTACACCAATATTAACATGATGATTTAATACCATTGCATCGTCTCGCCATTGTGAGTTAACTTGAGGATGTTTTTTTAATGCCATAGCCGATGCCTTAATAACCATATCATTAAATGATACTTTAGTATCAGGTAGCGAATTAATCATACCTCGAGATGCCATTGCATTATCCATATCTAACTCAATAGTTAAATAATAATGTGGTGCTGTAAATTTAGATTCCGCTAAACGACGCGCAATAGTTTTACGCATTTGCGAATTTTTAATTTCCTCTTGATACACCTCTCCTGCTGGAACAAATGGTTTAACAGCGCTAACTGCTTGGGATGCTGCAGCAACTGCTTGAGCAGGAGTTGCAACTGAAGATGCCGTAAAGTTTTCTACATCACTTTTTACAATTCTTCCGTTTTCGCCAGTTCCTTTTACTTGCGCTAAGTTTATACCTTTTTCTTCTGCAATTTTTTTAGCTAATGGCGAAGCAAATATTCTTCCTCCAGTAGTTGTATTTTGTACAGTTGTAGTCGCTGTTTCTGCTTTTACTTCCGTTTTAACTTCTTCTTTTTTAGGTTCGTTAGTTGTACCTCCAACTTTAAAATTAGCAACCACACCCGAAACATCTGTTCCAGCTGGTCCTAAAATAGCCAAAATGGTATCAACTGGAGCAGAATCACCTTCAGCTACACCTATATATAAAAGTGTACCTGCATTGAATGATTCGAATTCCATAGTTGCTTTATCCGTTTCAATTTCAGCAAGAATATCGCCTTCTTTAACTGCATCACCAACTTTTTTCAACCATGTTGCTACGGTACCAGTAGTCATCGTATCGCTTAAACGTGGCATCGTAACCACTTTTACTCCTTCAGGCATTTTAAAATCTGAAGTAGCAGCTGGCTTCTCTTCTTTAACTTCTGTATTTTCTTCTTTTGATGCTGCAGGAGCATTTCCTCCTTTTAATAATTCAGAAATATCTTCTCCTTCATTTCCAATAATAGCTAAAAGCGAATCTACAGGCGCTGTTTGTCCTTCGGCAATACCAATATGTAATAATGTTCCCGCATTAAATGATTCGAACTCCATGGTAGCCTTATCGGTTTCAATTTCAGCTAAAATATCTCCTTCTTTTACTTTATCTCCTACTTTTTTAAGCCATGTTGCCACGGTACCTTCTGTCATGGTATCGCTTAAACGAGGCATTGTAATAACTGTTGCCATAATGCTTATAATTTATGAGGTAAAAATGGATAATTTTCTTGTTCGTACACAACATCATACATCACATTCATATCTGGATATGGCGACTCTTCGGCAAATTTTTCGCACTCTGCTACTAAGTCAGCAACTCTTTGATCCATTACTTCAATTTCTGCTTCTGTTGCGTAGTTATTTTCTTTAATAATATCTAACACCTGTGTAATCGGGTCAATTTTTTTGTATTCTTCTACCTCTTCTTTCGTTCTATAATGTTGTGCATCACTCATTGAATGACCACGGTAACGGTATGTTTTCATTTCTAAGAAAGTAGGACCATCGCCACGACGTGCTCTATCGATAGCTTCGTGCATTGCTTCGGCTACTTTTATAGGATTCATTCCATCAACAGGACCACAAGGCATTTCGTAACCTAAACCAAGTTCCAAATATCAGTATGATTCGCGGTTCTTTCTACTGAAGTTCCCATTGCATACCCATTGTTTTCAACAATAAACACAACTGGTAATTTCCAGTTCATCGCCATATTAAAAGCTTCGTGTAATGAACCTTGACGAGCAGCACCATCACCAAAATAGGTTAACGTAACACCACCTGTATTAAAATATTTATCAGCGAAAGCAATACCAGCTCCTAGAGGAATTTGACCCCCGACTATTCCGTGACCGCCATAAAATCCTTTTTCTTTAGAAAAAATGTGCATTGATCCACCTAAACCCTGCGATGTTCCAGTTGCTTTACCTAATAATTCAGCCATAACACGACGCGGATCTACTCCCATTCCAATAGGCTGAACGTGATTACGGTAAGCCGTTATCATTTTATCTTTAGACAAGTCCATTGCATGTAAAGCACCCGCTAAAACAGCTTCTTGACCATTGTATAAGTGAAGAAAACCTCTTACTTTTTGTTGAATATATAATGCAGCTAATTTGTCTTCAAATTTTCTCCAAAAAAGCATTTCTTCATACCACTTTAGGTAAACTTCTTTTGTTATTGGCTTCATGTATTTTGTTTGTTAAATTGAATTTATCCGAAAAAATCGAAAAAATTTATAATTAGCAAAAATACTATTTCAAAAATGATTGTAAAAATTAATTTTAATGATTTTTATAGTTTTTACTAATAAATGTTAACTTTTTTTAAACGAAAACGTTATAGGTAATTTTTGTCGAATAATAATGGTAATAAATTTTTTAACGAATCGGATTTAAAGACTTCGCCTTTTGCGCCCATAAAATAAATTTCAATTGGCGTTTCTTGTTTAATTTCGTATTCTGCAATTGACTGTCTGCAAGCTCCACAAGGAGGAATTGGCTTTTCTAAATCTTTGTCTTCTGGCGATGCAGAAATGAAGATTTTTTGAACCTTAGCCTCTGGATAGTTAGCACCTGCATAAAAAATAGCAACGCGTTCTGCACAAAGACCCGATGGATAAGCCGCATTTTCTTGATTGGTTCCTAAAACTATTTTGCCATTGTTTAGCAAAAGTGCAACACCAACCTTAAATTTTGAATACGGTGCGTAAGCTTGCTGCCTTACGCTAATTGCTTGTTGCATTATTGATTTGTCTTCAGGAGTTAATTCCTCTACCGAATTAAAAACCGTAAAATTTGTTACTACTGAAAGTTGTTTCATATTTAAGGAAAAAAAATCCAAACTCTTAACTGAATTTGGATTATAAATTTACTATTTTATTTTTTTATAACTCATCATATTCATCGCCAAAATTAAATGTAAGCGAAAAACGCAATGTGTTTTCTAATGGGTTTTTTACTTTTGATGCCGAGAACAAATACGATACATCAATTTTAACAATATTATATTTGAAACCTGCTCCTAAAGTAAAGTATTTTCTTGCACCTTTCATTTCGCTTTCATGAAAATACCCTGTTCGTAATGAAAACGAATCTTGATAAGCATACTCGGCGCCTAATGCCCATGTAAATTCTTTAAATTCTTCGCCAAAACCATCGGGTGCATCGCCAAATGATTTGAACATTCCACTAACCCAACTTGTTTTTCTGTATTCGTTATATAATATAGAAGAATCTGTATTATCAATATCGCCGTCGCCATCTGCATCTTCAATTTTAGGAGGTGTTGGCACTAATAATTTAGTAACTTCGCCTGTAACAGCCACTTTATTGTATTCGTCTAAAATAAAATCGAAACCAGCACCTAAACGTAAATTTGTTGGTAAAAAATTATCGTTTAACTCATCGAAATCGTACGAAATTTTTGGTCCCATATTTTGAAAATTAAAACCTGCTCTAAAACGACCGTTAAAATCGTTAAATGCGATTTCTTCGGATTGATAATAACCCGCTACATCTACTGCAAATGTTGTGGCTGCTGTTGCATCGTTATTTGCATCTGGCACTTTTAAATTAGAACGAATAAAACGCCCTGCTACTGCCATAGAATAGCGTTCGCTTAGTTTTAACGCATATGAACCATCGATAGCAAATTCATTTGGACTTACTGTTCTTGGGATTTCATTGGGATCGCCTGTTTGACGAAGCTCTATATCGCCTAACCCAAAATAGCGCAAAGAACCTGCAAAAGCACTACGTTCGTTAATTCTGTTATAATACGTTACTTGTCCTAGCGAAATATCGTTTGCTATATCGGCCAAATAAGGTGTATAGCTTAATGAGAAACCTTGTTTACGCAATGAAAAAGCGTATTTTGCTGGATTGTATTGTTGTGAATACGCATCGGCTGAAGTGGCAACACCCATATCTGCCATACCTGCAGAACGGGCATCGGCAGCAATTAAAAGAAAAGGCACGCCTGTTGTAATAACTCTTTCTTGTGCTTTACTTACAACAGAAAACACTATTAACGCTAGAAAAACTATTCTTTTCATTATATAATTTATTAGATTGACAAATATACTATTTTATTACAGTATTACAAGTTTCTCGTATTTTTCTACACGACTACCTGTAGTACTTGACTTAACCGTTAATTTATATACATATACACCTTTTCCTATTTTATCGCCGAAATCGTCGCGACCATTCCAAGTTATTTCTCTACATAAAAAACCATCGGTAACCACCTGTTGGTTAATTGTTTTTACTACCTTTCCTGTAATGGTAAGAATTTGAACTTGAACATCTAAAGGTTCAAAAGGCATGTTGTGTGTAAACCAAAACTCGGTATAACTTACAAAAGGATTGGGGTAATTTAACACTCTTTGAATTTGCAAACCATCGGCCGCACAAACGGCATTAAACTGTAATTCTAAGGTTACTGGATTATTGTAAACATCCCATGCTTTAACTAAAACGGTGTGCATACCTGCTTCTAAGTTTCGAAAAGGAAATTTTACGATTCCTTGTGTAAAATCGTCTAATTCTGTTTCGTAATAATCGTTTAAAATGTAGGGATTTGTTTCATCTCCATCTAATATTGCAACAATATCGTGCCCTATACCACTAGCAGTATTTATACCATGCTCATCTTGTAGTTTTACTATTAAAATAGGCGAACAATTGGTAATATCGCCCGAAACAAAGCTTTCGTCATTCATATACAATTGCATCGTAGGAGCTGTTGTATCGGCAGTAGCATTCTCATTTACCCCTCCTACTTGAATACTCAAATCGTAACCTGTTTGATCTTGTAAAATACTATTAGTACGTTTCGCATAAAAACTAATTTTTCCATTGCCTACTGGAATTCTAATATCTTGCGGCACTATAAAGCTAAACTCGAACTTTCCATTTGTTACCGTTGCATTTCCTCTTACTATGGTTTCGCCTAACGTAACAAAATCCATTGTAATAAGCTGTCCCGAACTGTTTGTTGTACCATCATTACCAAGTGTCGTTCTGTTTATATTTTTATCGAATATTTGAATGGCAACATCGCCATTGTAATCGGAAAGTAAGTTTCCGCTTTCAGTATGAACCTCTCCTTCTACCTTCATTAAATCTAAAGCACGAAAAATAGGGAGTGCTCCACCTACAGAAACATCGTTTACTTTTGTAAGCACGACTTTAGGTTTTGGTATAGCTAGTTGTAGTGCTGGGTCGCCAATATAGGATACCACACGTCTGTTAGATGAATTTACTTGCAGCTTTGTTAATCGAACCGCTTCGGCTATTGTAGGGTAATTGTATCCGTCGAAAGTGTATAATTCTTCGGTTAAAATATTGTTCATACTTAAACCTGTACTAACACTTATAAGTCGGGTTGTAGCAACTAAACTAATTGCTCCTCCGTTTGCATTCCAATACATGTATTCGCCACCTGTTAATCTATTTGGATCATCGAAACGAGTAAAATCGCACGTTATGGTAATAAATAGTGGAAAACGATTTGGGTTTATTAATTGTTGCGCCTCTAATTTTTCGAATAAGCGTTCGCCTGCCAAAAACTCTTCGTTTCCGTGTCCGAAATAATTTATTACTAAAGCTCCTAATTCTATTGCATTTAAAAAATCTTCTTTAGCTTTTGGATATCGTTCGCCGCCTGACGCTACCTCTTGCACATAAGCATCGGTGTGTATTTTTTTTACATTTACAAATGGTTTTGCTGCTGTTAAATCGTCTGCTATACCGTTTAAGTGCGATTGTAATGTTGCATCTATAGCCGTGTCGGCATCATCAGAATAAATAACAAAAGAATTTCGCCATCGTCCATACGATTTAGCATCGTAATATTCTATTACTTTAGCAACCATTTCATTAGCTTGTTGCAGATTATTGATGAGCATTCTTCCTGTTGCAATATCAATTCCATCTAATGTATTGGTCATTGGTCCTTCATTATCGTCCATTAATCCATAAAAATCATCAGACATATTAGTTACATACAACGACATATTAGAAACGTTATTGGTTTCTGAAGCATTAGGATTGAACGAGTGAAAAATAGGCACATAATTAGAATTATTATAAATTCTATCTTTATAATCGTAAGAAGCATCGCCAAAAAGGTTTACATATTTAACTCTTTTATTAGTTGATGAAGCATTTTGATACACATACTTTATAAAATTTCTAATAGCTGCAATATCTTGTTTACCTGAGCTAAATTCTTGATAAATTTCGTTAAGCTTTACAACTTTTGTTACTAAGCCCGATGTGTTTATGTGAAAATTAGCAAGGTTTTGAGCTGCATTGTAAAATTCGGTTGGCGTAATAATTAAATAATCGATATCTTGAAAATTACCTTGATTATTTAAAAATATAGTGCCTTTTAAATTTTGATTAGCTACTTGCGAATTGGCTTCTTTTAGTGGTTCTAGAAAACCATCGGTAACGGCTACATATTTTCGCGTTGTACCTAAATTTGCTTTAAACGAAAAAGTGGTATTGCCAGAATTTGTAAACTTCGTAATGTTATACAAATCGGTAACATCCCAAACCTGCTTAATGCCCGATGCGTTAGCAATTACAAATTCGCCTACACCTATATTACTAGCTTGATTATTATTATAAAACAAAAACTGATTTCCTGTACCTTGCAAATTGCATAACGCATCAACCATTATAAAATCTAAATAGCCATTAGCCGATGGAACACCACCGTTATCGTATGTTATTGCAAAGTTTAAATTTTGATTAGCAGCAGAAATTGTGGTGTTTAGTGCCGATTCTCTAGCCGAATATTCGGCAGTTTGTGGTATGCCTCCAAGTGTTACATTACCAATATTTTGTCCGTTTACATTTACATCAAATGAGGATTGATTTGGACTAGCTGCTGCAAAATTTATTTTAACCGCAACAGGCTGCGTAGTGTCTAAATTTGGAATTGAAAGCTCAAAATTTTGACTATTGGTTACATTAAATTGTTCGCCAAACCATCGTCTGCCTACTTTTGCCACGTTAACCAAATCTTGTTCGTACACCACTTTTGTATTGTACTTTTGAAACGTTTCTACAACAGTGCCCGATGGCTGTGTGTTTTCTAAAATTCGTTTTCCATAAGCACCTTGTGCTGTAACATAATAATACGATTTGTCGTCGTACAAATTAACCGATGTTAAACTTTCTGTATTCCAAGTATCGGTTCCTTCTGCATAGAACAAAATATAATCTGAATCGTTAAAAACACCGTCTTCTTCGCCAATAAATTGCACTGCATTTTCTTCTAAATCTGTTGGGTAAAAAGTACTATTTAATAATGGTAGCATTCTACCACCGTTTCCAAAAATTTTAATGGTTCTTGGATCAACATTTGTATCAAGCCCTAAACTTTGTAAAAAACCTTTGGTTATTTTGTAAACTCCAGATTTATTAATATAAAACCGATACCAATTTCCGCTTGCCAAAACCGAGTTTTGAATGTTTGTTGCGTTTTGAAGCGACTTTGAAGATGTTTGTTTATTATTTGTAAAACTAAATTGTATCGATTTTACCCTTTTAAAACTATTTCCTTCTTTAATTATTGGATTAAACGATAGCATCGTATAAAACTCATCTCTAGCGGTTACCGTTTCAATTTTTGCGTTAATTTTATTAGGCAATGCCGTTTTATTTAAATCGTACAATTCATTTTCCGAAATTGACTCTAAAACAACATTTTCAACAGTTAATGTTTCATTATTTACTTTGCCTTGTGTTTTAAAAACATCGTTATAACGAATAGTTTTAGTTTCTAAATCTAAAACAACCTCGTTATTTTTAAATGATGGATATTTAAATACTGTCTCATCTAAAAACACGTGTTGCTTAAAACCGTCCCACTCTAAAATTATTTTTTTAGATTCTTGAGAAAGTAATAAACCATAAAAACCTAAACAAAAGATTACAAAAAAATACTTTTTCATTATGTATTAAAACGCAATTTTAATTTTAATATTACAAATAGAAAAAAATATTTTATGAAATACTAATTCAAATACAATAAAATTAACCTACTAACGTTATATAAAGGTTGACAATAAAAATATTTTTTTAAATTCGTAAAAATTTGTTGCATTTTAAATGAGAATTCTTATCTTGCGACACTAAATTTATTACCTACTATATGAAAATTAAGAACTTAATGAATTGGAAATTATTAGTTGCTTTATCTGCTGTTTTTGTATTGGCAAGTTGTAGCAAAGGTTCTTCATCTAAAGGTGCTTCTAGAGCTACTGGATGGAAAATAAATGATAAAAACGGTGGGTTTCAATACAACTCAAAGTACAAAAAGCAAGAAACGCCTCCAGGAATGGTTCCTGTAGAAGGTGGTACTTTTACAATGGGTAAAGTTGCCGACGACCCTATGCACGACTGGAACAATACGCCTACACAGCAACATGTTCAGTCTTTTTATATGGATGAAACCGAAGTAACAAACCTAATGTACACAGAGTACTTGTTTTGGTTAAAAACTATTTTTCCTCCTACAGATGAAAATTATAAAAATATATATACAGGTGCTATTCCTGATACCTTAGTTTGGCGAAACCGTTTAGGTTATAACGAAACTATGACCAACAATTATTTAAGACACCCTGCATACGCAGAATATCCAGTTGTTGGAGTAACTTGGGTTCAAGCAACTGAATTTGCTAAATGGAGAACAGACCGTGTAAACGAAAATATTTTAGAGAAAAATGGCTACTTAAAAAAAGATGCTAAGACAAACTTTGATGAAGATGTTACTGCCAGTTCTACTTTTAGCACAGAAGCTTATTTAATTTCTCCAAACCAAACATTAGGTGGAAATCAAGACGTTGTATTGCGAAAAGGGCAAAATGGAAGAAGCAAACAAGCTGCTGATGACGATAAAAACGTTTACGCAACTAGAAGTACAGGTATAATATTACCAGAATATCGATTACCAACCGAAGCAGAATGGGAATATGCCGCACTTGCATTAGTTGGAAACAGAGAGTACAACTTATATAAAGGGCAGAAAAAATACCCTTGGAGTGGTCAATACACACGTTCTGGAAAAAGAAAATACAGAGGCGACCAATTGGCTAACTTTAAACAAGGAAAAGGAGATTACGGCGGAGTTGCAGGCTGGTCTGATGACGCTGCTGATATTACTCAAAAAGTAAAATTTTATCCACCAAACGACTTTGGTTTGTATGATATGGCGGGTAACGTTGCCGAATGGGTAGCCGACGTATATCGTCCAATGGTAGATGATGAAGTAAACGATTTTAACTATTTTAGAGGAAACGTTTACATGAAAAATAAAATTGGTGATGACGGTACTACTGAAATTGTTACTACAGAAGATATTAAATACGATACTTTAAGCAACGGTAGAATAATGGCACGAAATCTTCCTGGTCAAGTTGCTCAAGTTCCTGTAGATGAAAACGAAACGTATTTAAGAACTCAATTCTCTAAATCTGATAACAGAAACTACAGAGATGGTGATAGATCTTCTACTCGTTATTTCCGTTTTGGAGAAGATGAAGAATCTGGAAATGAAGGTGGCGAACAATATTCTATGTACGATGCACCTAAGCATAAAATTGGAATGGAACAAGAGTTAGACTCATTAGGAAATCCAATTGGCGATGAACAATTAATTAAACAATACGATAAATCTAACAAGCGTACATCATTAATAGATGACAATGTTAGAGTATATAAGGGTGGTTCTTGGAGAGATAGAGCTTATTGGTTAGATCCTGCACAAAGAAGATATTTCCCTCAAGATATGGCAACAGACTACATTGGTTTCCGTTGTGCAATGTCTAAAGTTGGGCCTAAATCTAGTAGAAAAAGCCCTAGAGGAAATCCTAAAAAATAATTTCTTACAAATTATATACAAAAGCCCATTTAAAAAATGGGCTTTTTTTATACCTTCGCTATATGGAAATTAACGAACTACACCAACTTTTTTTACAATCGTCTGGCATTACTACAGATACTAGAACTATTAAAGAAAATTCAATTTTTTTTGCACTAAAAGGTGAAAATTTTGATGCTAATGAATTTGCACATGAAGCCATTGCAAAAGGTGCTTCATTAGCTATAATTGACAATCCAAAATATAAAATAAACGGTAAAACAATAACCGTAAAAAATTGTTTAGAAACTTTACAAAAGTTAGCACAATTTCATAGAAACTATTTAAACATTAAAATAATTGGGCTTACAGGCAGTAATGGTAAAACCACTACTAAAGAATTATTTAATGTGGTGCTTTCTCAAAAGTATAATACATTGGCAACTATTGGAAACCTTAACAATCATATAGGCGTTCCTTTAACCTTACTTCGTTTTACTGAAACTACCGAAATTGGCATCGTAGAAATGGGAGCTAACCATCAAAAAGAAATAGAATTTTTATGTGAAATTGCACAACCCGATATAGGCTACATTACTAACTTTGGAAAAGCACATTTAGAAGGTTTTGGCGGCGTGGCAGGAATAATAAAAGGAAAAAGTGAACTCTATAACTATTTGCGTGAAAACAACAAAACAGCACTGGTTAATTTAGACGACACCATTCAGGAAGAAAAAACGAAGCATATTAGCCGATTTACTTTTTCTACACAACCTAATGCTGATATTTATATTAACGCCGCTTGCGCTGAACCCATGGTTAAAGTTTCGTTTAACGAAACAATAATTCAATCTAACTTAATTGGGTTGTACAATGCTAGTAATATTAATGCCGCTATAGCACTTGGAAAATATTTCAATATTGATGACTACAAAATAAAAAAAGCAATTGAAAATTATATTCCTACGAACAATCGTTCGCAGTTAATTGAAAACAATAATAATAAAATCATACTTGATGCCTACAATGCCAATCCGAGCAGTATGGATGCGGCATTGCTAAACTTTTTTCAGCTTAAACACGAGTCAAAAATTGCTATTTTAGGCGATATGTTTGAACTTGGAGAAGAAAGCCAAGCAGAACATCAAAAAATTATAGAATTGTGCAACACGCAACCTACTATTACTTTCTATTTAATTGGCAGTCATTTTTACAGCGAAAAGTGCGCTAGTAATTTTATTCATTTTTTTACTTCAACAGAAAGTTTTATTTCATTCTATAAAACACTAAACCCTAAAAACAGTTTAATTTTAATAAAAGGCTCGCGAGGAATGAAACTAGAAAAAATTTTAGACAACTAAAAAATAAAGTATTTAAAGTAACCTCCAATTTTCTCAAATAAAGTAATCTTGCTAAATCTAAAAACAAAAAAAACGCACAAGGAAACTTGGCGTTTTTTATAATTCTGTATCTGTGGGCGATGAGGGATTCGAATACCGACGATAAATGTCGGTATCGAGACATTCGTTTACGAATCGTCTCGACCCCCGTTATATTTTTCTATAAAACTTCTAATTCTAATCTTGTTCAAATTTTTTAATTTTTTCTCTAATGCCATTGCTTCGCTTCGTGTATTTTTGGTTATTACACAAACTAATTCCCAAGGCAAATAAGGTTTTGTAGCTTTTTCATATCCAGAATTATGACGGTTTAATCGATTTTGAATAGCATTTGTTTGCCCAATGTAATACTTATCGAAACCTAGAGAATGCAAAATATAAACATAATACATAAAAAATAAAGTATTTAAAGCAACCTCTAATTTTCTTAAATAAAGTAATCTCGCTAAATCTAAAAACAAAAAAAACGCACAAGGAAACTTGGCGTTTTTTATAATTCTGTATCTGTGGGCGATGAGGGATTCGAACCCCCGACCCCCTCGGTGTAAACGAGGTGCTCTGAACCAACTGAGCTAATCGCCCCAATATGTGTG
Source organism: Flavobacterium sp. (assembly GCF_041392005.1). GTDB lineage: Bacteria > Bacteroidota > Bacteroidia > Flavobacteriales > Flavobacteriaceae > Flavobacterium. The sequence goes on from NZ_JAWKMX010000001.1 coordinate 232,471, forward strand.
CTTTCATTACCTGATTGCGGGTGCAAATATAAGAGAGATTTTTATTATTCCAAACATTTTTTTGAAAAAATTAAACTACTTCGGCAACTACAAAATTACTTCCACCAATATAAATAACATCTTTTTTGGTTGCAATTTCTTTCGCCTTTTTATAAGCTCTTGATACCGTGGAATATGCACTTCCAGATAATGAAAACATAGCTGCTTTTTTTTGTAACTCTTTTTCATTTAAAGCTCTAGGGTTTTTAGGTTTGCAAAAATAATAATTTGCTTCTTTGGGCAAAATAGCCAAAATTTCATCAATATCTTTATCATTAACCACACCTAAAACAATATGTAAATTGTCGTGTGGCAAACCTATTAACTGTTCCATCACAATTTTAAGTCCGTGTGCATTATGAGCCGTATCGCAAATAGTAAGCGGTTCTTCATTTAAAATATGCCATCTTCCAAGCAATCCTGTATTAGCAACAACATTTTTAAATCCACGAGTTATGGCGTCTTTTGGCAAGCTAAAATGTGTTTGCAATAAAGAAACTGCAGTTAAAACAGTGGCTTTATTCGCTTTTTGGTAATTACCCCGTAAATCGGTGGCATAATTTGGAAAAGTATGTTCTTGTGCAAAATAAATTTCGGCATGCTTTTCTTGAGCAACTTCTTCAAATACATTTTTTGTTTCTGTAGTATATTCGCCAATAACCACTGGAACATGATTTTTTATAATACCTGCTTTTTCTAAAGCAATTTTTTGTAGCGTATTTCCTAAAATTTGCTGATGATCAAAACCTATATTTGTAATTATAGAAAGTACTGGCTCTATTACATTTGTAGCGTCTAATCGGCCACCTAACCCAACTTCAATTATAGCAATATCGACGTGTTTTTTTGCAAAATATGAAAAAGCCAATCCTGTAGTCATTTCAAAAAAACTGAGCGCATTTTCCTCAAAAAAATCTTTGTTTTCGGTAACAAAATCAACCACAAATTGTCTTTCAATTTTCTTTCCGTTTATCTTAATGCGTTCTCTATAATCTTTTAAATGCGGCGAAGTAAACAACCCCACTTTATAACCTGCCTCTTGAAAAATAGACGCCAGCATGCTCGATGTAGAACCTTTACCATTTGTACCTGCAACATGTATTGTTTTAAAGTATTTTTGCGGATTTTTTAAATGATTAACTAAAGCAAAGGTGTTCGATAAATCGGCTTTATAAGCTATTTTACCTTGGTTTTGGTACATTGGCAATTGGTTAAACAACCAATTTGTAGTTGCTTCGTAATTCATTTGTAGCGAAACTTTAGTTGTACTTGGTTTTGTATTTCCCGCCATTCGTGCTACACGGTAGCTTACTACTGTCGGGGCTATTAAGGCTTGGGGCTTGTTGTAGTTGCGTAAATTTAGTACAAAAGATAACAAGTACAAAACTCCTTATAGAATTTTCAGAGAAAATTCAAAACACACACCAAGCGTAGCAATTGATAAAAACTATTGTTATAGCCAGTTATTCTTCCATTCGTTTTCTTTTCTGAGTGTTGTCAACTAATTTTTTATCAATTACTATTAACATTAAACTTTCCAAAGTGTAGCGACGATAGAATTTCATAAAGGCCATAAAAAAAATATATGAAGCTAAACTTATTAAAACCATTGCAAAAATAATGTATTTACTTTTGTCAAAAAACTCTTTGAAAGTTATAGTAAGTTCTGCTTTTATGTAGATTCTGTATATCAATAACCAAAACATAAAAACAGAAATTAGACAAAGCGACCTTAAAAAACCATATAAAGCAACATAATTTGTTAATCTCGATTGATGATTTTTAGAATTTTCATAAACATAATGCGAAAAGATTCTATGAAAATCATATTCTCGTAATGTCTTTGTAATTGGAGTTCCTAATTGATTTAATAGAATTATCCCTTTTGTTTTTACTGTTTCAATGATATAATTATCTGCTTTTTTTGTATAAAATGTTTTAAAGCTTAATACTTCGCCAAATAAATAGTCAAATACACTAACTGGAAAAATTAATAAAAGAAGTAATATTTTCCAGAATATTATTTTTTTCTTTCCAATCCAAAACTTATGGTTTGGCTTTAAATTCATTAAATATTTTGAAGGATAATTATACTTCCAATTAGAATATCTCTCAATTGTAATTGATGATAAAAAATTTATCAAATGTCCAACAGCATAACTTATAATCACAAAGAACAAGAAGCTATCTAATTGAAAAGATTTATCATTACTTAACGTAGATAAAATTGTATTTAGATTTGTAAAATCTGTTATTGTAACTAACAATACAATTATGTAAATAACTAATGCGCCAGGAATAAAATATCCTAAAAAGTCATAAATTGAAAAAGGATTTTGCTTTATCATGAGTTAAAATATAATTGGCTACAACTAAACCTATAAGCAGCTTTTTTTTATTTTTCTCCTAGCGAAAAATTAACTTCAATCCACCCTATTTGTGTTTCTGGTGCATTGGCATCAGACTTCCATTTATAATTTTTTGCGGTTTTATATGCGGCTTCTAATACACACGGTTTAGTATTGGTTGTTCCTTTTACATATTGTGTTTTTACAACGTTGCCGCTTCTGTCAACAGTAATTTGTACAATAACTTTACCCGATTCGTTACCGCATTGCTGAACAATTTCGCCTTTCTTTGCTAAATTTCTACCTTTTAGCCCGTAGCCTGTACCAGAACCATTGCCGCTACCGCTGCCGTAAAAACTAGTGGCATACCGATCGCCATTGGGGTCGCCTTTATCGCCAGGAATACCATCGTTACCGTGACCGCCCGTAACTTTTCCATCAGATTCTTTTCCGTTAATAAAAGCGTCTAGCGCATTTGTTGTAGTGCTAGATGGTGTTGGTTTAGTTTCTTTTGGTTTGGTCGTTTCTTTGGGTTTATCTTTTGGTTTTGTGTTTTCTTTAGGTGTAACGGTTACAGGCGAATCATCGTCTTGGGTAAGGGTATTGTCGTTATCTTGTGACGTTTCGGGCTGGCTGGGTGTGGGTTGTGGTGCGGTTTTTAGAGGTTCTGTGGGTTGTATTTCGCCTTGCCCTACGTTGCTTGTTCCAAAATTAATGGCTATTCCGTTTTCGGGTGGCGGATCCATGTAGGTTAATCCGAAAATAGAAAACAAGAGAAATAGTATTACAAAAATAGCAGTTGTAATGGTGAATGATTTTTTTTCTTCGGGTGTTTTTAGATATTTCATCTGTACAAAATATTTTAAATTAAGGAAGATGGAATACCTATTTTGAACATTTTTGGTAGATTTTCAATTTTGTTAAGGCATTTTGTCTTCTGTTTTTTAGCCCTGATTGAGCCATTGTTGAAGCTTTTTTGCACAAGCAAAAAGCGACTGGCGAAAGCAGGAAATAGCTTCTAAAAATTATTTTGGATTAACCGCTGCTACCATTTTTATTTTATTGCGGTTAGCAATATCCATAACATATATTACGTCTTTATACGGCACTTCTTCTTCGGCACGAAGTACAATGGCTCGGTTTCCTTCTTGTTCTGTGGGTAGTATCTCTAAAAGTTTTGACTCGAGTTCTTCTTTTGCAATTTGGTTTTTATCGATATAAAACTGCAAATCTTTTGTAATATTAACGGATACGTTTTTGTTGCTATCGGTTTTTCCTTTCCCTTTTGGCAGTACTAAATCTAAAGCATTTGTAGTTACCATAGTAGAGGTTAGCATAAAAAATATTAGCAACAAAAATACAATGTCGGTCATAGACGACATATTAAACTCGGTAGAAACTTTATTTTTGTTTTTTCCTATTTTCATTATACGGGCTCGTTTAACAAATCTAAAAATTCAACGGCGTTAGCTTCCATTTGGTTAACTACTTTGTTGGTTTTTACAACTAAATGATTGTAACCAATGTAAGCCACAATACCTACAATTAAACCTACAACTGTTGTTGTCATGGCGGTATAAATACCTTCGGCAAGCATACCTACTTCTATTTGACCGCCGCCGCTTGCCATTTTATGAAAGGCTAAAATCATACCAATTACTGTTCCTAGAAACCCAATCATAGGACCAGCACCTGATATAGTTGCTAGCATACTAGTGTTTTTTTCTAGTTTATATAATTCTAAATTACCTGCATTTTCTATGGCTGTATTAATATCTTCAAGCGGGCGGCCTATGCGTGAAATTCCTTTTTCAATTAATCGGGCAACAGGCGAATTTGTTTGAGCACATAGCATTTTAGCAGCGTCTATTTTTCCAGAGGAAATATTTAGTTTTATATTATTCATAAAACTAGCATCTGTTTTACTGGCTTTGTTTATGGCTAATAATCGTTCAAAATAGAGAAAAATAGCAAAAAACAACATAATAAACAGCACTAGAATAATAATTTGACCGCCAATGCCACCGTTGGTTAACAAGTCCCAAACGGAAAGTGTTTTTTCTACAGGTTGATCATCGGTTATTGCTTCACTTGCTAAAGCTAAACTATCGGCTTGAAGAAATATACTCATACTTTATATTTTTTATATTAACGTAAATTGTTTAAAAAAATTATGATTCATTAAGATGTTGCATTTAAAAGAAAATCGCGCAATATAATAAATGTGGCTGCACCTGCTAAGAAACCAATTAATGCTAACCAACCAATTTTTTTAAGATACCACATAAAATCTATTTTTTCCATACCCATTGCTACTACACCTGCTGCAGAGCCAATTACCAACATGCTTCCTCCTGTTCCTGCTGCATAGGCAATAAAATGCCAAGCCGGTTCGTCCATACCTATTTGAAACATTCCTATACTTGCTGCTACTAGCGGTACATTATCGATAACCGCAGAGCCTGCACCAAGTAAAAGAACCACTAAATCTGAAATTTTAGTAGAATGGTGTTCGGTTCCTAAATACGGTACGGTTTGTTCTAATGTTCCTGCAAAATCGAACAACATTCCTAGTGATTCTAAAGCGGCAACTGCCATTAAAATACCTAAGAAAAACAATATACTAGGCATTTCAATTTTAGATAACGATTTATGCACAGGACTATGATGAACTGCTGCGCCTTCGCCACCTGTAGCATTTCCTAAGCTAAATTTTGTGTTGCTTAAATACTCTGCAACAGCTGCTACAACAGCTAACGACAGCATCATTCCCATATACGGTGGTAAGTGTGTAAGTGTTTTAAATACAGGCACAAAAAGAATTGCTCCTAGACCTAGATAAAACATTAACGATCCGTATTTTGATTTTGGTTTTTCATCATCTGAAAGCTCTACAACAATATCACCTTTAAACAATTTCATTCGAGAAGCAATAAAAACAGGAACTGCAAAACACGCTATAGATGGTAATAATACATGCTCTATTAATTGCGAAGCCGAAACTTTATTTGCTATCCACAACATGGTAGTAGTTACATCGCCAATTGGCGACCACGCACCTCCAGCATTAGCGGCAATAACAATTAACCCTGCAAACCATAAACGCATTTCTCTTCTAACCACTATTTTCTGTAGAATAGTAATTAATACAATTGTTGCCGTTAAATTGTCGATAATTGCAGAAAGAACAAAGGCTAAAAAAGTAAAAATCCATAATAAGCGTTTTCTACTTTTTGTTTTTATATAGCTCTTAATTGTAGAAAAACCATCAAAATAATCGATAATTTCTACAATGGTCATAGCACCCATTAAAAAAACAAGAATTTCGGCTGTTTTTCCTAAATGATGTAACAATACACCTTCTAAATGATGGGGTTCTTTCCCTATTCCATCAACTATTTCATACACTTGCATATGGTCAAGTGCTATTAATGCCCAAAGAATGGCCATCATTCCTAGAGCAGGAATTAATTTATCTATTTTAAATGTGTGTTCTAAAGCAATACCTATATAACCTAGTACAAAGACTATGATTAAAATTGTTTCCATTCTATTTTATTTATTATTATTTATTATACTAATTGTTTTAAAGCAATTTCAAAAGCGCGAGCACTTATATTCTTTTTATCAGAATTCATATTGTAAACATTTTGAATTGCTGTTTTTATTGTGTTTGAAGTATCCGAAAAAATAGCATCGTCGGTCATTTGCACTTTACGTTCCATAAAATAAGCAAATACTCTTGCCATACCACAATTGGCAATAAAATCGGGAATTAAACTTACTTTAGCATCGGTTTCTTCCATAATTGAACCAAAGAAAATTTCTTTATCGGCAAATGGTACATTAGCACCACTTGAAATTACTTCTAATCCTGATGCAATCATTTCATCAACTTGTTTTTTGGTAACCAATCGCGATGCTGCGCAAGGTGCAAATATTTGCGCTTCAATTGTCCATATTTTTTGGTTAATTTCTTCGAAAGGCATCATGTTATCGGCTACCAATTTATTGCCATCTTTATTTAAAAACAAGGTTTTTATTTCTTCAAATGTAAATCCTTCTTCATTAATTAATCCACCGTCTCTATCTATAATACCAACCACTTTTGCGCCCATTTGTGCCAAATAAAAAGCGGCAGCTGATCCTACATTTCCAAATCCTTGAACGATGGCTTTTTTACCTTTAACATTTCCTCCAAAAATAGCGTAATAATGACGTACTGCTTCGGCAACACCATAACCCGTAATCATATCGGCAACGGTATATTTTCGTAAAACATCAGGCGAAAAATTTGGGTTTTCAATTACTTTAATTACCCCTTGGCGCAATTGACCAATTCGGTTAATTTTGTCGGCTTCTGTGGGTTTAAAATGGCCGTTAAAAACACCTTCTTGCGGATGCCAAACGCCACAATCTTCCGTCATAGGAATTACTTCATGTATTTCATCAACATTTAAATCGCCACCTGTACCGTAATAATTTTTTAATAACGGAGAAACGGCTTTATACCATCTTTCTAAAACACCTTTTTTTCTTGGGTCGGCTGGGTCGAAGTTTATTCCCGATTTTGCGCCACCAATAGCTGGTCCAGAAACCGAAAATTTCACTTCCATAGTTTTGGCTAAAGATAAAACTTCGTTCATATCTAAACCTTTACGCATACGTGTTCCTCCGCCCGCAGCACCGCCACGTAGCGAATTTATGACCGTCCAGCCTTCGGCTTCCGTTTCAGAATCTTTCCAGTTAAATACAATTTCGGGTTGTTTATCCTCAAATTTTTTAAGTAGGTCTTTCATGTGTTGTTTTACTATTAAGTTTGACAAATATACATAAACTAAAAAAGTTAGAATAGGTATTTGATTGTAATATTTTGTTAATCGGTGTTATTTTTTAGATAAATTGTGCCCGATGAATGGTTTTGTTTTGCACCAGTTACCGAAGCTAAAACATTTATTTCATTACGCAAACGCAAGACACCTAAAAAGCCGAAAATAACAGCTTCTTTAAATTGAATTACATAATTATTAGGTAGCACATATTTTTTTGATGAATTCAGTTTTTGAAGTAATTCAATAAGATACGAATTGTAAGCACCACCACCCGTTACTAAAACCGTTTTATTGTCTTTTATAACTTGATTTATTTGTATTGCGACGTGTTCTGTAAAGGTTCTTAAGATATCGTATATTGGTAGCTCATACTTTGAAATTAGAGGTAAAATAGTTGACGTAATAAATTCTTTTCCTAAAGATTTTGGAAAACCTAATTGATAATACGGTAAAGCATTTAATTCGGATAACAATTCTTTATTACAATTTCCTTCTTTTGCCAAATTACCTCCATCGTCGTAAGAAAAACCTAATTGATTAGCAAAATGATTCAAAACAATATTAACAGGAGAAATATCAAATGCTATGCGTTTATTATTTTCTTGAAATGAAATATTAGAAAATCCGCCTAAATTTAAGCAATAATTATAATCAAAAAATAATAATTCATCTCCTATTGGCACAAGTGGCGCACCTTGACCGCCTAATTGTACATCTTGAACACGAAAATCGCACACTACATTTTGATTTAACAGTGATGATAAAATAGGTAAATTACCTATTTGTAGTGTAAATCCATTTTCGGGTTGGTGTAAAATAGTATGCCCATGACTACAAACAGCATCTATTTCGATAATGGAATATTTAGCAATAAAACTCGAAATTTGCGCTGCTAAATGAATGGTATATTCATTATTGAAACGTTCCATTTCAGATTCATCATAATCAAAAGCAGCTTGTAATTTTTCATACCATTCCTTACTATAAGCGATTGTCTCTGCGTTTTTGATGAAAAAATTCCATTTGTCTTTTTTATAAAAGAAATGACAATAGACTATATCAATCCCATCTAATGAAGTACCCGACATAACGCCAATAATTTTATAATCGTTTTTAATCATGGGTTAAATTTACTAATAGCAATTGAAAAATTCACAATAATTAATTACATTTGAAAACTATTTTTAAACAATACACAAATTTTTTATACAATTACTATGGATTTTAAATTAAGCGAAGAACACTTAATGATTCAACAAGCAGCTAGAGATTTTGCTCAAACCGAATTATTACCTGGTGTTATAGAAAGAGATGAAAACTCTATTTTTCCTACAGAACAAGTTAAAAAAATGGCCGAATTAGGCTTTTTAGGAATGATGGTCGATCCTAAATATGGTGGTGCGGGTCTAGATAGCGTTTCTTATGTTTTGGCAATGGAAGAAATTGCAAAAGTCGATGCTTCTGCAGCCGTAATTATGTCTGTAAACAATTCATTAGTTTGCGCTGGTATGGAAAAATATTGTACCGAAGAACAAAAACAAAAATATTTAGTTCCTCTAGCTCAAGGCCAAGTAATTGGAGCATTTTGCCTTTCTGAACCCGAAGCCGGTTCCGATGCCACTTCACAAAGAACAACTGCCAAAGATATGGGCGACTATTATTTATTAAACGGTACTAAAAACTGGATTACAAACGGCGGAACAGCATCAACCTATTTAGTAATTGCTCATACTCATCCAGAAAAAGGACACAAAGGAATTAATGCTTTTATTGTTGAAAAAGGTTGGGAAGGATTTACAATTGGTCCAAAAGAAAATAAAATGGGAATTCGTGGTTCCGATACACATTCATTACTATTTTCTGATGTAAAAGTTCCAAAAGAAAATAGAATTGGCGAAGACGGCTTTGGTTTTACTTTCGCTATGTCAACCTTAAACGGTGGGCGAATCGGAATTGCTTCTCAAGCATTAGGAATTGCACAAGGCGCTTACGAATTAGCCTTAAAATATGCGCAAGAACGCATAGCTTTTGGCAAACCAATTATACAACACCAAGCCATTGCATTCAAATTAGCCGATATGGCAACTCAAATAACTGCAGCACGAATGCTTTGTTTCAAAGCCGCTTGCGAAAAAGACGCAGGACAAGATATTTCACATTCTGGCGCTATGGCTAAACTTTTTGCCTCTGAAACAGCTATGAATGTTTCTACCGAAGCAGTACAAGTACATGGAGGTAACGGCTACGTTCGCGAATATCACGTTGAACGTATGATGCGCGATGCAAAAATAACACAGATATACGAAGGAACTTCAGAAATACAACGTATTGTCATTTCCCGAGGATTAACAAAATAATATTCAAAAAAATAGTTTAAAAGAGTTCAGCATAAGTTGAGCTCTTTTTTTATAGAAGCCACAAGTTTACAACTTCAAAACACGTACTCTTCCCGCTATCGCCTGCACGGGGTGCTTGGCTCTATCGGGGCTAATAAAAACCTAAGTCTTTGTAATTAGCGATTTAGCGAATGTGGCAATGTGTCAATTAGACAATTTGAAAATGTATCAATTTGAAAATAAGATTATTTTTCAAAGTACACTTTTCACTTTCGACTTTCGACTTTTTACTTTTCACTAATTTTCAACATCCGACATTCAACATTCGACATTGGACTTTTGACATTCGACATATATTAAACAAAAAAGCCTGTCTAAATAATAGACAGGCTTTTCAAAAGAAAGGCAGCGACCTACTCTCCCACATTACTGCAGTACCATCGGCGCTATCGGGCTTAACTTCTCTGTTCGGAATGGGAAGAGGTGAGCCCCGACGCAATAACCACCTTAAGTTTTTAGTTTTCAGTTCACAGTTTTTAGTTTACAGTTTTACAACTCTTAACTTATAACTCAAAACTCATAACTGCAACTTTGTTGCTAATATTTTAACATATTGAGAAAAAAAGAATTTAAATAAGAAAGAAAGTTTCCCCCGCAATTAAGCGGGGGAGACGTGTACATAAGCTTACGGGTTATTAGTACTACTCGACTATGACATTACTGCCTTTACATCTATAGCCTATCAACCTAGTCATCTTCTAGGACCCTTTAAAGAAATCTCATCTTGTGGTGGGTTTCGCGCTTATATGCTTTCAGCGCTTATCCCTTCCGAACGTAGCTACTCTGCAATGCCCCTGGCGAGACAACAGATACACCAGCGGTTCGTCCAATTCGGTCCTCTCGTACTAGAATCAGATCCACTCAAATTTCTAACGCCCGCAGTAGATAGAGACCGAACTGTCTCACGACGTTCTGAACCCAGCTCGCGTGCCACTTTAATGGGCGAACAGCCCAACCCTTGGGACCTTCTCCAGCCCCAGGATGTGACGAGCCGACATCGAGGTGCCAAACCCCCCCGTCGATGTGAGCTCTTGGGGGAGATCAGCCTGTTATCCCCGGCGTACCTTTTATCCTTTGAGCGATGGCCCTTCCATGCGGAACCACCGGATCACTATGCTCTACTTTCGTACCTGATCGACCTGTATGTCTCTCAGTCAAGCTCCCTTATGCCATTGCACTCTACGCACGGTTACCAAGCGTGCTGAGGGAACCTTTAGAAGCCTCCGTTACTCTTTTGGAGGCGACCACCCCAGTCAAACTACCCACCAAGCAATGTCCCCCGCAATCGCGGGGTTAGGCCTCAGACAAGCAAAGGGTGGTATTTCAACAATGACTCCACAACGCCTAGCGACGCCACTTCATAGTCTCCCACCTATCCTACACATCACGTGTCCAAGGTCAATACTAAGCTATAGTAAAGGTGCACAGGGTCTTTTCGTCCCACTGCGGGTAATCGGCATCTTCACCGATACTACAATTTCACCGAGCTCATGGCTGAGACAGTGTCCAGATCGTTACACCATTCGTGCAGGTCGGAACTTACCCGACAAGGAATTTCGCTACCTTAGGACCGTTATAGTTACGGCCGCCGTTTACTGGGGCTTCAATTCAATGCTTCTCCGAAGATAACATCTCCTCTTAACCTTCCAGCACCGGGCAGGTGTCAGGCCCTATACGTCATCTTACGATTTTGCAGAGCCCTGTGTTTTTGATAAACAGTCGCCTGGACCTCTTCACTGCGGCCCCGATTATTACATCGGGGCGACCTTTCTCCCGAAGTTACAGGTCTATTTTGCCTAATTCCTTAGCCATGAATCTCTCGAGCACCTTAGGATTCTCTCCTCAACTACCTGTGTCGGTTTACGGTACGGGTACTTATCATCTAAGTTTAGAAACTTTTCTTGGAAGCCCTTAGGCACACTATCTCTTTGTCCGAAGACGCTGAGTACTATCAGTCTTTGCCATTCTCTACGGATTTGCCTATAAAGAATATAGCTACAACCTTCAACGAACAATTCCGTCTGTTCGCGGTGCTTTCATCACTCCGTCATTCCATCACAATGATAAGTAGTACGGGAATATTAACCCGTTGGCCATCGACTTCCCCCTTCGGGTACGCCTTAGGACCCGACTAACCCTCAGCTGATTAGCATAGCTGAGGAAACCTTAGTTTTTCGGTGTGCGGGTTTCTCGCCCGCATTATCGTTACTTATGCCTACATTTGCTTTTCTAAACAGTCCAGCAAACCTCGCAGTTTACCTTCAACCCAGTTTAGAATGCTCCCCTACCACTGTATTTACATACAATCCATAGCTTCGGTAGTATACTTATGCCCGATTATTATCCATGCTCGCCCGCTCGACTAGTGAGCTGTTACGCACTCTTTAAATGAATGGCTGCTTCCAAGCCAACATCCTAGCTGTCTAAGCAGGCAAACCGCGTTTTTTCAACTTAGCATACATTTGGGGACCTTAGCTGATGGTCTGGGTTCTTTCCCTCTCGGACATGGACCTTAGCACCCATGCCCTCACTGATTATTATCATTTACTAGCATTCGGAGTTTGTCAGGAATTGGTAGGCGGTGAAACCCCCGCATCCAATCAGTAGCTCTACCTCTAGTAAACTATTATAAGCGCTGCCCCTAAAGGCATTTCGGGGAGTACGAGCTATTTCCGAGTTTGATTGGCCTTTCACCCCTACCCACAAGTCATCCGAAGACTTTTCAACGTCAACCGGTTCGGTCCTCCACTGTGTGTTACCACAGCTTCAACCTGCCCATGGGTAGATCACACGGTTTCGCGTCTACCATTACTGACTATAGCGCCCTATTCAGACTCGCTTTCGCTACGGATCCAGTACTTAATACCTTATCCTTGCCAGCAACGGTAACTCGTAGGCTCATTATGCAAAAGGCACGCCGTCACCAAATAAATTGGCTCCGACCGCTTGTAAGCGTATGGTTTCAGGATCTATTTCACTCCGTTATTCACGGTTCTTTTCACCTTTCCCTCACGGTACTGGTTCACTATCGGTCTCTCAGGAGTATTTAGCCTTAGCGGATGGTCCCGCTAGATTCATACAGGGTTTCACGTGCCCCGCACTACTCAGGATACTGCTATCTTACTACGCTTTACTTATACGGGACTATCACCCTCTACGGTTAACCTTTCCAGGTTATTCTAATTCATTATAGCTCGAATATCGCAGTCCTACAACCCCGTTATTGCCGTAACAACAACGGTTTGGGCTAGTCCGCGTTCGCTCGCCACTACTTACGGAATCACTTTTGTTTTCTTCTCCTCCGCCTACTTAGATGTTTCAGTTCAGCGGGTTCACTCACCTATCGGTGTACTATGTCTTCAACATAGTGGGTTGCCCCATTCGGATATCTGCGGATCAACTCGTATGTGCCAATCCCCGCAGCTTTTCGCAGCTTATCACGTCCTTCATCGCCTCTGAGAGCCTAGGCATCCCCCATACGCCCTTATTTTGCTTATTGTACTTTTTAGATTAAACTTATAGCTTATAGCTATCAGCTTAAAACTGTGCTTTCTATTCTACTTATTATATTTTTTTCTCAATATGTCAATGAACTTTTTTCTTAGTGATTAGTACCTAGTAATTAGTGATTAGTTTTTTTTTTTACTAATTACTATTCACTCTTTACTATTCACTTGAATAGTGGAGAATATCGGAGTCGAACCGATGACCTCCTGCGTGCAAGGCAGGCGCTCTAGCCAGCTGAGCTAATCCCCCATTCTTAAATTCAGAATTATGAATTCAGAATTACGAATTTTGAATTCTCAACTTCCAGAATTTCCTTTTTTATTTAATACAGATTTTTTAATTCGTAATTTATAATTCGTAATTAAAAAAAGTAGTCCCGGGCAGACTCGAACTGCCGACCCCTACATTATCAGTGTAGTACTCTAACCAGCTGAGCTACGAGACTCTGTATTTAATAGTTTTGAACCAACAGCTAGAAAGTAAAACAATACCTAAAATAACTTAATTTTATCGTTTCTCTAGAAAGGAGGTGTTCCAGCCGCACCTTCCGGTACGGCTACCTTGTTACGACTTAGCCCCAGTTACCAGTTTTACCCTAGGCAGCTCCTTGCGGCGACCGACTTCAGGTACCCCCAGCTTCCATGGCTTGACGGGCGGTGTGTACAAGGCCCGGGAACGTATTCACCGGATCATGGCTGATATCCGATTACTAGCGATTCCAGCTTCATAGAGTCGAGTTGCAGACTCCAATCCGAACTGAGACCGGTTTTATAGATTCGCATCCTATCGCTAGGTAGCTGCTCTCTGTACCGGCCATTGTAGCACGTGTGTGGCCCAGGACGTAAGGGCCGTGATGATTTGACGTCATCCCCACCTTCCTCACGGTTTACACCGGCAGTCTTGTTAGAGTTCCCACCATTACGTGCTGGCAACTAACAACAGGGGTTGCGCTCGTTATAGGACTTAACCTGACACCTCACGGCACGAGCTGACGACAACCATGCAGCACCTTGAAAGACGTCCGAAGAAATTACTGTTTCCAATAACGTCGTCTCCCATTTAAGCCCTGGTAAGGTTCCTCGCGTATCATCGAATTAAACCACATGCTCCACCGCTTGTGCGGGCCCCCGTCAATTCCTTTGAGTTTCACACTTGCGTGCGTACTCCCCAGGTGGGATACTTATCACTTTCGCTTAACCACTCAACATAAATGCCGAACAGCTAGTATCCATCGTTTACGGCGTGGACTACCAGGGTATCTAATCCTGTTCGCTACCCACGCTTTCGTCCATCAGCGTCAATCGTCTGTTAGTAACCTGCCTTCGCAATTGGTATTCCATGTAATATCTAAGCATTTCACCGCTACACTACATATTCTAGTTACTTCACAAAAATTCAAGTCCTACAGTATCAATGGCAGTTTCCCAGTTGAGCTGGGAGATTTCACCACTGACTTATAAGACCGCCTACGGACCCTTTAAACCCAATGATTCCGGATAACGCTCGAATCCTCCGTATTACCGCGGCTGCTGGCACGGAGTTAGCCGATCCTTATTCTTACAGTACCGTCAAACTAGTTCACGAACTAGCGTTTCTTCCTGTACAAAAGCAGTTTACAACCCATAGGGCCGTCTTCCTGCACGCGGCATGGCTGGGTCAGAGTTGCCTCCATTGCCCAATATTCCTCACTGCTGCCTCCCGTAGGAGTCTGGTCCGTGTCTCAGTACCAGTGTGGGGGATCTCCCTCTCAGGACCCCTACCCATCATCGTCTTGGTAAGCCGTTACCTTACCAACTAACTAATGGGACGCATGCTCATCTTGTACCGTTGGAACTTTAATCATCAAATGATGCCATTCGATAATACTATGGGGTATTAATCCAAATTTCTCTGGGCTATCCCCCTGTACAAGGTAGATTGCATACGCGTTACGCACCCGTGCGCCGGTCTCATAAGTGCAAGCACTTACTACCCCTCGACTTGCATGTGTTAGGCCTGCCGCTAGCGTTCATCCTGAGCCAGGATCAAACTCTTCATCGTATATTATAATATTATTCGATAAATTGCTAGGTTATTCTTAATATCGCCTTACTTTCTTATTTTTGTATGCTGTTAATCCAATATGTCTATGAACGTATTCTTCTCTTTTTATTTCGCTAAATTTTTAACTTAGCGGGTGCAAAAGTAGTAACTTTTTTTTATCTGGCAAATGTTTTTGAAACTTTTTTTGAAAAAAATTGAAAACACTTACAAAACACAAAAAAATTAAGAACCTCTACTGCTTTTCCGTTTCTAAACGGACGGCAAAGATACTAGCTTTATTCCTTATTATCCAAATAAATTTTTAAGTTTTTTTAAAACTTTTATTTATATAAACAAAACACCCTAAATCCAATGAACATGCCTTATCTAAGCGGGTGCAAAACTAATACTCTTTTTCTTTTTTGCAAACTTTCTCCAACCTTTTTTATAAAGTTTTTTACTATAACCTTACTAACAGAGTGTTAGCTATTCGTAAAATTAATTGTTTGGTTATATTAATCTTCTAAATAACCAAATTTTCCGTTATTAAAATCGTTAAAGGCTTGCATAATTTCCTCTTCTGTATTCATTACAAATGGCCCGTGAGCAACTATAGGCTCTTTTATAGGTTCGCCACTTAAAATTAAAACAATTGCGTTTTCAGTGGCTTCAACTATAAAGTCTTCTCCTTTATTTTCAAATAAAGCAAAATAATCTGTTGCAACAATTTCATCATTCACTTTTATTTCTCCTTCAACAACTAGTAAAGCTGTATTATAATGTGCTGGAAAGCGAAAATAAGCTTTGCCGCCAGTATTTAATTTAGCATTTAATAAATGAATAGGCGTAAATGTTGATGCTGAACCTTTAACATTATTGTATTCGCCTGCAATAACTTCAACTAAACCGTTTTTATCTAAATCAACTTTAGCTATTTCAGTATTTTTTATAGCTTGGTACTTAGGGCTACTCATTTTATCTTTTTTTGGCAAATTAATCCAAAGTTGTACCATTTGAAAAACACCTCCTTTTTTAGCCCATTCGGTTTCGTGAAATTCTTTATGCAATACACCACTTGCAGCGGTCATCCATTGCACATCGCCTTCTGCAATTATACCGCCGCCGCCAGCACTATCGTGATGTTCTACCTTACCATTGTAAGCTATTGTTACTGTTTCGAAACCACGATGTGGATGAACACCAACTCCGCGAGGTTTTTCTGTTGGAGCAAAATAATGCTTTGAATTATAATCCATCATAATAAATGGGTTCATTCGTTCCATATCCAAATGATATGCACTTGGAATAAAATTATGCACTCGGAAACCGTCGCCTACAAAATGAGGTGTTTTAGGCGCTATTATTAGTTCTATTTTTTTAGTTGTCATAATTAATTTATTTAAAATTATAGTACAAAGTTAGTGTAGCGAATAGAACCCTGCATTGATGTATGGTAAGAAGTAAAAATTAATCAAACTTTGGTTTAAAATTACGTTTTGCTAATTCTTTTCTAACTCTACTTAAGCTTTCTGGAGTAATACCAAGATAAGAAGCAATCATCCATTGTGGCACACGAAGTAATAATTCGGGATATTGTTTTATAAAATCTAGGTAGCGTGTTTCGGCATTGGCACCAATAAGCAAGTTAATTCTGTTTTGCAAACTGCGAATGTGTTTGTGCAGACTTTTTTCGTTGTAAATTGCATAAGAAACGCTTAAAGCACAAACTCGATTAGTAAAATTAGCATCTAAAAGAATACATTCCGAATCTTCAATAGCATCAATATAAAAAGTTGACGGTTCGTTAAAATAAGTACTACTTCTATCGGAAATAATCCAATTTTCGGGAGCAAACTGAATAATGTGCTCTTTCCCCGTTTCGTCGATTGTATAGGAACGCAACAAGCCACTTTCTACGAAAAAAGAATGATTACAAACTTCACTTGGTTGCAACAAAAAACTGCCTTTTTCCACTTTTTTAGATGTGCCAAAATTTTTTATCTGTTCAAATTCAGATTCCGAAAGTCCTGCTTTATCGATTAAATATCTTTTAAAATTGTTCACGTTTTTTAATTTTCAAGAACTTTTGCAATAGTTTTATTAGGATTCCACTGATGTAAATTTAGCATTTCTTGATTATTTAAGGTTTCTATTACTATTCCTAAAACATTCAATTTTTGCTGTAGTGGATTTTTAAAATTAATAATTTCAATTGCTATAATTTTTCGTTTAAACAAAGTATTATTCCACTTAAATTCTAAAAAATTTCCTTTAGCAACAGAACCATTGTTTATTATTTTCCCTGAAAAAACAACACCTCTTCCCGTTATTTTAAAAGTGTTATTTATTTCAAATAATGCAATTTGACTCATTAATTAAAAGAATAAAAATTGGTTTATAAAGTTATAGAAAATTATTGTAATTTTACCGCCGAACACAACTACACTGCTTTTATGAGTCAAAAAATATTACTTTCCGCAAAAGAAGTAAACATAATATTGCACCGTTTGGCTTGTCAATTAATCGAAAATCATCTCGATTTTTCTACCACTTTATTAATAGGAATTCAACCCAGAGGAACACACTTAGCAAAGCGATTGGCTCATATTTTAAAAACCGATTATACTATAGAAAACATACAAGTAGGTTTTTTAGACATTACTTTTTTTAGAGATGATTTTAGAAGAAGTGAAAAACCACTGGAAGCTAACAAAACTGAAATCAATTTTATTGTAGAAGATAAAAAAGTAGTCTTTATTGACGATGTTTTGTACACAGGCAGAAGCATTCGTTCAGCTTTAACAGCAATACAATCGTTTGGACGACCAGCAGAAATTGAATTATTAACTTTAATAGACCGCCGATTTAGTCGTCATTTACCCATTCAGCCCGATTATAGAGGTCGGCAGGTAGATGCTATAAACAACGAAAAAGTAGTGGTAAAATGGCAAGAAAACGATGGCGAAGATTTGGTTCTACTAGAAGAAAAAAATAAATAACAACACAACTACTAAATGAAAGAGTTATCAGTAAATCATTTAATCGGAATAAAATACATTACCAAAGATGATATTGATTTAATTTTTGAAACTGCCCGTCATTTTAAAGAAGTAATTAATAGACCTATAAAAAAAGTACCGTCGCTTCGCGATATTACCATTGCTAATATATTCTTTGAAAATTCAACACGAACCAAACTTTCGTTTGAGCTGGCGCAAAAACGCCTTTCTGCAGATGTTATTAGCTTTTCGGCAGCGCAATCGTCAGTCAAAAAAGGGGAAACCTTAATTGATACGGTAAACAACATTTTATCGATGAAAGTAGATATGGTGGTTATGCGCCATAGCTCGCCTGGAGCAGCACATTTTTTATCGCAAAACATTAATGCAAGTGTTGTAAATGCTGGCGATGGTGCACACGAACACCCTACACAAGCTCTTTTAGATAGTTTTACTATACAAGAAAAACTAGGCGAAGTGGCTGGTAAAAAAATAGTAATTGTAGGCGATATTTTGCATTCGCGAGTGGCTTTGTCTAATATTTTTACGCTACAAAAATTAGGCGCAGAAGTTAAACTCTGCGGCCCAAAAACCTTACTGCCAAAATATGTAGAAAGTTTAGGTGTAAAAGTAGAATCTAACTTACGAAAAGCTCTTGAATGGGCAGATGTAGCCAATATGCTTCGGGTTCAAAACGAACGGTTAGATGTAAATTATTTTCCCTCAACAAGAGAATATACTCAACAATATGGTGTTACCAAAGAATTGCTTAATTCGCTAAATAAAGAAGTGGTTATTATGCACCCAGGGCCAATAAATCGTGGTGTAGAAATTACTTCCGACGTTGCCGATAGCGACCAATCGGTAATTTTAAACCAAGTTGAAAATGGCGTAGCCATTAGAATGGCCGTAATTTATTTATTAGCAAGCAAAATAAAACAATAGATTTAGTATCTTAGCAAAGCTAATTAAAACGTTTTATGAAAGTCGATAAAAAAGGACATACTACCATTATTAAGGATACCAAAGGCGATATTCAACTGTTTTTAGAAAACATAACAAACGAATATCACAATTTTAAAAGCGATAACCTTATTCTAGATGTTTCGCACGCCACTACTATATCGTTGGCCAATTTGGTTAGCTTTAAAGATTTAGCAAAAAAACACAAAAAAGCTAAAAAATCGCTAGTTATTGTAGCCGAAAACATCAATTTTAATGATGTTCCCGATTATCTCCACATTGTACCTTCTGTTTTAGAAGCGCACGATATTATTGAAATGGAAGAAATTGAACGCGATTTAGGATTTTAATTCCGTTTATACAGCAGTTGGCAGTAATTATATGAAAAAACTATCTAAAATATTTTTATTGTTGGTTATTGCTTTTACAATTTCATGTAAAAAAGACAACCAAGAAAGTAAGTTTGACAAAGCAAAAAAAATAACTGAATTTAAGAATACTAAATTTTCTCCAACACTCGAAAACGAAATTTACAAAGAAAGCAATTCAATATATTGTGTTACTCTTTTATATGCATGGAATGAAATTACAGATGAAATTGGAAAACCATGGGGAATAGACAAGAAAGACAATGATTTGATACTTTTAAGCAAATCAAATACATACAAAAAAATGTTTTAGATAAAAATGAATACTTTGCAGATGTAGAAATTATCGAAAATAATATTAAAAGCATTTTTCAAAAAATCTTTACCTTTTGGAATTAAAAAGTTAAATTCATATGGATAAGAAACTAAAATTTGAAAATGTTCCTGTTAAATCATTTGGGGTTAATGGATGGGATTGAAGTATCTGATTGTGTTTCAAATTTTATTATAAAAATGATGATAATTTTATAATAAAATTAAGACCGACAGATATAACACATGAAATTATATTATTCAAAACTGAGGATAGTTACAAAAATTTAAATGAGATGAACCAATCATTGTTAAAATTAACAGACGTTTCAACAGAACAAAAGCAAAACTGGAAGTTTAATTTTTTTAAATGATGATATTATTATAATTCCTAAATTTAATTTCAATATTGAAAAAAATTATGAAACAATGGAAGGGAAAATTCTAAACGGTTTTGAAAATAAATTTAGAATTGAGACTGCATATCAAAGAACTGCATTTGTATTGGATGAAAACGGAGCGGAAATTGAAAGCGAAGTAGAATATGCTGTTGAAGCATCAGAATCAATTGGAGAAATTGAAAAACCAAAACCCAAAAAACTAATCTTTGACAAACCATTTTACGTATTACTTAGAAAAAAAGGTGCAGAAAACCCTTATTTTGCTTTATGGAATGTTAATTCCGAACTTTAGAAAAGAATAACTTCTACTAACAGCAGTTAAAAGTAATGGCTTAGGCAAGGGCATACTTCCGAATTTTCTCTGAAAAATCAAAAGTTTGCGTTATATTTGTTATGGCTTGGTGTTGGCTCGTCGCCACTTATTTTAGCTACCAAACGTTAGAACACATTCAGCTAAAGCTGACCAAAGTTGCTACGTGCTTCGCACTCCCGCCCCTTTGGAAATGTGTTCTAACGAACTGCTAAACCAAATTACTTTTTTACATACCTGTAAACGACAGCTTTAGCTGCCCATCGAGGGAAAACGTGTACTAACATAAGCTGTGTAATTGCCTACTTTTTTGTTTCCCAATAAGCGAAATTTGTACAAATTACGTAAACTACGTTTATTTGACAACCAATTGGACAAATTGAAAGTGGAAGTTGTTTATTTGTCAATTGTTTTAACACAATTTCTTATATTTACTCAAAAAAGTAGAACTACGTTTAGCATTCGTTAGCGGTCAGATCAGGACGACCATCTAAAAACTAAAACACTTAAAAAATGAAAGGAAAAGTTTTAAATCTACTTCTATAATTTCTTCTTTATTCGGTTATTTGGAATGGGGAAAAGACAATAGTACATTTACTTTTCAAGGAGAATATGAACTATTAAAAAATATGCTTAATGAGCCTAGATCAGCAATTCACCCATTTTCAATTATACCACTTTTAGGACAAATAATTTTGTTCATTACTCTTTTTCAAGAAACACCAAACCGAAAATTGATTTATGTTGGTATTTCTTGTCTTGGTCTTTTATTAGTATTTATGTTTTTCATAGGAGTAATTAGTGTAAATTTTAAAATATTAATTTCAACATTACCTTTTATTGTGGTCGCTATTCTTATAATTATTAATCAACGTAAAGCCCAAAATGAAAATTGAAACTCACAAAATAAATGACAATAAAATAGCATCAGCTAACAGCAGTTACAAGTAATGGCTTTTTTTGGCAACCTTCCGAATTTTCTCTGAAAAATCAAAAGTTTGCGTTATATTTGTTATGGCTTGGTCTTGGCTCGTCGCCACTGAGAGCAAGCCGCAGTTCGTTAGAACACATTCATCTGAAAATGACCTACGCAAAAATTATAATCGGAATTGGAATCTTAATCGGAATTTTTCTCTTTAAGAAAACTAAACCGAAATTTTTAGTCGGAATTTTAGTTGGGCTAATTATTAGTTTTATTCTGTTCTTTATCGAAAATGTACTTCTAAAAAACATTTCGTTTATCAGTTTCGGAATTTTGAGCTTGATATTCGTTGCTTATAGTGGAATTAAAAGAAAATGGCTGAATTTGATTATAGGACTTTTTGCTATCTTTTCGTTTTTGTCGAAATTATTGCACTATCCTTATACAAATGAGCTGAAATTATTAATGATAATTCCGATTTTATGTTACTCGTTGACTTTGAGAAAAAAAGAAAAATATGAAAACGAATTATCGATTTTGACAATATTCGTTTCGTATGAATTAAGCGAGTTTATTAAACTAATTGAACAATGGATAAACTGAAAAAGCCGATTTATTAACATTGTATAACTGCAACTGAAAAACCATGAAATTACACATACTAGGCTGTTATGCCGCCACGCCACGAACCATTTCCAACCCAACTTCGCAAGTATTAGAAATAAAAAACCAACTTTTTTTAATTGATTGTGCCGAAGGAACGCAAACACAACTTCGCAAACAGAAAATTAAATTTTCACGTATCAATCACATCTTTATATCGCATTTACACGGCGATCATTTTTATGGCTTAATCGGGTTAATTTCAACTTTTATGTTACTTAATCGAGCAAACGATTTGCACGTTTACGGTCCAAAAGGAATTAAAGAAATTATTTTATTACAGCTTAGAGCATCGGGTTCTTACACAGGTTATAACTTATACTTTCACGAATTAGAAAATACAGAAAGTGAAATTGTGTATGAAGATGAAAAAGTATTGGTTAAAACCATTCCGCTAAAACACAGAGTTTATACAAACGGCTATTTATTTCAAGAAAAAAATATAAAACGGAAACTAAATCTAGAAGCCATAGATTATTATAAAATAGATACTTGTTATTTTCAAAAACTTATTTACGGTGGCGATATGAAATTAGATGATGAAACTATTATACCAAATGCAGCATTAACTTTTAATCCAGAACCTGAAAAAAGCTACGCTTTTTGTAGCGATACAGTTTATAATGAAGAAATTGTACCAATAATAAAAAACGTAGATGCACTCTATCATGAAAGTACTTTTTTAGAAAGCGAGGCACATTTAGCGGAAAAAACAATGCACAGTACAGCCAAACAAGCCGCAAAAATTGCTAAATTAGCACATGCAAAATGTTTAATTTTAGGTCATTATTCTACTCGATACGGAAACATAGAACCTTTTAAAACCGAAGCTAAAACTATTTTTAATAATGTTATACTAGCAGAAGATGGAAAAACAATCGAACTCTGAAACTTATTTTTCTCGAATATTGAAATTTATAATTAAGCTATTTACAGCAAAGAAAAAACAAAACAATGAGTGATTTAAGTAATTATCGCAAAACATACGACAAAGCCGAACTTTTAGAAAACACTATTCCAGAAGACCCTATTAATTTATTTCATAAATGGTTTCACGAAGTAGAAGATTTTGGTGGCGTAGAAGAAGTTAACGCCATGACGGTTTCAACTTTCGGTTTAGACGGATTTCCTAAAAATAGGGTGGTATTACTTAAAAAATTTAACGAAGAAGGATTTATTTTTTACACCAATTACACTTCCGAAAAAGGAAAAGCCATTTTAAACAATCCGCATATTTGCTTGTCTTTTTTTTGGCATTCCATAGAACGCCAAGTTATTATTAAAGGTATTGCCGAAAAAACTACCGAAAACATTTCCGACAATTATTTCGCATCGCGCCCAAAAGGAAGTCAACTTGGGGCTTTAGTTTCCAATCAAAGCGAAGTTATTCCGAACAGAGAGTATTTAGAAGAAAAATTAAAAACCTTAGAACATCAGTTTGAAAACAAAGAAGTACCTCGACCTAACTTTTGGGGTGGCTTTTTAGTTCGCCCAGTTGAAATAGAATTTTGGCAAGGTCGCCCTAATCGCTTGCACGATAGAATTCGATACCAACTAAAAGAAAATTACATCTGGAAAATAGATCGACTAGCGCCTTAAAATAAACTATTGCTTACACAATTGTTAAATAATTAAATTTTTTGACTATTTTTTCTATTTTCAATTGATTTTTTCCTACATTAGTATTCCCAAATCTTATTTATCGTAAAACTTAACCTACTAATGTTATGAAAATACTAGCATCTATTTTCTATATTGGTTTCTTTGTAATGTATTTTTCTTCGTGCTCTAACGATACTTCAAAAGGAAATGAAACCAATGCAAATTTTACGCAAGAAAGCTACAACCATTCTCCAGATGAAATGGAAGCATTAGCGCTACTTAACGAATACAGAGTGTCTAAGAATTTGCCAACGCTTCAAGTTATAGAACACATCTCCTTTGTAGCAAGTACACATAACGATTATATGATAGCTAACAACACGCTAAATCATGATAATTTTGAAGAAAGACAAGCAAATATGGTAACGGTTTTAAATGCTTATAAAGTGGGTGAAAACGTAGCTTCTGGCCACAACCCTATAGCCGAAATAGTAGCAGCTTGGACAAACAGTAATGGTCATAAAAATATAATTGAAGGTGATTATACTCATTTTGGAATAGCCATAACAACAAACGCGGCAGGTAAAAAATATGTAACCAATATTTTTATAAAAAAGTAAACCAATAATTACTGCTGATTTTAAAAAATGAATTTACGTTTTTTGTAACTTTACGCTATGAAAAATTTTGAATTAGCAATTATAGCGCACGATGGTAAAAAAGCCGAAATGGTGCAATTTATTAATAAAAACAAAGCGTTACTCATAGCCGAAAAAATAAAAATAATTGCCACAGGAACAACCGGAGGCAAAGTAGAACAAACCGGAATAAAAGTAAAAAAAATGCTATCGGGACCACTTGGCGGCGATGCCCAAATTGCTGCTCGAGTTGCCGAAGGAAAAACGAAAATGGTTCTGTTTTTTAAAGATCCAAACTCTAGCCACCCGCACGAGCCCGATATTAATATGCTTATCCGCATTTGCGATGTACACAATGTTCCGCTAGCAACTAACGAAGCTTCAGCTCAATTGCTTTTAAACGCATTAAATTTAGAGTAAGTATTTTATTATGCGTGCATACAAATTTGTATATTTGGATAAATTTTGATTTCTATGGCTAAAAAGAGTTTAACCGAACTGCTTCAAATACAATATCCTATTATAATGGCGCCTATGTTCTTAGTATCAAACACTAAAATGGTAAAAGAAGCTATGAAATGTGGTATTGCAGGTTGTATTCCTGCATTAAATTACAGAACATTAGACCAGTTAAAAGACGCTATTAATGAATTGAAGCAAGCCAAAGTTGCTGGCGGAAGTTTTGGATTTAATTTAATTGTAAACAAATCGAATGTAAAATACAAAGAACAGCTTCGTTTACTTTGCGAAGAAAAAGTCGATTTTATTTTAACTTCATTAGGAAGTCCAGAAGAAACCATAAGAGAAGCTCACAAAGTTGGTATAAAAGTATTTTGCGATGTTACCGATTTAAATTTTGCAAAAAAAGTAGAAAGCCTTGGCGCCGATGCACTCGTGGCTGTAAACAACGAAGCAGGTGGCCACAGAGGTAATATTAATCCTGAAACGTTAATTAATGTCTTAAATGAAAACACTACTTTACCTGTAATTTCTGCTGGTGGTGTAAGCTCTAAAACCGATTTAGATAAGATGTTACGTTATGGCGCCGTTGGTGTTTCTGTTGGCAGTCCGTTTATTGCTTCAGAAGAGGCCGATGTTTCTACAGAATACAAACAAGCTTGTGTAGATTACGGCGCTACCGATATTGTAATGACCGAAAGAATATCGGGTA
This sequence comes from Flavobacterium sp., assembly GCF_041392005.1. GTDB lineage: Bacteria > Bacteroidota > Bacteroidia > Flavobacteriales > Flavobacteriaceae > Flavobacterium. The sequence goes on from NZ_JAWKMX010000001.1 coordinate 257,964, forward strand.
CGCCTTGTACCGTTATTAATACACCATACGTACAAAAAGTAGGCACAAAACAGCCTTGGTACGAACGTTTATTAAACAAAAATAAAAAACTAAAAAAATGGGTAAAAATGTTTCGTTTTTACATTGGAATGAAAGCTACCGAAAAAGCGGCTAAAGAAGTTACTTATAAAACTGTTTGGGTAGCAGGACCAAGTATAGAAAATACAAAAGAAATTTTACCCGTTTCAAAAATAGTTGCCAAATTAATTCAATAAAAAAATGCCTCGTTAATTAACGAGGCATTTTTTTATTATTTAAAATACGAAAACGTTTCGTTGTTCTCTATTTTCAGTAACGATTCGTAAATTAATTTAATAACATTTTCTACATCTTCGCGGTGTACCATTTCCACAGTAGTGTGCATATAGCGTAAAGGCAATGAGATTAGTGCTGAAGCCACACCGCCATTACTATAAGCAAACGCATCGGTATCGGTTCCTGTTACTCTTGAAGAGGCATGACGCTGAAACGGAATGTTGTTTTCTTCTGCAGTAGCAACAATCATTTCGCGTAAATTGTTTTGTGTAGCAGGTGCATACGCAATAACTGGTCCACGCCCCATTTTTAAATCGCCTTCAATTTTTTTATCAATCATAGGTGTTGTAGTATCGTGGCAAACATCGGTAACAATAGCAACATTTGGTTTTATGGTTTGTGTAATCATTTCGGCACCACGCAAACCTATTTCTTCTTGTACAGCATTTACAATATACAAGCCAAATGGCAATTTCTTTTTATTCTCTTTTAATAAACGAGCTACTTCGGCAATCATAAAACCGCCCATTCTGTTATCTATAGCGCGGCAAACAAATTTATTTCCGTTTAAAACTTCAAAAGCATCTGGATAGGTAATAACGCAACCCACGTGAATGCCCAATGCTTCAACCTCTTTTTTGGTTTCGCAACCGCAGTCTATAAAAATATTACTAATTTTTGCAGGCTCTTCTTTATCTCTACTTCGTGTATGAATAGCTGGCCAGCCAAAAACACCTTTTACAATTCCTTTTTTAGTATGAATATTAACACGTTTCGATGGCGCAATCATATGGTCGCTTCCACCATTTCTAATTACGTAAATTAAACCATCGTCTGTAATGTAGTTAACGTACCATGAAATTTCATCGGCATGACCTTCAATTACAACTTTATAAGGTGCATCAGGATTTATAACACCTACAGCAGAGCCATAAGTATCGGTTATAAAAGTATCTACATAAGGTTTCAAATACTCCATCCATAATTTTTGCCCCGATGCTTCCCAGCCTGTAGGCGATGCGTTGTTTAAATAGTTTTCTAAAAAAGTTAACGATGTCTTTTTTAATATTGATTTTGAACTCATATCATTTTAATTTTGTGCTAAATTATAAAATTGGCACAAGACTTGACAATAATTGTTTAATTTTGATGAACTTTATAAACTATTATTTTAGAATGAAACTACTTTTTTTGTTTATTAACGTATTGCTTTGCAACTTGATTTTTTCGCAAATTCAAGAACAAGACACGTTAAAAGTTACCAAACAAGACTCGTCTATTTTATATTCATTTGAGTTAAAAGAGTTGGTTATATCGGAAAAGGGAAAATTATCGGAATCGCAAAAAAGACTTATTATTTTAAAAAGACGTGTTTTTAAAACGTATCCGTATGCAAAAGCAACTGCTGAAAAATTGGTTAAAATAAACACGGTATTAGCCCAACTTAAAACCAAAAAAGAAAAGAAAAAATATTTAAAAATTGCCGAAGATTATTTGCAAAAAGAATTTGAACCACGTTTAAAAAAATTATCTAGAAAAGATGGTCAAATATTAGTAAAATTAATAGCTCGGCAAACAGGAGAAAGTACTTTTAATTTAATAAAAGATTACAAAAGCGGTTGGAAAGCATTTTGGTCTAACAATACCGCAAAATTATTTGATATTGATTTAAAAAAAACATACAAACCTTACGATGTTTTTGAAGATTTTCAAATTGAAAGCATTTTGGTAACCGCATTTCGCCAAAAACATTTGGTAGAACAACCGCCAGCAAAACCAATAGACTTAAAAGATTTAGCAAATTCTTGGCGCGAAAAAGCAAAAAAATTAGGCACTAGTACATCTGAAAATGAAGAAGATTAGGGTTTCTATTAATCGAAACGTATTGCTTTAACAGGCGAAATTTTAGTAATAATATACGATGGTAGCATCAATACTACTAAGCAAATTAAGATTGTTCCCATATTAATTAATAAAAAATACGGAATATCTATTACTACAGGTGCACTTGTTACATAATAATTCTCAGGATTTAGTTTTACAACTTGAAAATATTTTTGAATAAGTAATAGTGCAATCGCAATTCCGTTGCCCCACAACAACCCATTACTAATTAAGCGAAACGCATTATAAAGAAACACTTTTCTAACTACCCAGTTCGATGCGCCCAAGGCTTTTAATATGCCAATCATTTGTGTTCTTTCTAATATTAAAACCAGTAGCGCTACAATCATATTTATAGTTGCTACAACAATCATTACAATTAAAATAATAAGCGTATTAAAATCGAACATTTTTAGCCATTCAAATATTCCATAATATTTTTGAGCAATAGTAGTGCTGTTATAAATAGGCGGAATTGCTTTATACACTTCTTCGCCTTTTTCTTCAATTTTATCAAAATCGTCAATAAAAACCTCAAATTGTCCTATTTCATTTGGTTTCCATTTATTAATTTTTTGAATATGACGAATATCGCCCAGCACATAATTGGCATCAAAATCTTGAAATCCTGAATTAAAAATTCCTACAATTTTAAAACTACGCAAGTTATATCCTTTTCCACCATCTTTTAAAAAATAGGTTCGGGCAACATCGTTAAGTTTCAATTTTAATCGATTGGCTAAATATTCGGAAATTACAATGTCATCGGTAATTTTAGAAGATACATTTGGCAATGTGCCTTGCACCAAATAATTTTGCAAATAACTCCAGTCATAGTCTGCTCCTACTCCTTTAAAAACAACACCTTCAACCGTTTCTTCTGTTCTAATTAAAGCCGTTTTATTTGCTATAGCTTGTATGTGCTTGATACCGCTAACCGTTGTAAAATTTGGATAAAAATCTTGCTCGGTAGCAATAGGTATTGTATTAATTTCCGATTGATTATCGTCAAAATTAGAAATAATAATATGTCCGTTAACTGCCGAAAATTTTTCTCTAATTTTTTGTTGCAACCCCATACTTGTAGCCACGGCAACCAGCATCATAATTATACCAAGTGCTACCGCAATAGTTGCTATTTTTATTATTGGAGAAGATACACTACTTTTATGGCTTTTAGCAGTTGCTAATCGTTTGGCTATGAAATATTCTAAATTCAACTTATTATGATTCCGAAATTATTATTCAAAAATACATTTTTATTCTTGGTTTTACTTGTTTTTTCGTGTGGAAATTCAACCCAGTCAAGTCAAAAGTCGAAAGTCGAAAGTCGAAAGTCTAAAACAAAAGATATCGATTCAATAAGAAATGAAAAAAAAATAATTACGGGTGCTGAAAATTTTTCTAAGTACAGTTCTTTATTAAAAGATAAAAAAGTGGGAGTTCTTACCAATCAAACAGGAATAATTGAATTTACAATAATGAAAGGGCATTTACATGAAAAAGAAAGTGAATTAGTAACTATGAGTATTGTGGATTTTTTTCTAGAACAAAAAATTAATGTACGAAAAATCTTTGCACCCGAACACGGTTTTAGAGGAACTGCCGATGCTGGCGAACTTATTAAAGACGGAAAAGATACTAAAACCGGCCTGCCAATAATTTCGCTTTACGGAAATAATAAAAAACCAAAACCCGAACAAATAAACGATTTAGATATTATAGTTTTTGATCTTCAAGATGTGGGCGCACGATTTTACACCTATATATCTACGCTACATTATGTTATGGAAGCTTGTGCCGAAGTGGGAATACCACTCATAATCTTAGATAGACCAAACCCAAATATTGCTATTGTTGATGGACCAATTTTAGAAACGGAATTCAAAAGTTTTGTTGGAATGCACAAAATTCCTGTTTTGCACGGAATGACTATTGGCGAATATGCAAAAATGATTAACGGCGAAAAATGGCTAAACAATAATGTTCAATGTGAATTGACTGTAATTCCTTGTGAGAATTATGCTAGAAATATGTCTTATAGTTTACCTGTAAAACCTTCGCCTAATTTACCAAACGACAAAGCTATAAATTTATATGCGAGTTTGTGTTTTTTTGAAGGAACCAATGTAAGCGTAGGTCGTGGAACCAATAAACAATTTCAAATTTACGGTTCGCCTTATTTATTAACTGGCAAGATTGAAGAAATAAACGGTATTAAAGCAGAACTTATAATTAATGATTATACGTTTACACCAAAACCAAATGAAGGCGCAAAAGAACCTTTATATAATGGTATAGAATGCCATGGTGTAGATTTATCGGAAATTGAAAAGGTAAACCAACTCGAATTGAAATGGCTGATTAACGCTTATAATGAAACCCCAGATAAATCGAAATTTTTTAATTCGTTTTTTACCAAATTAGCGGGAACAAAAAAGCTGCAACAGCAAATTGAAACTGGAGTTTCGGAAAATGAAATTCGTGCTTCGTGGCAAGATGGTTTAGACCAATTTAAGGAAATACGAGAAAAATATTTGATTTATGAGTAAAGAAGAAAGATGAAACCAAATTAATTCTCAACAATAATTTCTGGATTTAATTTCAACAATTCATCTACAAAACCCTGTATGTCTTTTGGCGAAATAACAATTGATTTTGATTTTTCATAAAACACTTCAATTCTATCGGTAAGCGAAGCCGCTGGTGCACTTAAAATACTATCGGTTTTCTTAATTGATTTAATAGTTGAAATCGAAATATTTTTATTAACAACAAATCCTGAATGCACTTTTAAATTTCCTTTTGTAATTGTATAGTTTGTATCGTAAAGCAAATACATAATTAAGATAAAAACGGCAATTATAATAGCAAAAATTACCCAATCTTTTTCTCTAACACCTATAATAATTGCCGGAATTGAAGTTGCCCAATATAAAATTGGTATAAATTTATCAACTTTTGATGGAAATACTTTTTTCATAAATTAAATTTAGATTCCTACGAAAATAGAATATTTTGCGAAATCAATGACAAGGTAACAAAAAAACTAAATGCTATTTACTGTAAACTGTTAACTAAAAAGTTACAATATAATTTTTTTCTTCATTTCTTCTACAATGTTAAAAGCCGCAGGGCAAATCGCCACGTTCTTTAAAGTAAGATTCGCTATTTGCTGAAACTTTTTTCTGTTGGTGTGTGGAAATTCGCGGCACGCTTTTGGACGAACATCATAAATAAAACACTTGTTATCGCTATCTAAAAAAGCACACGGAACACGTTGCAACACATAATCGTTATCTTCGTCAATTCGCAAATATTGTTCAATAAATTGTTGTGGTTTTAAACGTAAATGTTTTGCAATGCGTTCAATATCTGCAGTTGTAAAAAGTGGTCCAGTGGTTTTACAACAATTGGCACAATCTAAACAATCGGTTCTTTTAAATTCGGCATCGTGTAAGTCTTGCATTACATAATCTAAATTCTTCGGTGGCTTCTTTTTAAGTTTATCGAAGTACTTTTTATTATCGTTATGTTTTTCCTTAGCTAGTTTATTTAATTGTTCTAATTTCAAGTTATTTGTTATTTTTGTTTCAAGTTTCAGGTTCTATTTCATGAGCATTAATTTCGCAAATGTAATTTAAACAACTTGAAACTTATAACCTGAAACAAAATTTACTTCGTAAATTTATGAAAGACCTTTTTGGAAAAGCCATTTTAGATTATCAAACCAATAATCATCCAGAAGATTTAATTACCGAAACTTCTATTAGTGAAGCCGATGAAATGAGTGTGGCTTATTTGTTTCGTGGCTTTAATGAAATGCCAAAAATGGAACAAAAAGCATTGCAACTAGCAAAAGGTAATGTTTTAGATGTGGGTTGTGGTGCTGGTAGCCATAGTTTGTATTTACAAAACGAAAGAAATTTAGAGGTAACTTCAATTGATATTTCTGCAAATGCTATTGAAGCGTGTTTACTTCGAGGATTGAAAAAGGCAAAAGTTAAAGATGTAATGGAATTAAATTTAGATTCTGATTTTCATCAGCATGAAAAATACGATACCATTTTACTACTTATGAATGGCGCTGGTATGTGTGGCAAACTGAAAAACATATCAAAATTTTTGCAGAAACTGAAATCATTACTCAACGAAAATGGACAAATTTTACTGGATTCTTCCGATATTATTTATATGTTCGATGAAGATGACGACGGTGGCAAATGGATTCCAACCGATGTAGATTATTATGGCGAAGTTACTTTTGAAATTCAGTATAAAGGCGAAAAAGAAGAACCGTTTAATTGGATGTATATCGATTTTAATACATTACAAAATGCCGCTGTTGCAAATGGTTTTCAGTGCGAATTAGTTATAGAAGGCGAACATTTCGATTATTTAGCAAAACTTACGACATAAAAAAACCGACTAAAGTCGGTTTTAAAGCAAATTCGTTTTTAATTATTGCATATATTTCATTACTAAACCTTGTAATTCCATTCCCACGGTTTGTTGCGTAGCCATTGATTTTTCGGCTAATATTGGTGCATTTTTTTGAATTTTTTGACCAATTGGCGACTCGTAAAATTTTATCATTTCTTTAATATCGTCATGCGAATAAACTTCCATATAATTATCGGCTTGTTTTTCTGAAATAGAATTTACTATTACATCAAACTCTTTTAAAAATTCGGCTTGCTTTTCTGACGGAATCATGGTTAAAATTTGTCCTTTTGCTGCATCCATAGCTGAATTTGCACCCGACAATTTCATCATTTTTAAAACATCAGCTTTAAAATCTTCTTGAGAAAACCCCATTTGCCCTACTAAAATGAAAGCAAAAATTAAGAATACTTTTTTCATTGTAATTAATTTAGAATTAAGGAATATTTAAATATTTATGTGTTTGTAAAGATATGCGCCATTTCGGATTTTTCATAACATAATCAATAATTAATGGTGTCATTTCTTCTTTTTTACTCCATTCGGGTTGCAAAAACAATACCGCTTTTTTATTTACTTGTGCAGCTTGTTCTTCGGCAAACTGAAAATCGTGTTTGTTGTAAATAATTATTTTTAATTCGTTAGCCATATTATATGCTTCTTGAACGGGAAGTTTTGTTTTTTTAGGCGATAAACAAAACCAATCCCAATTTCCTGTAACGGCATAAGCGCCCGAAGTTTCAATATGTACTTTTAGTCCTTCTTTTTGTAGTTTTGAAGTTAATGCAAGCATATCCCACATTAATGGTTCGCCGCCTGTAACCACAACGGTTTCGGCATATTGCTTAGCATTAGCAACAATAACATCTGTTGCAGTAGGCGGATGCAAATCGGCATTCCAACTTTCCTTTACATCGCACCAGTGGCAACCTACATCGCAACCACCAATTCGAATAAAATAAGCCGCAGTTCCCGTATGAAAGCCTTCGCCTTGTATGGTGTAAAACGCTTCCATTAGAGGAAGCATTTCGCCTTTATCTACCGCAATTTGAATTTCTTTTTTTAGCATAGTGCGCAAAGGTATGGATTTTATTCCTTATTCTTTTTTCATATCTTTTAATAATCCTATGGCAAAATAGAACACAACGCCAATGCCTAAAATAATGCACAACCACATAAATATAGGCGTTTGCCAAAATGGTTTTTCTTTTTCTTCTGGTTTTGAAGTATGTATTTTTTCTAAATTAGAAACTTCAACTAATGTACTTTTTTTGGAAATTGCATCGGTAAAATTTGCCAAATCATAATTAGGTTGCTTAAGTGTTGAATCGATTATAACTTGGTATTTTTCGTTCGCTTTTAAATTTGCGATTACAAAAAGTGGGGTTTGAAACAACTTTACATTATTTATTTCCAGTGGTGGATTGTCTTCGTTTTCAATTTCAATTTTAATTTCTTTTTCAAATAAATTGAAAAAATTAAATGTGTTTTTATAATTAGCGTTTAATTGAATTGATGCTGTTTTTTCTAAATATTCTTCTGTTTTATTTTTGGTTTTTCTTTTTCGCTTTACAAATATATTTGCTTTTCTATTGAAAAACTTAGTTGTAATTTCAAATGAAATTTCATTTATTTTTTGTGGTGTTTCGGCAGAAAAAGTAATGTTAGTTTTTTTATTTTGCTTGTCTTCTTCTTTGGCATATTTAAACAAACTTGTAATTTCAGAAGGTTGAAACGCAATTCGATTTCCTTTGTAGTAACCAACTTTTAAAATGTTTATAGGAAGCGAATTTTTATCAATAAACTCAATTTTTAAATATTGATAAGTGTTTGACGGAAATAAAATTGTTTTATTAGTTGTATTTCCTTGTTGCGCATTTAAATTATTTAGCAAACGATTAGAAGCTAAGCCAAACCAATCTCGTTGATCGTTACTTCCACTAATAGAATAGTACTTATTTATTTCGGTATTTGAAACTGTAAAAACTAATTCGCCATTGTTTTCTTGTTGGTAATTTTTAATTATTAACGTTGTAATCGAATCTTTAATTGTGTTTTTTGCTATAATTTCTAACGATTCAAATGTTCGTTCTATTTGTGCTGTTTTTGAAACAAAAACATACGGTACTTCGTTTTGTGCGGCATCAATAATTCGAAAATAATCGGTATTGTCTTGTGTAGCCGAACGCACTTGTGGCGAAAGCAAAATTTCATAAAATCCTGTTTCGCTAACTTCATTTAACTTGCCTTTATAATTTTGAGCAAATCCTAAACTACATACAAATATTGCAAAAATTAAAATTTTAGCCTTCATCATTAGTTTTTTTAGGTTCATCGCTAGTTACTAATTTTTTTAATTTTTGATAGACAAATGAAATAATTAAAATGAGTACGCCTAATAAGATAAATGCAATTATTCTACCTGTTTCGGAAGCGTTGTTAATATCGTACACAAACAATTTTGCTATGGTTAAGCCTAATAACGAAAGTGCAATAATTCGTAGCGTTTTAGATTGCTTTTTAATTCCAATAATTAAAAATACAAATGAAAATAAGCCCCAAAGTATAGGATAACCTATTTTTATGATTTGTGTTTTTGTTTTAGAAAGTTCATAGTTCGCAAACGAAGATATTTCATAAATTGAAGCATCATTAAATGATGAAATATTAGGGTTATATTGTGTTATTTTAGCCGCATCAATAGGCGAAGAAAAATGTAAACCGTGAATAAGTAATTCGCAACTTAATACATAAACAATAGAAAAAACAGCTAACCAAGGCATTATTTTGCCCGATAAAAGTTGTAATTTATTTTCTGCTGTTGCCCTTTTATATAATTGATATACTACATACAACAAAGCAATTACTGTTACATAATGCAGATAAAAAGCATACTGGTTTTGAGTAGTATAGATAAGGTTTTCGACAATTTCAAAATTGGTTAACTTATAAAATGAAACGATATAAAGAAAAATACTAAATATTGAAATAACAGCTGTAATTGTATTGACTAACTGGTTTTTATAGTTTTGTATAACCGTAATTAAAACAGCTAAAAATACAAAATGTACGCAACAGGAAATGCAATACATGAACCACTGTTTTCTAATCGTGCATTTGCTTGAAAATAAACTTCTAAAAAACCTGTAAAATAAGCACTAATTACAATTGCTATAAATAGAAAATTAGTATAAGCTTTTGGATTAAAATTGATTGTAAATACTTTCGTTTCTTTTTCGTTTTTTAATATAAAATAACTTAACACGAAACTAATGGTTACAACTGCTCCTGCAATAAACAGCGGATTTAAAATTATATTAAGTTCTTTATCTGTTGCATAGTTAAGCCAATCTAACAACAAACTTGCAATAGTTAAAAACTGAACTAGTACTGCCGCTAATTTAAAATATTGAATTTTCGATTTTTGTGCTAACCAAAATAACAATACGGCTTCGGCAGCCCAAAATAAAGTAATTTGATTTCCTTCGAACTGAATCGGAATTGTTAAAGTAGCAAACGAAAGTGTTAAACCTATTAAAACATAAATAGCATTTTTATCGAACTTAAATTTATTATACAAAATAGCTGCGTAAACTAAATTGTAAACCGCTAAAAGCAATGTAAATAATCCTGTAAAATTTAACCCACTATGGCGAATGATAGCCATTCCGAAACCGAAAAAAGCAAAATTATTAGCAACTAACATAGTGTATTCAAAACCAGATAATGATCCTTTTTGTCGTAAATTACTAAGTACAATGGCAACCGAAAAAACAACGTAAAATAACGTTGCAAACAATAAAGCATTTCTATGAGGAAAATTATTACTTGAAATTTCGTTACCTAACCAAACCCAATACAAAATAGTAGTAAATACAAACGAAAGTAGTGTTACAACATTCCATTTTTTGAAATATGAAATGGCTAAAATTCCTATGTTTAAAATTGCTAAATAGGTAAATAGCACCACATAATTTCCTTCGCCATTACTTACCATAAAAGGAACCGCAAACCCACCAATTAATGACAAAACGGCTAATTCTTGACGGTTATAAGAAACCGAAACAAAAACACTAAATGCTGTAATACCTACCATTATGGCAAAAGCTACCGTTTGGCTAAACAATTGGTATTCGTGAAAAGCAATAGCAATAGTAAAATAAAATATACTAACTGCACCAGCAACTAAAACCGAACTAAATGCTGCAAAATTCTTTTTTAGTTTATGGGCAATTGCCATTACTAATGAGCCTGCTAAAATTCCGATTCCTACACGTGCGGGTTCGTTTATCCAATCTTTATCGATAGCGTATTTTACAAAATAGCTTACACCTAAAACCAATATTAAAATACCAATTTTATTGATTAGGTTTTCACCAATAAATTTTTCTAAATCCGGATTTTTTTCTTTAAATTGTTCAAACCACGATTTCTTTGGAATGTAGTTTTCTGTAAGAATTTTCTCTGGTTCATCTGATAGTACATCGAAAACTTCTGGCTGAAAATTTTCTGGTATTGTTTCTATTTCTTCAATACTTTCTATAACAAGCTCTTCTGCTTTTGTAGTTTCGAAAACCTCAATTTCTGCTTCTACATTTTCTTCAACAGTACTATTGGCTTGTTGTTTTTCTTCTTTTACATCATCTAACGTAAATTGCGGTTGTGCTAATTTTTCTTCTAAATTTTTTAATTTTTCTTCAACACTATTTAGTTTTGAATGTAGCGAAAAAAAAGAATTATTTATTTGGTTACTTTGCTTATTAAGCGTTGCTATTATTACTATTAGTAAAATTAAAACAAAAACAATAAGTACTGTCATAGGAAATATTTTAGAATACTAATTTACATTTTTTAACAATTCTAAAATTTTATTTTCAATTGCTTCAGTTTCCCAAATTTCTTCGATATTCGCTATCGCTAATATTTCTTGCATAATAGCATTTTGTTTATCGCCTATGGCTAGTGCTTCGGCATATGGTTGATGGGTAAATGTAACTCTTCTATACAGAGGAATCCACTTTTCGGGGTGTTTTGTTGCAAACCATTTTTCAATTTTCTTTTGTAAATGAAATTGATCATGTTTTTGCACTCATTTCTATAAAATTTCGATACGAGAGTTCGGCAATAGCATCAGTATTTGGTTTTCGCGATTTTTGATATTCTTGAAAAATAGTTTTCCAATCGTCGCCATACTTTTCCATCATTTCTACTAAAATGGTAATATCTTCAAATCCTGCATTCATTCCGTGCCCATAAAAAGGAACAATAGCATGGCAAGCATCGCCTATAAGTGCTACTTTATCTTCAAACGTCCACGGGTAGCAACGCATAGTTACCAAATAGCTTTTTGGGTTTTTAAAAAAGTCGGAAATCATTAACGATAAATACGGTTTTACATCGGGAAAATGAGTTTCAAAAAAGTGTTTAACCGAAGCCTCGTCTTGTAGTTTTTCGAATGAATTTTCGCCTTTGTTTGGTAAAAACAATGTACAGGTAAAACTTCCATCAGTATTGGCTAAAGCCATTAACATAAATTCTCCTCTAGGCCAAATATGCAACGAATTTTTATCTAGTGCATGCGAACCATCTACATTAGCTGGAATATGCAATTCTTTATAACCTATTTGTAAAAATTCTTGCGAATAATTGAACATGCTTTGGCGCTGCATACGATGACGAACTCGCGAAAAAGCACCATCGGCACCAAAAACAATGTCGTAGTTAATATCGGTCCACTCGCCTCTTTCGGTTTCACCTTGATGTAATGTTGCTGTTTCTAAAGAAACATCCCATATTTTACTTTCAAAATGAAACTGAACGCCTTCTTTTTCGGCTAAATCAACCATCTTTCGGTTTAAAATTCCTCTGGAAAGCGAAAAAATAGCTTCGCCTTCTTTACCATAATATTGATAATTTAAAGGTTCGTTGCCAATATGAATGGCACGTTTATCTACGGGAATTCCTATTTGTTGTATTTCGTTCTCTAAATTTAATTTTTCTAATGCTCGCCAACCTCTATCAGACATTACTAAGTTGATTGATCGCCCAGAGAATTCCACTGTTCTAATATCGGGACTTCTATCGTAAACATGAACAATGTGCCCAGCTCTTTTTAAATAAATGGCTAATAATGTTCCTACTAATCCTGCGCCTACAACGGCTATTTGTTTTTGTGTTTGCTTTTGCATAGTTGGTTTTCTATAGAAAAAACAAAGGTACGGAAATAAAAAAAGTATTACCGAAGTAATACTTTAAAAAATGGTATTTCTACCAAACTGTTTTAATTAAACACAATTTTATTGCTCTTAATTTTCTTTTGCGATTTCATAAATGCGCCGCACATAGCAAATAGCATTCTAGCTCCTACGTTTCCGTCCCAATCAGAATTTTTATCTGGTGCAACCTCAACTAAATCGAAGCCTATTATTTCCTTTTTCGATTCGGCTAATTTAGCAAACAAATAGGTTGCTTGCTCAAAAGAAAAACCACCTGGAACGGGTGTACCTGTATTTGGACAGTACCAAGGGTAAAGCCCATCTATATCGAAAGAAATACATACTTTTTGTGGAAGCTGTTCTATAATTTCATTGCATTGTTGTTGCCATGTTTTGCCTTCGAAAGTATCCTTTTTTAAATCTAAATCGGTAAAAACTTTTACTCTATTTTTCGAGTTTTTAACCACATTTACTTCTTGTTCACAAAAATCGCGAATACCAACTTGAACAATTTTAGAAATGTTTTTTATTTGTAGTGCATTATACATAATTGATGCGTGCGAATAAGTAAAGCCCTCGTAGGCAATTCGTAAATCCATATGGGCATCTAAATGTAAAATTCCGAAGTCGTTATGTTTTGTAGCTAATGCCTGATAGTATCCTAATGGCGTGCTGTGGTCGCCACCTACTAATACTACGTGTTTGCCTTGGTTTTGCCAATAAAGGGTTTGCTCTTTAACATATTCTACCATTTGCTCGCAAGCTACGTTAACTTTGGTTAAACTTGCATGCAACGAAGTGTTTTCGCCTATAACTTTTCCTTTTTCTAATGCTTTTATAATAGGTGCTACTACTTTTTTGTAGCGTTTTGATTGGCTTTTTAATTTCGAAGGAATTTGTTCCATGTAAATTCCTGCTTTCCATAAATCTGGGTATTCTTGGTGCAGTAAATCTATTTGATAGGAAGCTTCTAGTATTGCTTTTGGTCCTTTTGATGCTCCTGAACCGTAACTTACGGTTACTTCCCAAGGAACAGGAATTACAATAATTTCACTCTGCTCTGCTGTAAAAGGCAAGCCAAATATAGTGGCGTCTTCTAAACCTGGTTGGTTAGGGTCGAAGTTTTTTAATATTTCTTCTTTTGTTTTCATTTGTACAAAATATTTTAAATTAAGGAAAATAAAATGCTTTTATTGAATCTATTGGTAACATACCATACATTTGAACTAAGCATTTCATACTTTAAGGTGCCCCCAATTTTCGCCCGATTTTATTCGGTGTAGTGTCATTAATGAAACGCCAAATTGTTTGGCTAGTATTTTATATCGGGTTTTTCGGTTAGGGTCTAGCAGTTTTTTCTTTAAACGAATGGCTTCTGTAACGGTTAATTTTTTGCCATCGTCTTTTCGGTTTTTTTCTTGAATTTGCCGTTGCACTTCTTTAAAACTTGGGTTAGCATGCACGTGTTTGTACATTTCGTCGCGCGTAACCCATTGCAAATTAGTAACAATATTATTTGTTATGTCATAATCTTTATGAATAATAAACGTTTGTATTTTATGCTGCTTTGTTAAAAAAAGTTGTGCTACCAAATGATGGAAAAAATAGGTTTTTAACGATTTTTTCTTGTTCGTAATTCGTAATCGAATAGCTTTAAAACCCGCTATATTAGAACCTTTTAGTATTCTGTATTGTGTATCGCTATTTATTTCAATATTCTTGTCGCAACTTTTAACTTTTCCGTAATTTGATACAAAATAGCGTTTTTTTGTTACTTCATTAGGAATAAATTCTTTCCATTCCTCTAGTATGAAATGTGCCATATTTATTTTTTTTGAATACCTGCTTTAAGTATTTGTCCAAAATTATACATATCTTCAAATGAAGAATAAAGAGGAACTGGTGCCAAACGTATAACGTTAGGCTCTCGCCAATCAACAATTACACCGTTTTCCATTAAATAATGAAAAATACTTTTTCCTTGTCCGTGTAAATACACCGAAAGTTGAGAAGCTCTTTCCTTTTCGTCTTTTGGTGTAATTATTTCGAACTGCGTATCTGGTATTTGTTCATCAATTTCGTTTAAAATAAATTCTAAATACGATGTAATTTGGGTTCGTTTTTTTATTAATTTTTTCATTCCTACTTCGGCAAACATTTCTACCGAAGCTAAATAAGGAGCCATTGAAAGAATAGGTAAGTTACTTATTTGCCAGCCATTTGCGCCTTGTACTGGATCGAAATTAGGTTCCATTAAAAAACGACGTTCTTTGTTGTGCCCATACCAACCAGCAAATCTATCTAACTCTTTGTTGTTGTGGTGCATTTCGTGCACAAAGTATCCTGACACATTTCCTGGCCCTGAATTCATATATTTATAACTACACCAAGCAGCAAAATCGACTCCCCAAGCGTTAAGCTCTAGTGCTATGTTTCCTGTTGCGTGGGCTAAATCCCAACCTACGTATGCGCCTTGCTCATGCCCAGCTTGTGTAATGGTTTTTATATCGAAAACTTGTCCTGTATAATAATTTACACCGCCTATTAGTACTAAAGCTAGTTCGTTGCCAACTTCTTCTATTTTTGCTAATACATCTTCTAATCGAATATTGTGCTCGCCTTCTCTACGTTTTATTTCTACAATGGCGTCTTCTGGATTAAATCCTACTTTGTGCGCATTGTATTGTACTTGGCTTTTTATTAAATATTGATCGCTCGGAAACGCTTTTTCTTCGCAAATTATTTTAAACTTTGTTGGTGTAGGTTTGTAAAAAGACA
Source organism: Flavobacterium sp. (assembly GCF_041392005.1). Taxonomy (GTDB): domain Bacteria; phylum Bacteroidota; class Bacteroidia; order Flavobacteriales; family Flavobacteriaceae; genus Flavobacterium. The sequence goes on from NZ_JAWKMX010000001.1 coordinate 273,578, forward strand.
CCATTAACAAATGAAGATTTACGGTTAATGTATTCATTACGCCTACTTCTGTTGGTTTTGCACCAACAATTTCGCTAAGCGGTTGGCAAAATCTTTCGTGATAATCCCACCAAGGCTTATTGGCATAAAAATGACCTTCTACTGCTAAATTTGCCCAATCGTTCATTACTTCATCTACATATTCTTTTGCCTTTTTAGGTTGTAAGCCAAGAGAGTTTCCTGTAAAATAAATTACATTTTTTCCGTTAATTTTAGGAAAGCAGAATTCGTTTCTATAGTTTTTTAATTCGTCTTGATTGTCTAATTCTTGAGCGTATTCTCTCGTATTTTTAAAACTCATTTGCCTTGCTGTTAGTTAATTTTTAAAATTAAAAGCTATAAATTTAGTAATATTATTTTTCATATAAATAAAAACCACCTAAAACTAGGTGGCTTATTAATTTATTTTACATACTTTGTTATAATATTAACATAGCATCTCCGTAAGAGTAAAATTTATATTTTTCGCGTATTGCTTCTTCGTAAGCTTTTTTCATTAAATCGTGGCCGCAAAAAGCAGAAATCATCATTAAAAGTGTTGATTTTGGCGTGTGAAAATTCGTAATCATACTATCGGCAATACTAAAATCGTAGGGAGGATAAATGAATTTATTAGTCCAGCCTTGAAATGGATTTAAGGTTTTTTGAGAAGAAACTGAACTTTCCATTGCACGCATTGAAGTAGTACCTACACAACACACTCTGTTTTTTTCGGCTTTAGCTTTATTAACTATATTACACGTTTCTTGTGTAATTTCCATTTCTTCAGAATCCATTTTATGTTTCGATAAATCTTCAACCTCAACAGGATTAAAAGTTCCAAGACCAACATGTAAAGTAACCTCTGCAAAGTCGATTCCTTTTATTTCTAAGCGTTTCATTAAATGTTTAGAAAAATGCAACCCAGCAGTTGGTGCAGCTACAGCTCCTTCTTTTTTTGCATAAATTGTTTGGTAACGGTCTGCATCTTCTGGTGTTACGGCTCTATTTATGTATTTTGGAATAGGTGTTTCGCCTAGTTCTAATAATTTTTTGCGGAATTCTTCATACGACCCATCGTATAAAAAGCGTAATGTTCTACCTCGAGACGTTGTGTTATCGATAACTTCGGCTACTAATGAATCGTCTTCGCCAAAGTATAATTTATTTCCTATTCTAATTTTTCGGGCAGGATCTACCAATACATCCCAAAGGCGTTGTTCGGCATTTAATTCGCGAAGTAAAAACACTTCTATGCGAGCACCTGTTTTTTCTTTATTTCCGTATAAGCGAGCTGGAAAAACTTTAGTGTTATTTAGCACCATTACATCGCCTTCATCGAAATAATCGATAATATCTTTAAATAATCGATGTTCAATTTCGCCTGTTTTACGGTGTACTACCATTAATCGTGCTTCATCGCGATTTTCAGACGGAAACTCGGCTAATAATTCTTCGGGAAGATTAAAATTAAAATTAGATAATTTCATAAATGTTTTAGAATTTAGAATTTAGAAATCAGAATTTTTCCGAAATCAAAACGGTTGCAAATATACGATTGTGAAATAGGGGTTGTCAAGTAAATTGGCAATTATTTTCTATTAAAAATTATTGTGCTTGAATTGTAAACCCTACTTGTTGTAAGTGATTCCAGAAGTTAGGATATGATTTTGAAACCACATTGGCGTTATTAATAATAATTGGCACTTTTATAGCTAAAGGTGCAAATGCCATTGCCATACGATGATCTTGATAGGTTGTTATTGCTACATTTTCTTTAATTATACCGCTAGGCTGCAAATGCAAGGAGTACGCTGTTATTGAAATTGTTGCGCCTAATTTTGTAAGTTCTACTTGTAGTGCTTTTAACCTATCGGTTTCTTTAATTTTTAATGTGTGTAAACCTGTTAATGTACATTTTATTCCTAAACCGAAGCACGTAACCGCAATAGTTTGGGCAATATCGGGCGTAGATTGTAGGTTGTAAATTAACGATTTTTGATTTTTGTAATTATCATTGGTTTTTGTAATTGTTATTGAATTATTGTTATTAAATATGGTTTCTACTCCAAAATCTTCATAAATTTCGGTTAATAAGGCATCGCCTTGTAAGCTACTTTTTTTGAAATTTGCTACAGTTAGTTCTGTTCCAATTTCTGATAATGCAATTATACTATACCAATAAGATACTGAAGACCAATCGCTTTCAACCACGAATTTTGAATTTTGAATTTTGAATTTTGAATTGATCTTTATTCTCTTATTAATAAATTCCGTTTCTACTCCAAAGTAATTTAAAAGTTCTAAAGTCATCTTGATATAAGGTAATGATGTAATTTTACCTTCTAATGTTAAATCGATTCCGTTTTCGAGTTTGGGTGCAATTAACAATACAGCAGAAATATACTGACTACTCACATTTGCTGGAAGTGAAACTTTGTTTTTTATTAGTTTTTTCCCTTTTATTTTTAAGGGTGGAAACCCTTCGTTTTCAACATAATCAATTGTTGCACCTAATTCGCGTAAAGCATCTACTAAAATTTTTATTGGGCGTTCTTTCATTCGAGAAGAACCTGTAAGTAGTATTTCTGAATTTTCTTTTTGCGCAAAATATGCCGTAAGAAAACGCATAGCGGTTCCAGCATGATGTACATCGAAGGTTTGAAGTTTTAGATTTGAAGTTTTAGATTGCCAAAGTATGTTTTTCATTACTTCAGAATCATCGGAAATTGATGCGTTTTCGATTTGAATTTCTGGAAAAAGTGCTTGTAATAACAACAACCTATTTGTTTCGGACTTTGAACCCGATATAGCAATTGGTAATTGATGCTTAGTAATTTTCGATTTTTGAAGTTTTAGATTCATTGCGAAACTACTTTTAAACCAATAATTGAAGCTATTAGCGTTGTTATAAAAAACATACGCCAAAAAGTAGCGGGTTCTTTAAAAATAAAAATTCCTACTAAAACACTTCCTACTGCACCTATTCCTGTCCAAACAGTATACGAAGTACCAATAGGTAATGTTTTGGTTACTTTTACCAGCAAAACCATACTTATAGCTAAACAAATTAAAAAACCACTGTACCAAAATAAAGTGGCGTTTCCTGTAGCTTCTTTGGCTTTTCCTAAACAAGTGGCAAAACCAACTTCAAACAAGCCTGCAATAATTAATAAAACCCAGTTCAATTATTTTAGTTTTTTATTGTTATGATGACGGTCGTGATCGCGTTTGGTTTTAATTTCCATTTTTTTATCGAAAGCAGCTTGCAAATTGACACCTGTTTGGTTGGCCAAACATAAAACTACAAAAACAACATCGGCCAGTTCTTCGCCCAAGTCTTTGTTTTTATCGCTTTCTTTTTCGCTTTGTTCGCCATAACGCCGAGCTATTATTCGGGCAACTTCGCCAACTTCTTCGGTTAGTTGTGCCATATTCGTTAATTCGTTAAAATAACGAACGCCATGTTCTTTTATCCAATTATCTACCTCTAATTGCGCATTTTTTATGTTCATTTTTTTCTTTTTTTGATAATTATTGGTAAAATTAGTGAATCGAAAATTGCCATACAAAAAGCAAAAAACATTATTTGAAACCAGAATTGTTGTTTTGTTAAACTTTTATCTACAAAATAAATTATTGTCCCGTATAAAATTCCGTAAAGTAAAAAAGCTATTAGAAATCGAATTAAATTTTGTTTCATTTTTTTATTTCTTTATGCTCTATTTTTTGTATCAATAATTATGGTTACTGGGCCATCGTTTATTAACGAAACTTTCATATCGGCACCAAATTGTCCTGTTTTTACTTTTTTACCTAATTCTGTTTCTAATTGAAAAATAAATTTTTCATACATAGGAATAGCAAAGTCTGGCTTTGATGCTTTTATATAACTTGGTCGATTCCCTTTTTTGGTAGAAGCGTGTAGTGTAAACTGACTTACCACAAGTGCATCGGCATTGGTATCTTTAATTGATACGTTCATTACACTGTTTTCATCTGGAAAAATGCGCATATTGGCAATTTTTAATGCTAACCAATTTATATCTTCAATAGTATCGATGTCTTCAATTCCAACTAAAATCAATAACCCTTTGCCTATTTCGGCCACTTTATTACCTGCAATACTAACCGATGCTTCCGTTGTTCGCTGTATAACTGCTCGCATTTTTACTCGTTTTCGTAATTATTTTGACGGTAATTTTCTTCATCGCCTTCTAAAATTTGTAAATAACTTTGATAGCGCGACCAAGGAATCTCGTCTTGGTCTAAAGCTTCTTTAACGGCACATTTTGGTTCTTCTTTATGCAAACAATTATTAAACTTACATTTGTCTTTTAGTGCAAAAAACTCTGGAAAATAATCGCTTAGTTCTTCCGGTTGCATATCGACCATTCCAAAACCACGAATACCCGGTGTGTCTATAATTTTAGCATCAAAATGCAAATCGAACATTTCGGCAAACGTTGTGGTGTGCTGTCCTTGTTTGTGTTGTTCTGAAATTTCGGCTGTTTTTAAATTCAAATTAGGTGCTATGGTGTTTACCAATGTAGATTTTCCTACTCCAGAATGCCCCGAAAACATTGATACTCGATTCTGCATTAGCGCTTTTAATGCTTCTATTCCTTTTTCTTCTTTTGCAGAAACGCGTAAACATTGGTACCCTATTTCAGAATAAATGGCTTGTAAATACAATTGTTCATCTAATGCAACCTCATCTAAAGTATCTATTTTATTAAAAACCAAAACGGCTTCTATTCCATAGGCTTCTGCAGTAACTAAAAATCTATCGATAAAGCTTGTGGTTGTTACAGGATTATTTATGGTTACTAATAAAAAAACAACATCAATATTTGACGCAATTATGTGAGTTTGTTTAGATAAATTTACCGATTTTCGGATGATATAATTTTTTCGTTCGCGAATTTTAGTGATTATACCTATTTCTTCATCGCCATTTTTTTCTACTGAGAAATCTACACTATCGCCTACCGCAATAGGGTTTGTACTTTTTATACCTTTAATACGGAATTTACCTTTAATACGGCAATTATAAAAAACACCTTGCTCGTTTTTTACGCTATACCAACTACCCGTAGATTTATATACCGTTCCTGTCATGTTTGCAAAGATACGTATTCTAGTATTTGACAAACAAAAAAGGCTATCGTTTCGATAGCCTTTTTTGTTTATGGACAAAAATTAATATTTATAGCCTATACCTTTTTTTATGTTTTGAGAACCTCCTAATCCATTTGAAGAAGCACCAACAGTAGATTTGTCTGCAGTTAACAAAATAAACGGACAACCGTTTTTTGCTGCATCAATTTTTAATTTTTTTTCTGCTTTTTTGTCTCCTGTATTACCTGTATGATAATTTATAAGACCCGTTTTACCTCTAACTTCTTCTCCTTTTTTTAACCCTGCTATGTACGATTTGTCTTCTAAAATAACAACTTTTTCCCAATCATCTTCTCCGTTTATAATTATTTTTTCGGTTACTTCTTCTACTCTACCGCTTTTTCCGTAAACAATTTTTTCGATTGCATATTTACCTACTGTATTTTCCGCATCTTCGCCTTCGTAAACAAAATCGATTGTAAATTCTTCAACTCTTTTAACTTTTCCTTCAACAATTTCGCCGTTGTGTTTGTAAATTTTATCAGATTGCGCACTTACAAAAAAACCAAATAGCATAACCGCTATAAATAAAACTTTTTTCATATTTATTATTTTAAAATTAAAAAGCTAAAGTATAAAAAAATTGTTTCCAAAAAACTAAAATCATTTTTTAAATACTTTTTCTTGATGTGTAATGCTTTCTTGATGGATTGCTTTGAATAATTGTAAAATAAATGCTTCGCTTAATCCTTTTTCTTTGCCAGAAAAAATCATTTTTTTTTGAATTTCTTTCCAACGATTATTTTGCAATATTGCCACGTTTTTTTCTTTTTTTAGCAAGCCTATTTTGTTAGCAATTTGCATGCGCTTTCCTAAGTTTTCTAATAATTTTTCGTCAATAGCGTCTATTTGTACACGAAGTGTATTGAGTTTTTGTAAATAATCGTCGGTGTTATCGGTAATTTTTCTACATTTTAATTCCTTTAAAATGGTAAATAAAGTATTGGGTGTAATTTGTTGCGCTGCATCACTCCAAGCATTATCCGGGCTACAATGTGTTTCTATCATTAACCCGTTAAAATTTAAATCGAGTGCTTGTTGTGAAACCTCTTGAATCCTATTTCTATTACCTGTAATATGTGAAGGGTCGCAAATAATAGGCAAATTTGGAAACTTACTTTGCAATTCTATTGGAATTTGCCACTCGGGATTATTACGATATTTGGTTTTTTCGTAGGTTGAAAACCCACGATGAATAACCCCTAAATTTTTAATATTAGCATTGTGTAAACGTTCTAAACCGCCTATCCACAAAGACAAATCTGGATTTACAGGATTTTTTAACAAAACAATTTTATGCGTTCCATACAAAGCATCGGCTATTTCTTGAACCGCAAACGGATTTACAGTAGTTCGCGCGCCAATCCACAAAACATCAACATCGTGTTCTAAAGCTAATTGTACATGAGTTGCATTTGCTACTTCGGTGGCAATTTTCAAACCTGTTTCCTTTTTTACTTTTTGCAACCATTTTAATCCAATAGCGCCTACGCCTTCAAAACCACCTGGTCGTGTTCGAGGTTTCCAAATTCCAGCTCTAAAAATTGAAACCTCGCTATTTTTTAACTCGTGCGCAATTTGTAAAACTTGTGTTTCAGTTTCGGCACTACACGGACCCGCTATAATTAATGGCTTATTTTTTTTTAAACCAGTAAGCCATTGATTAAAAATATTGTTGTTTTCCATAAAATTGTATCGACTACAAAAATACTATTTATTTTAATTTTAAATTTATACTATGGCTAAACAAATTTTGTTACCTACAATACATATAAATTTATACTTTTGTTAAAACTTTATATATGTCTATAGCGGTTGAAAATATTTCGAAATTTTATGGTAAACAGCAAGCTTTAAAAAGTATTTCTTTTTCTATAAAGAAAGGAGAAATTGTAGGTTTTTTGGGACCAAATGGTGCAGGAAAATCAACCTTAATGAAAATTTTGACTACGTATATTGTTGCCGATGAAGGCGAGGCTTTTGTAAATGACTACAATATAAAATTGGATACAAAAAAAGTTCAAAAATCGGTAGGTTATTTACCCGAACACAACCCTTTGTATTTAGATTTATATGTAAAAGAATTTTTAGCATTTAATGCAGATGTGTATGGCGTAGCCAAATCGAGAATTGATGAAGTTATTGCATTAACAGGATTAACGCCTGAATGTCATAAAAAAATTGGACAGCTATCTAAAGGTTATCGCCAACGTGTAGGCTTGGCTAGTGCGCTATTACACGACCCAGAAGTGCTAATTTTAGATGAACCTACAACGGGTTTAGACCCGAATCAATTAGTAGAAATTAGGGAGCTTATTAAAAATGTAGGTAAAAATAAAACGGTATTTTTATCGACACATATTATGCAAGAAGTTGAGGCTATTTGCGATCGAATCATCATTATTAATAAAGGTGAACTAGTTGAAGATAAATCGATGAGCACGTTGAAACAAAAGTCTGTTGAACAGATAATTGAAGTTGAATTTGATTGCGAAATTTCAGCAGAAATCATACAATTATCTTCATTAGTTAAAAAAACAGCAAATGGCAATTTGTGGCAACTTACGTTTGAGTCTGAAACTGATATGCGTTCGCAAGTTTTTGATTTTGCCCAACAAAACAATTTAAAAATTTTGCAGCTTTCGTTAAAAAATAAAAACTTAGAAGAAATTTTTAGAGAAAAAACTTCTTAATACGCTAGAGAAATTAATCCGTTATCTTGAATAAATATTTGTCCTGTTATTCCTTTAGAATTATCGCCTAATAAAAAGTTTACAGTTTGGGCAACATCTTCAGGTTGTAAAATACGTTTTAATGGATGTTTGGCTTCCATATTTTCAACAATTTTCTCATTTCGCAAAATTCCTGAAGCTAACGGTGTATTAACGATAGACGGTGCAATGGCATTTACCCTAATTTTAGGAGCCAATTCGGCTGCCAAACTTTTTGTAAAACCTTCAACTGCACCTTTTGCCGCAGCAATACTCGCGTGAAAAGGCATTCCTCGTTGTGCCGCAACGGAACTAAATAAAACTACACTTGCACTTTCGGAAGCTTTTATATTTTGCAAGTAATTTTGAACAACTTTTACTGCTCCAAAAAAATTGACCTCCATATCGTTTTGAAAATCATGATTAGTTAATCGATTAAAGGGTTTTAAATTAATTGTTCCAATTCCATAAACAATTCCATCTAATTGAGGTAAATGCGGTAATTCATCTTGTAAAACATTTAATGAAAAATGTTCGCCGTTGTAATCAAAATCGGGTTTGGTTTGCGAAATAATGTAGCAAAAATCGCCATTTACTGAAAGTAGTTTAACTACTTCTTTTGTTATTCCTTTGCTTCCGCCAATTATTAAATATGTTTTCATCTCTTACTAATTTTATTCCCAGTAATTTGTCGTTGTAAGGTACATTTAAATCGATTAATTTCTGGATTTCGTTTTTGTAAATGTTTTTGACTTACTCCCGAATTTACTCGCTTACGCCATCTATTAAAAGACGAACGTTTTAATTCGGTTCGCATTAATTTAATGGCTTCTTTTTCGGGTAATCCAAACTGAAATTTGATAGCTTCAAAAGGTGTTCTGTCTTCCCAAGCCATTTCTATAATTCTGTCTATTTGTTGAAAAGACAAATTATCTTCTTTTTCTACATACATCACTACAATATTTTACTTCCTCCCAATTTCTCTCCCATTTTTTTCGCCATGAAAAAGGTTTTTGGCAAACCAGACAAATTTTAGTAGGTAAATAGGATTTATTGCCTTTATGAAAGGTGTTTTTCAAAATCGTTGACTTTAATTTTTGCTTTTATATCGAACATTAAATTGTATAACCCAAAAAACGTTCGGTTTACATATATAAAGTGTTTAGAACCTCTGCTTCCGTTCATTTTTCGAAGCGTTTTATCATTCGAAAACTTCTCGCTTAATGCCGCAATTTGTGCAAAAAATAGTGGGTTTGAAAAATCGAATTCTTCTGCTTGAACAGGTTGCGTAAAAACCGATAATAATTCGTGAAACATTTTAGAGAAAAACTCTTTCTCTTTTACTGAATCGGTTTCTTTTAAAATTTCTAATTCGTATAGTTTTGATTCAAAATAGTCTTTATTAGCAAGCGCTTCTGGCGTTGCTACTTCAAAATACGGTTTGTAAAACGATTCTGGAATTTCTTTCATACAGCCAAAATCAATCGCGATTAAATTGGCATTTTCATCGACTAAAAAGTTTCCAGGATGCGGATCGGCGTGAAATTTTTTCAATTTATGAATTTGGAACATGTAAAAATTCCATAACGTTTGCCCTATTTTATCTCTTTTTTCTTGCGAAGTTTCCTTTTTGCAAAATTCAGAAAGATGAATTCCCTTCATCCAATCCATTGTAATAATTCTTTCGCAAGAATATTCAGGATAGTATTTTGGAAACTTTAAATTTTCAATAACTGAACAATCTTTTCTAGTTTGTTCGCTTTGAGAAAGTTCTAATTGATAATCGGTTTCTTCGGTTAATTTATCTTCTACTTCTTGGAAATATTCGTCGGAAGTTCCTTGTAAATTAAACATTCTAACCGCTATTGGTTTTACCAAAGCAATATCTGTTTTAATACTATCGCGAACACCCGGATATTGAATTTTAACTGCTAACTTTTTTCCATCTTTTTCTGCTTGATGTACTTGACCAATACTTGCCGCATTTATAGAATCGGGCGAAAATGAATCGAACAATTCTTCTGGATATTGCTTAAAATAATTTTTGAATGTTTTACGAACTAATGGCGCTGACAATGGCGGCACAGAAAACTGCGACAATGAAAACTTTTCCACATACGACTTTGGCAACAAATTTTTTTCCATACTCAACATTTGCGCTACTTTTAAAGCGCTTCCTTTTAATTCTTTTAATCCATCGTAAATATCGGTTGCGTTTTCTTCGTGCAATTTATCTTTGGTTAACGAGGGATTTATGACTTTTTCGCCATAATATTTTAGGTAATTTCCACCAACTTTTGCACCTGTTGTAACCAATTTAGCAACACGTTCTATTTTATTGGTAGGAATAGAATCAATTTTTTTCATTTCGCAACAATTACCTATTTATTTTTTCTTTCCAAAGAAATTTTCCAAAATCGAGAACGCTTTCAAAAGGAACATTGTACAAAACATCAAAACTTGCTTTAACTGACTTTTCAATGAAAATATCGGTTTTTTCAAAGTTTGCAGAAGTATCGTCTAACCAATATTTTAAAATTGATAAAAACTGAACCCAAGCACCTTCAATTAAAACCTTACTTTGTACTTTATTAAACTTTTCAATATCTGATTTAATTGGATTTTCAAGAATTGATTTCACAAATTCTAAATACGAACTACGTAATGATTTCAGTTTAGACAATGCTATTAATTTATTCTTTTCTTGAACTAATAAATAATTAACAAAACTTCTATTAGCGGTTGCTACTTCAAAAAAGGTAAAGTAGAAAACTGATAATTTCTGTTTAGCATCATACGCTTCATAATTGTCTGATTTTTGAATCATCGAAATCGAATAATCAAACATTTGTTTAAAAAAAGCTTGTTCAATTTGTTCAAATGAAGTAAAAAATTGATAAAATTCAGCTTCTTCAAAACCATTATTTTTGGCAAATTCATAAACAGAATTTGGTTTTTTCCCATTAGCTAAAACAAACGCGATATACTTCTCTGAAATTATTTCTGCTGTCAATTTTTTCTTTCTTGTTGTCATAATAAGTTTTTTGTTTAACAAATTTAATAATTTAATTAAACAAAATGTAATTTTTAACAAACTTTAAGATAATAAAGTCCACATATATAGTGTCTTTTAAAAATTAGATGGCAATAGCATTAAAAGTTTAATTGTATTTACTAAATTTGCAACAGAATATTTAAGAGGAAAAATTTGACTGATTGCAACCTCATAAAAAATGCTAAAGCAGTATTCTTACTCCTTTACTTGCAATCGTAACTATTTCTCGATTTAATTTAAAAATAATTAAAATGGCGTATTTATTTACCTCAGAATCAGTAAGCGAAGGACATCCTGATAAAGTTGCCGATCAAATATCGGACGCGTTAATTGATAATTTTTTAGCCTTTGACCCCGAATCGAAGGTGGCTTGTGAAACACTTGTAACTACAGGTCAAGTGATATTAGCAGGCGAAGTAAAATCGAACACCTATTTAGATGTGCAACAAATTGCGCGCGATGTTATCAAAAAAATTGGTTACACCAAAAGCGAATATATGTTTGAAGCCAACTCTTGTGGTGTTTTATCTGCTATTCACGAGCAATCGCAAGACATTAATCAAGGTGTTGATAAAGCCCGTAAAGAAGAACAAGGTGCTGGTGACCAAGGTATGATGTTTGGTTATGCGACCAATGAAACCGAAAACTATATGCCTTTGGCGCTAGATATTTCGCATGCTATATTAATTGAATTGGCAAATTTAAGACGTGAAAATAACGAAATTACCTATTTACGTCCTGACGCTAAATCGCAAGTAACCTTAGAATATTCGGACGATAACAAGCCACAACGCATAGATGCTATTGTAATTTCGACGCAACACGACGACTTTGCTGATGAAGCTACCATGCTAGCAAAAATTAAAAAAGATATTATTGAAATATTAATTCCAAGAATTAAAGCGAAATATCCGCAATATGCGCATTTTTTTAATGACAACATTAAATACCATATTAATCCAACAGGAAAATTTGTAATTGGTGGCCCACATGGCGATACAGGATTAACAGGTAGAAAAATTATTGTTGATACTTACGGTGGTAAAGGTGCTCATGGCGGTGGAGCATTTTCGGGCAAAGACCCTAGTAAAGTAGATAGAAGTGCTGCTTACGCTACGCGTCATATTGCTAAAAATTTAGTGGCTGCAGGTATTGCCGATGAAATTTTAGTGCAAGTATCGTATGCCATTGGTGTGGCTGAGCCAACTTCAATAAATGTGAATACCTATGGTACTGCTAAAGTAAATTTAACCGATGGTGAAATTGGCAAAATGGTTGAGAAAATATTCGACATGCGTCCTTATTTTATTGAGAAACGTTTAAAATTACGCAATCCAATGTATAGTGAAACGGCAGCTTATGGCCATATGGGCAGAACGCCAGAAATAGTAACAAAAACCTTCTCGGCTCCGGGAGGCGAAACTAAAACTATAGAAGTTGAGTTGTTTACTTGGGAAAAATTAGATTATGTAGATAAAGTAAAAGAAGCATTTAATATTTAATTGTAAATACATCATAATAAAAAAGGCAACTTAATAAGTTGCCTTTTTTATTATGACGCTGATTTAAGTTGTTGTAATAAGTTTTTATTCAAACTTTGCTCGGCAAAACTTTTATTTACATGAAGTTCTTTTTCTTCGGAACTTGGTATTTCAAACATAGCATCGGTTAAGATGGCTTCACATAAAGAACGCAAACCACGTGCACCTAGTTTATATTCCATAGCTTTATCTACTATAAACTGAAGTGCTTCTTCATCAATTGAAAAATCGACATCGTCCATTTCAAACAGTTTTTTGTATTGTTTTACCAAAGCATTTTTGGGTTCGGTTAAAATTGAACGCAAGGTTTTAGCATCTAATGGATCCATATGCGTAAGCACTGGTAATCGGCCAATAATTTCAGGTATTAAGCCAAAATCTTTTAAATCTTTTGGCACAACATATTGCAATAAATTGTCTTTATCAATTTCATCTTTATGTTTTAAAGAATCGTAACCAATAGCTTGATGGTTTAATCGTTTTGAAATTATACGTTCAATTCCATCGAAAGCACCTCCTGCAATAAATAGAATATTTTGCGTGTTGACTTCCACAAATTTTTGATCAGGATGTTTTCTTCCTCCTTTTGGTGGCACATTTACAACAGTCCCTTCTAATAATTTTAATAAGGCTTGTTGTACACCTTCGCCCGAAACATCGCGTGTTATTGATGGATTATCGCTTTTACGAGCAATTTTATCAATTTCATCAATAAATACGATACCTCGTTCTGCTTTTGAAACATCATAATCTGCCGCTTGAAGCAATCGGGTTAAAATACTTTCTACATCTTCGCCCACATAACCTGCTTCGGTTAATACTGTTGCATCTACAATGGCTAACGGAACGTTTAACATTTTGGCAATGGTTTTGGCTACTAGTGTTTTTCCTGTGCCCGTTTGCCCTACCATTATAATGTTACTTTTTTCTATTTCTATACCGTCTTCATTCTGCTCTTGCATTAATCGCTTGTAGTGATTGTAAACCGCTACACTCATTACTTTTTTGGTTTTTTCTTGCCCAATTATATATTCATCTAAAAACGCTTTAATTTCTTTTGGTTTTAGCAATTTTAAATCTTCTAGTAATTCTTTTTTACCTGTTTGTTTAAGTTCTTCTAAAACAATGCCGTGCGCTTGCTCTATACAACGGTCGCAAATATGCGCATTTATTCCTGCAATTAATAAATTGGTTTCAGGCTTTTTTCTTCCACAAAAGGAACATTCTAAAATTTCTTTAGCCATTTTTTTTGTTAGTACAGAGTGAAAAGTAAAGAGTGAAGAGTATATTACTAATCACTAAATACTTTTTACTAATTACTTTATTATCGTGTTAATACTTCATCAATCATACCGTATTCTTTTGCTTCGCTAGCAATCATCCAGTAATCGCGGTCGCTATCGTGATGCACTTTTTCTATAGATTGCCCAGAATGTTTGGCAATAATTTCGTATAATTCGTCTTTTAATTTTAAAATCTCTCGAGCTGTAATTTCGATATCCGATGCTTGTCCTTGTGCACCACCAAGTGGTTGATGTATCATTACTCTTGAATGTGGTAATGCACTACGTTTACCTGCTGCGCCGGCACACAATAAAACTGCACCCATGGAAGCTGCCATTCCGGTACAAATTGTAGCCACATCGGGTTTAATAAACTGCATGGTGTCATAAATTCCTAAACCTGCATAAACGCCGCCGCCTGGTGAGTTTACATAAATTTGGATATCCTTAGAAGCGTCAACACTTTCTAAAAATAATAATTGTGCTTGTACAATATTTGCAATTTGATCGTCGATTCCTGTTCCGAGAAAGATAATTCTATCCATCATTAAACGAGAAAAAACGTCTAATTGAGAAACGTTTAACTGGCGTTCTTCCATAATGTATGGTGTCATGCCAACAGGCGGTGTAACTTGGCTTACGATTTTATCGTAATACATACTATTTATTTTATGATGCTTAGTTGCATACTTTTGAAATTGCTTCGCCAGTTCGATCGTAGCTCTCGGGTCTTTTCCAAAATTCATTTTATTTATTTTTTTGGTTTATAAATTAAAAGAGCCCATCTAAAAAGTACTCTATTGTCATTCCGAATTTAGTTCGGAATCTATAAATCGCTGATATATCAGGATTGAGAATCTGAAACAAGTTCAGATTGACAGATTACTTCTTTTTAGATAGACTCTTCAAAGATACTTATTTTTTACGAAAAATTATTCGCCGTACATTTCTTTAACAAACTCTTGATAGTTTACTTTTTTGGTTTTGGCATTTACTTTTTCTTTGAACAAGTCTAGCATTTTTTCACTCATTACTTGTTCCGATAAACGTTTTACTTCGTCTTGATTTGACATTACTCGTGCCACAATTCCTTCTATTTCTTCGTCTGATGGATTTAATTGCCCAAATTGCGCCATTTGTTTTTTAATTAAATTGGCTGTGTGCGCTTTTAAGTCTTCAAACTGAATTTGTAAATTGTTTGCAGCAATTATTTTGTTTTCGATTAATTGATAGCGTAATCCTTTTTCAGATTTTTCGTATTCTTCTGCAGCTTGTTCTTCTGTTAATGGGTTTTCGCCAGCGGTTTGAATCCATTTTTTAAGAAACTCGGCAGGTAAATCGAATTTTGTATTTTCGATTACACTTTCTATTACGTCATTTAAAAATTTTTGATCGGCTTGTTGTGCAAATTGTGCTTCGGCATCTTCTTTTATTTTTGCTTTTACCTCATCAACTGAAGTTACATTTCCTGCGCCAAATAATTTGTCGAACAATTCTTGATTAAGCGCTGCTTTTTCGATTTCGTTAATTTCTTCAATAGTAAAAGCTACCTCAACATCTAAACCGTGAACATCGTCGTGGTTTACTTTTAAATAATCCATTAATTTATGGTCGTCATCAAACAAACCTTTGGTTTCTAAAGTAACTACATCACCTACTTTTTTACCGATAAATTTTTTAGCTGTTTTTTTGTCGGCAAAAATATCTAATGTAATAGTTGTAGCATTACTAATTCCTTTTTCTTCGTTTACAAAATTGCCACGAATTGTTGCATCTTCGGTAACTTTTTCTTGCGGAATTAATTTTCCGTATTGTTTTTGAATACGTTCTACTTGCTCGTTAATCATTTTGTCATCAGCCTCAATTTCAAAACGAGTTACTTTATTTTTAGCCGCTAAATCTACTGAAAATTCTGGCGCTAAACCTAATTCGAATTCAAATGTAAAATCGTCTTTATCCCAATCGAAATCTTCGGTTACTTTAGGAAGTGGATTGCCTAAAATGTCAAGTTTTTCTTCTACAATATAATCGTTTAGCGAAGTTTGTAATAATTTGTTTACTTCGTCTAACAATACTGATTTGCCGTATTGTTTTTGAATTAAACTCATTGGTACTTGTCCTTTTCTAAAACCAGGAACGTTTGCGTTTTTACGGTAATCTGCTAGTACTTTTTGTACTTTATCTGCATAATCGTCTTTTGTTATTGCTACTGTAACAACAGCATTTAAAGCATCTATTTGCTCTTTTGAAATGTTCATTATTTACTTGTATTAAATATCATAAAAATTGGGTTGCAAAATTATACAATTTTTACAACCCGTACAAGTTTTTAATGTGTTGAATTTCAGTTTTGTAAAAATTAATTATCCGCCACCAATATTCCGTTTAGTACACCTTGGCAAATTGTAAGTACTATACTAAACAAAAGTGCTGTCCAAAACCCCGAAACTGTAAAACCATCTACAAAATAGCCTGCAATTAATATAATACACGCATTAATTACAAATAAAAACAAGCCTAAAGTAATTATGGTGGCTGGTATCGTTAAAAAAACCAATATGGGTTTTAAAAAAGTATTTAGCAATGCTAAAACTACTGCTACTACTAAACCTGTTGTAAAAGAATCGACTGCAATTCCTGGCAAAAAACGCCCTAAAACCACTACAATTATGGTGGTAATTAAAAGTCTTAAAATTGTATTCATACTATAATGTTTAATGTTTATAAATTAAAAATAGATTTGCCAATTTTTAGAAACCAAATAAATAAAAAGTCCAAAAAATGCCATTGCAAAAACAAATTTAATAAATGTTCCGGTTATAAAACCAAGAAACGAACCTAAGGCTGCTTTTGTAGCTCTTTTTGTATCTTTTTTGTCGTATAACAATTCGCCAATAAAGGCACCAGCAAATGGTCCAATAATAAAACCTAACGGAATAGGCGCAAAAATTCCTACAACAAGACCAATATTCGTTCCCCAAATACCGTACTTAGTACCACCAAATTGTTTTGTTCCTTGTGCTGGAATAATGTAATCTGCCAGCACAATAATTACTGTAAGTAAAAAAGTGCCTCCTAAAATCCAGTAATTTATTTCGATATTTGGCGATAAATAAAGGCACAATAAGCCTAACCAACTTATAGGCAAACCCGGTAAAGCAGGTAATAAACTTCCTACAATTCCAACAAGCATACAACACAAACCAATTATTACAAGAAAATATTCCATAAATTCGGTATTGTTTTTGATAATTTTAGTTAAACTCGTTAATTTTACAAATTATTTCAAATGTACGAAATATGAAACAACTTTTTATTTTCTTTTTATTTCTATTTTCATTCTCGGTTATGGCTCAACATCCTACAGATCTTTCAACCGCTGAAAAAGAAGTGCTTTATGCTAAATATTCGAAAGAAGTGAAAAATTATTCGCTTAAACAGTTTGAAGAATTGTTTTTTGAATTTCAAAAAAAGGGATTTTCTACAACTTTAACAAAAGACGAATTTTATAGTTATACTATTAAAATAGCTGCGTTTTCAGAACGTTATGCTGGTTTGTATCCAAAAGAAAAGGAAGCGGCGCAAAAAAATAAAGAAATGTGGTTAAACAAATCGTATGTAGAATATTTAGAAAATAAAAAGCCAAAAAAACAACATGAAAATTAAGTTTCTACTAATTATTCTTTTAGCCATTACGAGTATTTCTTGTGATTTTTTGAGTACAACTAAAGTACCTAATGAGGATAATTTAATGAAACAAGAATTGGAAAAAATTAACTGGAATGAGGTTGACGAATACCCTACGGTTTCGTATTGCGAATCGGATTCTATTCCTGATAAAGAAACAAAAAAACAATGTTTTTTTCAATTTTTAACCGAAACTATTCAGCATAAAATAAGCACCGATACCATTCAAATGCTTTATCCCGAGCTCGATACTCTTTCTATTAAAGTAACCATAAATACTGATGCTTCTGTAAAATTTGAAACCCTACAACCTACAGACAGTATTTCTTATAATGTTTCGAAAATTGACAGTATTTTACAAAACCGATTGGTTAATTTCCCTACTATTGAACCTGCTATAAAGCAAGGTGTAAAAGTTAAAACGCAGTTTGTTGTTCCTGTAATTTTAAAAATTGTAGAGTAGAATAACCTCTATTTTCTAAATCTTCTACCTTTCCAATTAAATCTTCCAAACAAACTATAAACCGCTACTACTGCACTAAAAAAAGGATACAACAAAAACGAAAACACAAAACCTTTTAACGCCACTTTTAAAAAACCTGCAGCTGTACGCAAAAACAATCCGTCTAAAATTAGTTTAATAAGCATTACCACTAACATTAAAAATGGCACATAAAAAACACCCAAAACAATTATGAAATTGAGTAAAAAAACCGAAAACGCAATTGCTCTTGCGGCAAACAACTTGCTTTTTGTGGTTTTTGAAGCCCAGCGTACGCGTTGCTGAAAAAGATTTTGCCACGAAGCGACACTTTGTGTAACAACCACACAACCATTGTTCTTACAATAACCTACTAACTTTTTATTAAACTGCACTGCTTTTTGTAATAAAAAAATATCGTCGCCACTGGCTATAGAATCGTTTCCTTTAAAACCATTTAATGTGTAAAAAAACGCTTTTTCATAAGCAAAGTTAGCACCGTTGCACAAAAAAGGAATTTGCAAACCAAAACTTCCAATTGTTGTTGCTTGTAAACTCAAAAAATCCAATTGTTGAAATTGGTGTAAAAAACCTGTTCTATTTTCATATTTTACAGGCGCAACGACCATCTTTTTATATGTTGTTTGAATATAATTATCAATAGTTTTTAACCAATTCTGAGGCACAACACAATCGGCATCCGTTGTAATAATCCAGTTGTTTTTTGCTATGCTTATTGCTGTGGTAATGGCGTCTTTTTTGGGCGAATTTGTTTTTCTTTCACTTTTAATTACTTGAATCGCAAACTGCCAATTTTCAACATCTAACGAATAACCATCATCAGAATCATCATCAACTAAAAGAACTTCAAAAAAATCTTTTGGATACTGCAATTTTGCAATAGCATTAAGCAGTTTTGGTAAATTTTCTTTTTCATTTCGAAATGGAACAACAATTGAAAACGTTGTTTTAGGCAACATATTAGTAGCCACAAAATTTTTTGTCTTTGTAAATCCAATAAGTAATAAGTATATCGTTACCGCGTAAGCAAATAACGCTACAATGGCAACAATTGAAAAAATATTATAACTATAAAACAAAAAATACATTTGCTGTTTATTTAAATTTAAATCGCAGCACAAAAAAACTTCCTACCACTACTGGCAACACTAAATTTAACAACCACATTATGGACGTTATTGCAATAATTTTATGTGCCGAAACACCTAAATTCGAAAATAAAAAAACAGCTACACTACCTTTTATTACAACATCTAAAAAATGAATTGTTGGCACAATTGAAGCTAAAAAATACATTGTAAAAATAGTTGCAAAAGCAGTTTTAAACGCCATATTAACATCAAAAAACAATAACAATATAAAAAACTGGGTTGAAAAAACGAAATACCTAAAAATTGAAAGAACTAAGGTTTTAAGAAGCATTTTTCTATCGGAATTTTTTACTTTTTCTACTAATTTCTGAATAGAAAAACCATAAATTTCAATTCTTCTAAAGAAAATAATGAACACAAAGACAACTACAAAACCAATACTTAACCAAAACAAACTTGAAACTGGAAATTTAAATCCCGAAACTAAAACACCTATACTACCGAATAAAACAGTAACTAGCATTTGGCTGCTATTATGTATAAAATTTAATACTACAATACGCTTTGCATTTTCTCTTTTAAAATAAAGCACTTTAGCACCATATTCGCCCACTTTATTTGGCGTAAAAATAGCCGCCGTTAACGAGCCAAAAGTTTGCTGCATAGCTTCATAAAAAGTAATTGTTTTAAAACTAGCAACTAAATTTTGCCACTTTATTACTTCTAAAAACCAATTTAAAATGGTAAATAATAACAAAAAAGCAATGGAAAAACCTGATAAACAACTAAAAGCAGCAGAAAAATTAAGATTATTGTCGTTTTGCAAACGATTAAAAATGTAAAAAAAAGCCAACCCCACAATTAAAACTTTGGCGAGAACTAACAAGAATTGTTTAGCTTTGTAAGGAATTAATTTCATTATCGCAAAGTAACAATTTTAAACTTTTAATCCTTAAACTTTTAAACTAAAAATTGGCAAACGAACGCATTATATTAGGAATTGATCCTGGAACAACCATTATGGGTTTTGGATTAATAAAAGTAATTAACAAAAAAATGGAGTTTATGCAACTAAACGAATTGCAGCTAAACAAACTTGACGATCATTATGTAAAACTAAAATACATTTTTGAACGCACTATTGAGTTAATTGATACCTATCATCCTGATGAAATTGCTATTGAAGCACCTTTTTTTGGCAAAAACGTACAATCGATGTTAAAATTAGGTCGGGCACAAGGCGTAGCTATGGCAGCTGGTTTGTCGCGCCAAATTCCAATTACCGAATACGAACCTAAAAAAATTAAAATGGCAATTACAGGTAACGGAAATGCGAGTAAAGAACAAGTTGCTAAAATGTTGCAACAATTATTAGGTTTAAAAACATTACCCAAAAATCTCGATTCGACTGATGGATTGGCAGCCGCGGTTTGTCATTTTTTTAATTCTGGAAAAGTTTCCGTAGGGAAAAGCTACTCCGGTTGGGGTGCTTTCGTAAAACAAAATGAATCTAGAGTTAAAAAATAACCTTAAATAAATGAGCTAAATAATTTTGGCACATTTTAAATTAACACATTAAATGAGTGGCATCTATATTCACATACCTTTTTGTAAGCAAGCCTGTTATTATTGCGATTTCCATTTTTCTACTTCTTTGAAGAAAAAAGAAGCTATGATTTTGGCTTTAGCCAAAGAAATTGAATTACGAAAAAATGAGCTTCTTAACTCCGAAAAAATTGAAACAATTTATTTTGGTGGTGGAACGCCAAGTATTCTTTCGGTTGAAGAAATTCAGTTTTTAATTAATACCGTGTATCAAAATTTTGAAGTTGTTGAAAATCCTGAAATTACTTTAGAAGCCAACCCAGATGATTTAAATAATGAGTCAATTCGTCTATTAGCCAATACGCCTATAAACCGATTATCAATAGGAATTCAATCTTTTTTTGAAGACGATTTAAAATTAATGAATCGCGCACATAATGCCGAAGAAGCAAAAAAATGCTTAGAAATTGCCACAAAACATTTCAATAATATTACCGTCGATTTAATTTATGGTATTCCTAATATGAGTAACGAACGTTGGTCGCAAAATATAGAAACTGCTTTATCGTTTGGTATTCCACATGTTTCGAGCTATGCTTTAACGGTTGAACCTAAAACGGCACTAGATAAATTCATTAAAAAAGGTTTGGTACAACAACCCAATGATGAAGTAGCGCAAGAACATTTTCATATTCTCGTAAACCGATTACAAAAAGAAGGGTTTGTTCACTATGAATTGTCAAATTTTGGAAAACCCAATTATTTTTCAAAGAATAATTCGGCGTATTGGTTGGGTAAAAAATACATTGGCATTGGTCCTTCGGCGCACAGTTATGATGGGAAAAACAGAAGCTGGAATATTGCAAATAATTCGCTTTACCTTAAATCGATACACGAAAACAAATTGCCTTGCGAAACCGAAATTTTATCGAAAACCGACAACTATAATGAGTACATTATGACGGGGTTGCGAACCATTTGGGGCGTTTCATTAGAAAAAGTAAAAACCGATTTTGGGACAGATTATCATGATTATTTGCTTAAAAATAGTACTAAATTTTTAGAAAACGGACTACTTGAAATTATTAATTCTAATGGATATAGAAAATTAAAAACAACCCAAAAAGGAAAATTTTTAACTGATGGAATTGCTTCTGATTTATTTTGGGTAGAATAACAATCTATTTTTGAAGAAAGTCTAACAACATATTCAATCCGCCAGAAATTAAAGCCGAACCCATTTCGGTACTTCCATTAGGGTTGAACGAATCTATTTTGCTGTTAAACATCAGGTTTTGGTCAATCATCAGCGAATTTTTATATTCCGCTTTTCCATTATACAACATAAAATTATCGTTAAATCCAGTAGTTGAATTGTAAACCGATAAATCGTACTGACTATAAAAATCCAAACGATTAAATAAAAATTTCGGTTGTATATTTAAAAACTGAAAAGTTGGTTTTTTAAAAACTATTGAATCGTTTTTAACTACACTTTGACTAAACCCAGAAAATCCAATAAATAAAAAGACTATAATCGCTACTTTTTTCATTTTTAACCGTTTACAACTATAACAAAAATAATGATTATAATTTAAAATTGCGATTATGCACTACCAATAAATTTGCTTCTGATTTATTTTTATTAAATTTGGAATAAGTCAATTTAACGTCGTGAAACCAAAAAAATGTATCTCGTGTAATGAACCTTTAAAAGGAAAATTTTGCCACAATTGTGGCGAAAAAGTAGTGGAAAAAAACGATTTTTCATTACAAACCATTTTTAAGCAATTTATTGATGGATTTACAAATTTTGATTCTAAATTTATAAAAAGTTTTTACTACTTATTATTAAAACCTGGTAAACTAACCGAAAACTATGTTGCTGGGTTACGCAACCCGTTTATGAAACCTTTTCAACTGTTTATTGTGGTAAATGTATTGTTCTTTCTATTTTTACCCAATGCAGATATTTTTAAAATACCTTCCGATTATTATTTTTCACTACCAAAAAACAACGAACAACTTCAGTACATAATTACTACAAAAAATACCTCTAAAGTGTTGGTTTTACAACAATTTGACAGCGAAGCTTTAACCAATTCTAAATTGTATATTTTTGCTTTACTTCCATTTTTTAGCTTTGTTTTTTGGTTGTTAAATTATAAAAACAAACAACCGTTTGGTATTCATTTTATTTTTGCCATTCATTTTTTATCCTTTTTTATGTTGTTTTGTTTAAGTTTTTTGCTTTTTCCAAAAAGCATTACGAATGCTGTTTTTACAAAACTATATATTAGTATAATTCCACTACTCTATCTCTTTTTTGCTATTAAAAAGTTTTACAAAAAATCTATACTAATTACTGCTCTACAAACTATAATAAGTGGAATTGTTATTTTTTATAGTATAATTGGTTATAGAGAACTCATAAGTCAATTTACCTTATACAGCATTATGTCGTAATTATATTTAGAAAAAATAGCATGTAATTAATTTTTTGTACATTTAACTATTAACTAAAAAAATAAAATTATGGAATTTTTGTATTTTCTTTTAATTGGCGCCATTTCAGGATGGTTAGCTGGTCAGTTATGGAAAGGAGCCGGATTTGGCTTAATTGGTAACATTGTAGTAGGTATTGTAGGTGGTTTTGTAGGTGGTTGGCTTGCAGGTTTGCTAGGCATTGGCGGCGGATCACTTTTATGGCAAATACTTATTTCGGTGGCAGGCGCTTGGTTATTGCTATTCGTTATAAGCAAACTTAAAAAATAAGTGAAAAAGCAAACCCGTCTCATTTTAATAAGACGGGTTTTTTTATAAGTTTTTTGAAATTTCTTTAGCTATAGCTTCAAATTCTTCTTGTGCTAAACTAACTTTTCGTTGAAAACGCATGTCGTCCATATCATGTAATGGAATTAAATGCACATGAACATGTGGCACTTCGAGCCCTACAACAGCAACACCTACACGTTTACAATTTATTGTTTTTTCTAATGCTTTGGCTATTTTTCTCGAAAACTGCATTAGACCTAAATAGTGGTCTTCTTCCATATCGAAAATTTTATTTATTTCCTGTTTAGGAATACACAATGTGTGTCCTTTTGCATTAGGATTTACATCTAAAAAAGCTAAATAATTGTCGTCTTCTGCAATTTTATAACACGGAATTTCACCCTTTACAATTTTAGTAAAAATAGAAGCCATATTAGTCTCTTGTTATTTCTAATATTTCAAATTTTAACACTCCGTTTGGAACGTTTACTTCGGCAATTTCGCCCACTTTTTTACCTAATAAACCTTTTCCAATTGGCGAAGTAACCGATATTTTTCCGGTTTTTAAATCGGCTTCGCTTTCGGCTACTAATGTATATTTCATTTCCATTCCGTTAGTTTGATTTTTTATTTTAACGGTAGAAAGAACCAATACTTTAGACACATCTAATTGCGATTCGTCTATAATTCTAGCATTGGCAACCAATTCTTCCATTTTAGAAATTTTCATTTCTAACAAACCTTGCGCTTCTTTAGCGGCGTCGTATTCGGCATTTTCAGATAAATCGCCTTTATCGCGAGCATCGGCAATTGCTTGTGAAGCATTTGGACGTTCAACTGCTTTTAAATGTTCTAATTCTTCTTTTAATTTTTTTAAGCCTTCGGCTGTGTAATACGATATATTACTCATAACATCATCATTTATATAAATAGAAAAAATCCCACAACACAAATGGGATTCTTTTAAACAAAGATACTATTTTTTTATAATTTATAGCAAAAAAGAGAGAAATTTAGACACCATTTTTAAATTTTTAAGGTATTACTTTAATTAAAATTTACATTAACCAATTTATATTACTATGTTTTTGGTATTTAAATCTTCTATTTTTTATACAAAAATGTTACATTTGAAAAAAAATAAAATGAAAAAAATAGTTTCTATTTTAATTTTAATGGGATTATTTGTGAGTTGTTCAAAAGATTCTAACAACAACAATAATCCGTATTTACCTAATTATCGTTTTTCGTCGAGTACCATTAATTTAAGTTTACCTTTATATACTAGTCTTCAATCGCCAGGAAATGCTATTGTTTACAGCGAAGCTGGTGTAGGCATTCGCGATAGAGTTTTCATTCTCAATTCGGGCTCGGGTTTTTTGGCCTTCGATGCTTGTTGTCCTAACCAAGAGTTAAGCGCTTGTTCTATTATGGAACTAGTTGGTATAAAAGCCGTTTGTCCTTGTGACGAAGTAGAATACAGTCTTTTTTCGGGACAAGCACCTGATGTACAATATCCAATGAAACAGTATCGAGTGGAAATGGTTGGAGAAGGTTCTATTCGAGTTTATAATTAATTTTTTTAAATAGTAAAAAAGGAAGTGATTAGCTTCCCTTTTATTCTTTTAATTTAAAACTTTATTGTTACTCCTGCTAAAAAATTAATTCCTGCTTGTGGATAATAACCTACTCCTTCTACAGTTGTAACTTGGTTTGGGTTCGTCCAGTCGTCGTCATAAGTATAAAAATAACCGTTAGATTCGTATTCTAAATTTAGAATATTATTTACTAAAGCACTAAATACAATCGATTTAACTCCTTTATTGATATTCCATATATAATTAGCATTAAAATCTAATGTTCCGTAAGCGTTTAAGATTGAGTTTTCTGAATTGATATTTCCCATATATTGCTTGCTTACATATTTCCCTAAAAGCGTTAATTGCAAATCTTTTATTGGTAAAAAATTTAATGCAGTTGCACCAACTAAATTTGGCGAATAGGCACTATTTGTGTTTCCTAAATTTTGTAACTCGCCATTGCGTTGAAAATAAAAATCTATATTTTTATTCTGGCTCAAAGTTACATTAGCTTGAAGTATAATTTTTTGAGAGAATTGTATTGCCGATTCAATTTCTAAACCAATGCGATAACTTTTCCCAGAGTTTGTAAAAATAGGCGAACCTACATCGTTCAATGCACCCGTTAAAACCAGTTGATTTTTATACAGCATATAAAAAGTATTTGCAGTTAGGCGAATTTTTTTAGAATTTAATTTCCAACCTGCTTCAAAATCGTATAAGCGTTCGGGTTTGTTTGCATCATTTTCATAATCATCGCGACGTGGTTCTTTGTTGGCAATTCCTGCAAAACCATAAAAAGAATTTTTAGCGTTTAGCTCATAATTCAATCCTATTTTTGGATTAAAAAAACGAAAAGTGTCGTTTACAGCATTAAACTTTGTACTGGTGGCTTCATAAAAAACCATTCGGTATTGAAAATCGGCAAAAACATTTAATTTATTAAACTGTTGCGATGCTTTTGCGTAAAAATTAACATCGTCTTTGTTACCAAAATTATCGTAATAACGATTCGTGTTTGGAATATAAAATGGTGTCCATATTACTTCTCCATAATGCAACCCTAAATAACGATTTGCAGCACCACCAAAAATAATATCCGTTTTATCTTTTTTATAATTTATAGAAAATGTTGTGCCAAAAAAATCATTGTTGAGCCAACGTTTTCTAACCAAATCCGAAACAGAATTTCCGTTATAAGCAGGTAAATAATAATCTGTTAAATTTTCATCTTCCTTATATTGTTCAAAATAGCCTTTTCCTTTGGTATAATGCAAGGCCAAATTAGATTTCCAATAGTTATTCCATTCTTCTGACCAATGCAATTGAAAGTGATTTTGCCAATAATTATCGGTTTCATCATCATAAAATTGTTCGTTTCCGTTTTCGTCATAATACAAACCAGCAGAATTGTAGGTTCTATCGTTTTTTAGTTTTTCTAAATCTTCTAAGCCATTCCAAGCCTGATACGTTTTTTCTTTCCCACCAAAAGCGATAAGATTTATTAAAGTTGACTCCTTTACATAGTTTACATTGAACAAGTAGCCCAGCATATTAGATGAAGCTCTATCGATATAACCATCGGAATTAATTTTTGATAGGCGTCCGTTTATTTCAAAATTATTGTGCAAGCCTGTGCCAAAGGAAAGTGTGTGTTTTTGCGTATTAAAACTTCCGATAGCGGTTGCAATTTCGGCGTGTGCTTCTTCTTGATACGGTTTGGTTTGCATATTTAAACTAGCGCCAAAAGCACCCGCACCATTAGTTGATGTTCCTACGCCACGTTGCAGCTGTACACTTTGTAACGAGGAAGCAAAATCGGGTAGGTTTACAAAAAAAGTACCTTGGCTTTCGCTATCGTTAAACGGAACTCCGTTTAAGGTTACATTAATACGCGAACCGTCGGAACCACGAACACGCATATAGGTATAACCTACGCCATTTCCGGCATCGGTAGTGGTTACAACCGAAGGTAAATAATTGAGTAAAACGGGAATATCTTGCCCAAGATTTCGTTCTTCAATTTGTTTTTGCGATACGTTAGTAAAGGTAATTGGATTTTTAGCTTTTGCCCGAACGCTATTAATTACTAATTCTTCGAGTTGGGTAACTTTTAGCGAATCGTTTTCTTTTTCTTGCGCATAAAAACTCTGTGCCAGCAAGCAACTAACTGCAATACATTTGGTTTTGAATAAAAATTTCATTCGTAATAAAGTTTACGAATAAAAGGGGTAATTATTCTTTGTTATTAAATAAATTGATGTTTTTTTCAAATTTGTCATTCTGAACTTGTTTCAGATTCTGAAATTTGAAATATTCCTAAACAGCATTACCTGTTCAAGGTTCTATGGGTATAATCTCAGCCTTTTATAGCACCCCTTTGAGATGGTGCAAAGATATAAAAAGTTAGAATTTAGAATTCAGAATTTTTTTTAAAAATCAGGTTTTTTTCTGCTTTCTTTAATTTCAGCTGACTTCTTTTTTTCTTGCAAGCGTTTTTCGTTAATTTCTTTTGGAATTTTAGTAGCTTTTCGTGGTTTTGGTTTTTGTAGTTGCTGTTCGAGTAATTCAAATAAACGATTCGTAACTAAATCTTTATTTCGTTTTTGGCTTCGGTCTTCATCACAAGAAAGTTGTAAAACAAGCTCTTGCGTAAGTTTCGTTTTCAACTTTTCTTGAAGCCACGTTTTTTCTTCTTCGTTTAAGCCGTTAGAATTTTGCAAATCGAACGTTACAATAACTTTAGAAGAAACTTTATTCACATTTTGACCGCCAGCCCCACTGCTTCTTACGGCTTTAAACTGCAATTCGGAAAGTATAATTTCTTTATTCATTATTTGGTTGATGCGAAGGCTTTAATAAATCGTTTACTGTTTTTACAGGGTTAAATGTTTCTAATGGTACCTCAACAAAAATGGTGTTCCAGTTTGCCATAGCACCATTCCACAAACCCGGTAGTTCAAAAGCAAGAATTGGTTCTCCGTTTTTTGTTTTTTCGGTTATGAAACCCGTGTTTTCATCAACAAAATCGAGTAGATTAAATTTTTCGCCTTTGTAATTTTTAACACCACAAACAATATCTACTGGGTTAAAATGCGTAGATGCGTTAAATATTTCTTGTTGTTTTATATTCGTTGCATCTATTTGCGACTGTTCTACAATTTGTAATGAAATTTCGCCTTTTTCATTTTTTACCCAAAATGGACCTCCACCAGGTTCGCCTTCGTTTTTAACCATTCCGCAAACGCGAATAGGTCGATTGAAAATAGTTTTTAAAAGTGCAATTTTATACGGTTTTTGATATTTATTAAAATCGTCTGGAACTTTTTTATATAGTTTTGTTTCGGCGAAAATTATCATTTTTTCTAATAATTCATCATTAACTTCTAGATTGTCTAATTCGGTTAAATAATGAAAAACTTGTTCTTGAATGTGAATGAGAAAACCACCTAAAAGCTGTTTGTACTCACGATTAATTTGATGGTAATTTTGTGAAACATTGTCTATGTTTTTTATAAAAACAATATCGCTTTGAAGTTGGTTTAAATTTTCAATTAATGCACCATGACCTCCTGGTCTAAAAAACAAGCTATTATTATGTAATCGAAATACGCTTTTGTTTGGTTTTACGGCTATTGTATCGGTATATTGGTATTGATACGAAAAAGTTGCCTCTACTGAATTATTGATAGATACTAATTTTTCAAATTCGGGTTGAAACTCTTTTGTAATAGTAAAATGTATTTTAGCTTTTTTACCTTCGGTTTTGTAAAAATTTGTTTCTTCCAAATGTTCTTCAACTGGTGTAATTTGTTTTCCGTTTTTTAAATGAAAGGGTAAAATTCCTTTGGGTTTTGCGGCATAATTAAAATAATTATGCTCCATAATTAACCGGACGAAAATATGTTTTTTTTCATCTATTGTAAGGCTATCAAAATTAGAAAAAGTACTTCGTGCTATTTCAAGCAAATCGGTGTAAAACGGAAAGTTTTTTAAACCCACAAAAAAAACTTCTAAATTTTTGTTTTTACTTCTATTAATATACGCATTTACGGTTTCTTCATTAGGTTTAAAGCTCGATAAAAATTCGCTTAAAAACTTAAACATTCTACTTGCCGCACCCGATGCAGGAACAAATTTTTCGATTTCTAATTTAGAGCTATTTTCTTTAAATATAGTGTAAAAAAATGCTTTCTCAGTAGTTGCAATTTGTATAATTCCATCTTGTAAGGTAGCTGGTTTATATACAACCACTTTAGGAATTCCATTGTTATAAAAATGTAATTGTTTTTCAATTTTATGTAGTGAAATTCCGTATTCTTCTATTTGTTTATAGTCGTTCTCGGTAAATATGTTTTCCATTCTTTATAAGCATAAAATGCAATTATTGTAAATATAAAAAACTGTAAAGAAGTAAAAATTAATCCTTTATACCCATATAGTGGTATTGAAATAAAATCGCCAATAATCCATAAAAGCCAGTTCTCTATTTTTCGTTTTGCCATAAGCCACATTGCTACAAAGAAAATTCCTGTAGTAAAAGTGTCTATATAAGCTGTCCAATGATTACATTTATTAAACCAATGGTACACCAATATTACAAAAAGTATTGTTAGCAAAAAAATGAAAAAGGCTTTTGTTTTTTCTTGCTTTGTAGTGCGTGAAATAGGATATTCTTCTGTATTGCCTTTTTTCTTTGACCATAAATACCAACCGTAAGCGCTCATACTCGAATAATAGATATTGATGAGCATATCGCCTATTAATGACCATTTATATAAAAGATACACAAAAATTAGTGTACTGATTAAACCCGACGGATAAACTAAAATATTATTCTTTTTTGCGAAAACTACACTTATAATTCCTAAAACAACGGCAATAATTTCTAGAATAACATCGAGAGTTTCGTAGTTTTTATATTGCGAAAAAACAAAGTCAAACATTAGTTAAAAAAACTTAAATCATTTTCAAAAGCCGTTCCAATAATTATCATATCGGCTCCAGCGGAAAAAGCATCTTCAATGGCTTGTTTACTTCGCAACCCGCCGCCGACAATAAGAGGAATTGTAAGATTTTGTTTTACATTAGTTATCATTTGTAATGGAACAGAATGTTTAGCGCCGCTACCCGCTTCTAAATACACCATTTTCATGCCTAAATATTCGCCTGCTTTTGCGGTTTGAATGGCTAATTCGATATTTTCTCTACCAATTGGAATCGTATTGCTTACTCGTTCAACAGCTGTTTCCACACCACTTTCTATTAACAAATAGGCCGTCGGAATAATTTCTAATGTGGTTTGCTTCAATTTATTAACCGCTTTTGTTTGCTGCCCAATTAAATATTCTGGGTTTCTACCTGATAATAAACTTAAAAACAGTAGTACATCTGCCTTGTTTGACAATTGATTGTAATCGCCAGGAAATAAAAAAATGGGTAACTCCAAATGTCTTTTTAATTCGCTTACAATTTTATCGAAATCTGTTCCATTGTAAGTGCTACCGCCAAATAAAATGTGCGTTGCTGGCGATTTTTTTATGGCTTTACATAAATTAGGAATCGATTCCAATTGCATTTTTTCTGGATCGATTACAATTCCTAAAAGTTTTTTTTTGCTTGAAATAGCGCTTAAAATATCCTGGTAAAATGTCATGTTAATTGGGTAAAGCCGCTACAAATATATAATCTTCTACTTTATAAAATTGTATATCGAATTTTTCAATTTCATTATTAAATCGCAATTCGGCATTACAACGAGATTCAGCAAGCGAAAAAGAATTTTCAAAAATATGTTTAGGAAAACTAATTCCTTTTTCATTTTTTATTTTGAAAATCGATTCTTTTGCACCCCAAATTACAGTAGCCTTCTCAATTTGCTCTTCTGGATATAAATTTTCTAAATGAGATACATCCATAAATCGAGGCGCAATTTTTAAAATTTTGGGTTTTATAATTTCAATGTCAATACCAACTTTATTGTCGGTACTTATACATATACACGAAAAATCAAAACTATGTGATATTGAAATGTTTATTTCATCAGGTAAAGGTTTACAGGTAAAAGGTAAAAGGTTTTGATCTTTTCCGTCTTCATTAATTTCTTTGGCCTCTTGACTTTTGACCTTTGACTTTCGACTTTCGATAGCTAAGTGCGGTTTTCCGTTTTCATCATACACCAAATCAAAATCCGAAAAACCTAAATGTTGCAACAACATACGCACGGCTAAAAATCCTTTTTGATGACTTTCCGATTTCATTTTTTCTAATCGAGTTAAAGAAGTGTCTTTTAACTGAACGGCTCGAAAAAGCGTATTAAAATCTTCGGTTATTTTCCAAAAATAAGCAGTTGTTGTATTATTTATTGTAATCGATTTGTAAAAAGGCATTCTTATTAATTGTTTTTCAATTGGTTAACTTCTTAAACAATTCACAAATTACGGTATTTTATTTAGAATTTAAAAAGGAAATTCCTACCTTTGCAATCCAAAATTTTAATAAAAGTAAAAATTTAATACATGAGTACAAAAACCATTCCTTATGTTCCTTACAAAGTTAAAGATATTTCTTTAGCCGCTTGGGGAAGAAAAGAAATTGAATTAGCAGAAGCTGAAATGCCAGGATTAATGGCGCTTCGTGCTGAATACGCAGAAAGTCAACCATTAAAAGGTGCAAGAATTGCTGGCTGTTTACACATGACTATTCAAACAGCTGTTTTAATTGAAACTTTAGTAGCTCTAGGTGCTGATGTTACTTGGAGTTCTTGTAATATTTTTTCAACTCAAGATCACGCTGCTGCTGCCATTGCTGCTGCTGGAATTCCAGTTTATGCTTGGAAAGGTATGAATGCCGAAGAATTTGACTGGTGTATTGAGCAAACGTTATTTTTCGGCGAAGACCGTCAACCTTTAAATATGATTTTAGACGATGGTGGCGATTTAACCAATATGGTTTTTGACCAATATCCTGAACTAATAAAAGGAATCAAAGGTTTATCTGAAGAAACAACAACAGGAGTACACCGTTTATATGAAAGAATGGAAAACGGAACACTACACATTCCAGCAATTAATGTAAACGATTCGGTTACCAAATCAAAATTCGATAACAAATACGGTTGTAAAGAATCGGCTGTTGATGCTATTCGCCGTGCAACCGATGTAATGTTAGCGGGTAAAAGAGTAGTTGTTTGTGGTTACGGTGACGTAGGAAAAGGTACTGCGGCATCATTCCGTGGTGCAGGTTCTATTGTTACTGTTACCGAAATTGACCCAATTTGTGCGTTACAAGCCGCTATGGATGGTTTTGAAGTAAAAAAACTAGATACTGTTGTGGGTAATGCTGATATTGTAATTACCACAACAGGTAATAAAGATATCGTTGTGGGGCGTCATTTCGAGGCAATGAAAGATAAAACCATCGTATGTAATATTGGTCACTTCGATAACGAAATTGATATGGCTTGGTTAAACAAAAACTATGGTGCAACGAAAAACGAAATCAAACCTCAAGTTGATAAATACACTGTAAATGGTAACGACATTATTATTTTAGCGGAAGGTCGTTTAGTAAACTTAGGTTGTGCAACGGGTCACCCAAGTTTTGTAATGAGTAACTCGTTTACCAATCAAACTTTGGCGCAATTAGAATTGTGGACCAATACCGATGCTTACGAAAACAAAGTATATATGTTACCAAAACATTTAGATGAGAAAGTAGCTGCGTTACACTTGGCAAAAATTGGTGTTGAGTTAGAAACGTTATCAACAGACCAAGCGAAATATATTGGTGTAACTGTTGAAGGTCCATTTAAACCAGAATATTACAGATATTAATGCTATGCTGAACTTGATTCAGCATCTTACCTATACAAACCTGCAAGAATTTTTGCAGGTTTTTTTGTATAGTCAAAAAAATAATTTTGTCTTTTTTATTTTACAGTATTCTTTTTTAGCACCCATGTAGCATATTCACCCGATTCTAAAAATTTGTATATTTCTAGTTGTTTCATTTCCTCTACTGTTTGT
>NZ_JAWKMX010000002.1:0-215328 GCF_041392005.1 Flavobacterium sp.
TAAATCGGCAAGCATGTTTTTAATAGCAACATTCATTAATTCGCCAGGGTTGGTTTCATCAACGTAGTTTTGGTTAACAGTTTTAAACATACCTGTAAAAATTTCGATTTGCTTGGCAATTTCGAAAAAGTCGTTTTTAAAACTTACCCCAATATATAAAAACGCAATAGCAAATGCTGTAAAAACGAATCGTTTTTTAAAGATTTTCTTCATTTTTTAATTTTCTTTTTTTCCATTTTCTTCTTAAAAAGAAGAATAGAATTGCTAAAATAAGAATAAATGGCCAAATGTATAGAATTCCTAAAAAGAAATTGGATATTCCATTAAAACCAGATTTTATAGCATTCCACATTTTGGTTCCATACGATACGGTTGTTCCTGTTCCGTGTTCTACTTCGGTGTACATTTCAATAGAAACAGTGCTCATAGACACTCTGTTTTGCAGATAATTTAAGCGTCCTTGTTGTGCTTCTATTTCTTCGCGAATGCTAGAAAGTTCTTTTTCGATTTCTAGAATTTCAGTTATTTTAGTTGCTTTTTTTAGAAGTTCTAAATAACGGTTTTCTAATGTTTTTTTTGCGAGTAATCGGGCTTCTACATCTACAAATTCTTCGGTAACATCTTGTGCGATTATTTCTTTTCGATCGAAATAGGTAACGCCTTTACTTATTTCGGCAATAAAACTATCGAACGATTGGCTGGGTACTCTAATGGTAATATTTCTGTAAATTGAGTTATAATCTTTACCCGAAATATCGTTTTGAATACTTGCTTTGTATTGGTTTACAACTTTTTGAATACTTGCGAAACTTTCGTTTAAACTAGTTGTTGCAAAACGCAAATTGGCCGTTTTAATAATTTTTGCTTGTGTATTAGCATTATCAATACTAATATTGTTTTGTGGTTCTTCGGCTACTGCCATATCAGCAAAAGAAGAAACGGCCTCGGTAGCTTCAGATTTTTCATAGAAAACACTTTCGCTTTTTTCTTGGCAACTTACCATAAAAAAAAGCATTATAATTAGACCAATTTTTTTCATAATTTTTTTATTAAAAGATAAATATAAAATACTTATTAACAAAAACTTAGCCAAAAACTAATTTTTTATTACAGTTAAAAACTTTTCAAATAATAAAATTGTTTTTTCCTGTATTTCTGTAAAAGTTAATTTTTCTTTTGTTTGATATAACAACATAAAAGCGTAGGGTTTATCGATACCATTACATAATGAATGTTTGTTTAGCCTATAACATTCGCGAAGCAAGCGTTTGTAGCGGTTTCTATCTACGGCTTTTTTAAAATATTTCTTTGAAACCGAAACGCCAATTTGAAGTTTTTCTTCGGCAGTAGGATTTTCAACATATACTAAACGCAACGGATATTTTGACACCGATTTTCCTTCACTAAATAGTAAACTAATAGTGTTGTGGCTTTTTAGTTTTTCGTTTTTTGGATAGTTGAATTTCATTTGTACAAAGGTATAAAAAAAGCGAACTTTTAAGTTCGCTTAATAGTTATTACTTTGGTTTAAATTATTTTTTCTCCCAACTATTGTTGTTTAAATCAACATCGGCCATTAAACCACTAGGGTCTATTTGTATAGCTTTTATAGCCTTTTTTTCAATATCGAAGGTAAATGTAGGAAAAGCCCAATCCCAAGCTTTTAAAACCGTTCTTTTAATTGAATACGGATTTGGTTTTTCCCAGCGCATTAACGTATTTGGAATATAAAAAGTTTCTTGCGTTCCGTCTTCATAAACCACTAAAACATCAAGAGGCATTGGCATACGACCGATTCTTTCTAATGTAATTTCAGTAGTGTTTTTATTTTCATTAACCGTTTTAATACCATAATCAATAGTATTGGTTGTTTGTGTCCAATCTACTAAATACCAATCTAAATTTGCACCCGAAACTTTTTCGGCAGTACGTTTAATATCGTTAGGTGTTGGGTGTGTAAATTTATAGTCGTTATAATAGCGTTTTAATGTTTTCATTAAATTGTCTGTTCCAATAACGTAACCCAATTGCGATAAGAAAATTTCGCCTTTACTATATGCACCAATACCATAAGCCATATTGTAATCGTATCTGTCGGCATGTGTAGAAAGCGGTTGTTCTTTACCCGATTTTACCAAATAGCGATAGCCGTTGTAGGAACCACTAAACGGATTGTCTTCTTTACCCGATTTTGGCGGTAAAATTTCATTCATAGCCACATCAGAAATAAATGTAGTAAACCCTTCGTCCATCCATTCGTGTTTACTTTCATTAGTAGCTAAAATGTGTTGGAACCAAGAATGTGCGAATTCGTGTGCCGTAACGCCAACTAAACTACCAAAACTTCTATTTCCTGTAATTAAAGTACACATGGCATATTCCATACCACCATCGCCACCTTGTATTACTGAATATTGTTTGTACGGATATTCGCCAATATTTTTATTGAAAAAAGCTAATAATTCTGCTGTTTTAGGCTGTAGCTTTTTCCAATTTTCTATAATTTCTGGATTGTTCTTATAAAAAAAATGCAATTCTACGTTGTTTGGTCCCAAAATTTTATCGTGAATATAGTTGTTATCGGCGCCCCAAGCAAAATCGTGAACATTTGGCGCAATAAAATGCCAAGTTAATGTTTTGGTTTTCTTAGCATGCTTTACTTCAACACCATTGTCTTGGTAACCATGACCAATTTCATTTTTGTTTTGAAGATAACCTGTGCCGCCAATGGTATATTCTTTATCTATTGTAATTTTCACATCGAAATTGCCCCAAACACCGTGAAATTCTCTACCAATGTAAGGGTCGGCATGCCAACCTTCAAAATCATATTCTGCCATTTTAGGATACCACTGCGTCATTGAAAGCGCAATACCTTCATCAGAATTTCTACCCGAACGGCGCACTTGTAACGGCACTTGTCCTTCGAAAGTTAAAGAAAATGTTGTAGTACTTCTAGGTAATAAAGGTTCGTTCAGGATAACTTCTAATATTGTACCTTCAACTTTAGTGTTTGCTGGTTTTCCTTTTTGTTTAAAGTCAGAAATTTTTAAATAGCCAATTTCTTCTGGCTTTAAAGCACTAATTCTACTTTCTGTAATTTCTTTATTATCTTTTGTAAACGATTTTACCATGCGTTTATCAGGATCTGCTATTGTTTGCAAGCGCGCATCCATTGCGCTTCCAGGTTGAAAAGCGTTAGGATACAAGTGATAAAACACTTTTTTAAGTGTATCGGGCGAATTATTGGTGTAAATCAATTCTTGACTTCCTTTGTATTGATAATTTTCTACGTTCATATCGACATTCATTTTGTAATCGACATGTTGTTGCCAATAGCCAGCGTTTGGATTGTTTTGTGCAAGCGAAACTAAGGTAAATAAAGAAAATAAAATTAGTTTTTTCATAGATAATAAAATTAAAAACCACAAAATCGACTATTATAAAATAACGATTTTGTGGTTAGTTTATTTCAAAATAAAATTATTTAGACATTTGCTCTGCCATAATAAGTGCGTTATAAGCATTTACTATACGGCCAGTTTTAGAAACTTCTGCAAAGTTAGCTTTGTGTTGATCGTCGCCTACTTTAACATCGTTTTTAAGTGCTAATCCGCTGTTTAAAATAATTTGTTTTACTTGAGCTGCTGTTAATTTTGGATAATACGAACGAATTAAAGCGGCTACACCTGCTACATTTGGCGATGCCATTGATGTGCCTTGTAAATACTCATACGTTTGGTTAGGCGTTGTGGCATAAATTTTCATACCAGGAGCAAAAACATCTACATTTTTTTTACCGTAGTTAGAAAAAGGTGCCACCATGTTTGAACCGTATTCTGGACCAATAGCACCTACAATAATTACATTGTTTGAAATTTCTGGAGCACCATCGTAAGAATCGCTTGGGTATTTATTTACAACGTCTAAATCTTTAGAATCGTTACCTGCTGCAAAAATTACTAAAACATCTTTAGAAGCGGCATATTTTAAAGCGTCTTGTACCCATTCTTTATGTGGAGAAAAATATTTACCAAAAGAACCGTTGATAACTTTTGCACCATTATCTACAGCATAACGAATACCTAAAGCAATGTCTTTATCATACTCATCGCCATTTGGTACGGCTCTTACCGCCATAATTTTTACATCTTTAGCCACACCATCGCCGCCTTTTCCGTTACCACGAACTTGTGCTACAATACCAGCAACGTGTGTTCCGTGTTTAGCATCTTCTGGATCTGGACCTATTACATTATTGTTTCCGTATTTTGTGTCGGTTAAATCGTCAATGTTATCGCCAACTACTTTACGACCATCAAAATTTACATTTAAATTATAGTTTAATTGATCGTACACATAATCTACACCACTTTGAATGCGTTTATCAAAATCTTCTTTCGATTGACGCGCTAATATTTGTGTAAACATTGCTTTATACTGCGATAAAGTTGGGTCTTCTGTTTGCATAGCCTTAACATCTTCTAAAGTAAAGTTATCTTTCTTTAGGTAATTTTTAATAGCTTTGTCTGCGCCAACAATCATATCGATTTGTTGTTTGGTTTGCATTACATCGGCAATATCAGCATCTAATTCTGCTTTTGCTTTCTCATAATCTGGTGTTCCAGGTCCTTTTGCTACGATACGCGTTTTTTCTAATTGTTCGTCGTTGCTATCGCCTAGGAAATTCCACCCATTAATATCATCTATATAGCCATTGTTGTCATCGTCTTTTCCGTTATTCGCAATTTCTTTAGGGTTTACCCAAATTTGACCTTGTAAATCTTCGTGACGAATATCTACACCAGAATCTACAATTCCAACAATTACAGTGGTAGATTTTTTTCCTTTTAGTAATTCTGCATAAGCTTTGTCAACACTCATACCAGGAATGGTGTCTTTAACTAGATCTAAATCACTCCATCTTTTTAAATCATTTTCAGCTATTGGCGTTGTTTTTAAAGGTTGGTTGTCAATGTTTTCAATAGGTGTAGAAATCATTTTAGACGAACCACAGCTTGAAAGTACCAAAGCAACAATTGCAGCTGACAAAATAGGTTTTAATGTTCTCATTTATATAGTTTTATGTTTATTAATCGTTATTATTTGACAAATATGCTTTTATTTTGTTACAAAGAAATTACTATTTAACACTAATTTAGGATTTCATTACAAGTAAACACATCTTTTAATCGCACTCCTTTTTCTGTATTTTGAACAGTGATAATTTGATTATGAGCATCGTGTTCTAGCCATAAATAATAATTATTTTCAGCTGCCATTTTTAAAAAGATTTCCTTTTCAGACATAGACATTAAAGGTCTTGTGTCGTATCCTGTTACATAGGGTATAGGAACATGTCCTGCAGTTGGTAGCATGTCGGCACAAAAAACAATGGTTTTTCCTTTGTAATTTATATGTGGAAGCATTTGTTTTTCGGTATGCCCATCGGCAAAGAAAATGCCAAAATCGAGCTCAGAAGTTTCAGAAAAACCACTTACAGGTCTTGATATAAAATGTAAATGGCCGCTTTCTTGCATGGGCATAATATTTTCTTTTAAAAAAGAAGCTTTTTCACGGGCGTTGGGTTGGGTTGCCCATTGCCAATGATTTTCATTTGTCCAATAACGGGCATTTTTAAAAGCCACTTCATAACCCGTTTTATCTTTATTCCAATTTACGCTTCCGCCACAATGATCAAAATGCAAATGCGTCATAAACACATCGGTAATATCATTTGGTTGAAAGCCTTTTTCTTTTAATGATTTTTCCAATGAATAATCGCCCCATAGCGAATAATAACCAAAAAATTTATCCGACTGCTTGTTACCCATTCCTGTATCAATCAAAATTAAACGGTTACCATCTTCTATCAGCATACATCGAGCGGCAATATCAATTAAATTATTATTGTCGGCTGGGTTGGTTTTGCTCCAAATCGTTTTTGGTACTACGCCAAACATTGCACCACCATCTAATTTAAAATTACCTGCTTCAATAGTAAAAAAATTAAAAAATTAAAAAAATAATTTTTATATTATATAAAATATAAAATTTGTATTTAATTTATTTGTTAATTTAAAAATCAAAATAAGATATTAAAGTCAGATGGAAAAAACATAGTAGAGAAATGGATTTGACAACGAAAGTATTAAAATGGTGGATGATGAGATAAAAAATGATGATACAAACAATAAAGATTAAAATTAAAAAATTTGTAAATTTTCATTTGAAATAAATTTTCTGCAAGTTACAAATTTTAGTCAAAACCATAAGTTCTTTTTATTTTGAAATAAAGTATTAATATGTAATCGGTATTGTTATTCCTAAATTATCAATTATCTTTGCAATTAATTTAGACAAAATCAAAATAAGATGATAAAAGTGTCGGATTCAGCTAAAAAGAAAGCTGTGGAACTGATGACCGAAGACGGATTTGATGCTACAAATGATTTTATTCGCGTAGGCGTAAAAAGCGGCGGATGCAGTGGCTTGTCGTATGAATTGAAGTTTGACAATAAACAAAATGATGATGATAAGCTAATTGAAGATAATGGCGTAAAAATATTGGTTGATAAAAAAAGCTTTTTGTATTTAATTGGAACTACTTTAGATTATTCTGGCGGATTAAACGGGAAAGGATTTGTATTCAATAACCCAAATGCTAATAGAACATGTGGTTGTGGGGAGTCGTTTTCGTTATAGATAATTATAAAATAACGAATTAAAGACATCAAAAGAAGATTTTGAAAAACTAAAAAATTAAATGATATTTCAAAATTGATAAGTGGATTTTATAGTATCTAAATAGAACTTTATAACATTCAACTTTTCAACATTAAAACAATATGTCAAAATATACTGAAGAACATTTAAAGGAAGAGCTAGCATCTAAAGAATACGAATACGGATTTTATACCAACATAGAATCGGAAACATTTCCTGCGGGCTTAAACGAAGATATTGTTCGTGCAATTTCTAAAAAGAAAAACGAACCCGAATGGATGACCGAATGGCGATTAGATGCGTATCGTATTTGGACAGAAATGACAGAACCCAATTGGGCAAACGTGCATTATGAAAACCCCGATTTTCAAGCAGTTTCCTATTATTCGGCTCCCAAAAAGAAAGATAAATATGAAAGTCTTGATGAGGTTGATCCGGAACTTTTAGAAACCTTCAATAAATTAGGAATTTCTATCGACGAGCAAAAACATTTAGCAGGTGTCGCAGTTGATATTGTAATGGATTCGGTTTCGGTAGCCACTACGTTTAAAAAGACTTTGGCTGAAAAAGGAATTATCTTCTGTTCGATATCAGAAGCGATTCAAAATCATCCGGAGTTGGTTCAAAAATATATTGGCTCAGTGGTTCCTAAAACAGATAACTTTTATGCCGCTTTAAATTCGGCGGTGTTTTCTGATGGCAGTTTTTGTTATATTCCAAAAGGCGTTCGTTGTCCTATGGAATTATCAACTTATTTCCGTATCAATCAAGGTGGAACAGGTCAGTTTGAAAGAACTTTAGTTATCGCTGATGAAAGCAGTTATGTGTCGTATTTAGAAGGCTGTACAGCGCCAAGCCGCGATGAAAATCAATTACATGCGGCGGTTGTTGAGCTTATAGCTTTAGATAATGCCGAAATCAAATATTCGACCGTTCAAAACTGGTATCCAGGAAATAAAGAAGGAAAAGGTGGTGTTTATAATTTTGTAACTAAGAGAGGTTTGTGCGAAAAAAGTGCTAAAATATCATGGACACAAGTAGAAACCGGAAGTGCTGTTACATGGAAATATCCAAGTTGTGTATTAAAAGGCGATAATTCTATAGGCGAATTTTACTCGATTGCCGTAACCAATAATTTTCAACAAGCCGATACAGGAACCAAGATGATTCATTTGGGTAAAAACACCAAATCAACCATTATTTCCAAAGGAATTTCGGCAGGAAAATCACAAAATAGTTACCGTGGACTGGTTCAAATTGCATCTAGAGCTGAAAATGCCAGAAATTTTTCACAATGTGATTCATTGTTAATGGGAAATGAATGTGGTGCACATACGTTTCCTTATATAGAAAGTAAAAATGCGTCGGCACAAATTGAACACGAAGCAACGACTTCAAAAATTGGAGAAGATCAAGTGTTTTATTGCAATCAACGTGGCATTCCAACCGAAAAAGCCATTGCATTAATTGTAAATGGTTTTAGCAAAGAAGTATTGAATAAATTACCAATGGAGTTTGCCGTTGAAGCACAAAAACTATTGGAAATTTCATTAGAAGGTTCGGTAGGATAATTTGAAAATGTACTAATTTGATAATTTGAAAATGGAAGAAAAAGAAAATGTAATTATAAAATTAACTTTCCAGTTTGCACTAGATATCATTAAATATTGTGAAAATTTACAGGAAAATAAACAATTTGTAATTGCTAATCAACTTTTAAAATCCGGAACATCAATTGGCGCAAATATAAGAGAAGCTCAAAATGCTGAAAGTAAAGCTGATTTTATACACAAATTTAAAATTGCTGCAAAAGAAGTTGAAGAAACAATATATTGGTTAGAACTATGTAGATTTTCTAAAAATTACCCAAATGTTGATCATTTAATAGAACAAATTAATAATATAGCTAGAATAGTAAACAAAATAATAATTTCATCAAAACAAAAGTAATTTTGGAATTTCCAAATTTCCAAATTATCAAATTTCCAAATAATTATGTTATCGATAAAAAACTTACACGCTTCGGTAGAAGATAAAGAAATATTAAAAGGAATTAATCTTGAAGTAAAAGCTGGAGAGGTTCATGCGATTATGGGACCAAATGGTGCTGGAAAATCAACGCTTTCTTCTATTATAGCCGGAAATGAAAATTACGAAGTAACCGAAGGTAAAATCATCTTAGATGGCGAAGATATATCAGAATTGGCACCTGAAGAACGCGCACATGCAGGTGTATTCTTGTCTTTTCAATACCCTGTTGAAATTCCGGGTGTTTCGGTAACTAATTTTATTAAAACGGCTATCAACGAAAGTAGAAAAGCAAAAGGATTAGAAGAAATGCCAGCTAATGAAATGTTGAAAAAAATTCGAGAAAAATCGGAATTATTAGAAATGGATAAAAAATTCCTTTCACGTTCGTTAAACGAAGGTTTTTCGGGCGGTGAAAAAAAGCGTAATGAAATTTTCCAAATGGCGATGCTCGAACCTAAAGTTGCCATATTAGACGAAACCGATTCGGGTTTAGATATCGATGCACTTCGAATTGTTGCCAACGGCGTAAATAAATTAAAAAACAACGAAAATGCAGTAGTAGTAATTACGCATTATCAACGTTTGTTAGATTATATCGTTCCTGATTTTGTTCATGTTTTAATGGATGGAAAAATTGTAAAATCGGGCACAAAAGAATTAGCATTAGAATTGGAAGAAAAAGGCTACGATTGGATTAAAGCAGAAATTCAGTAAGCAGTCGCAGTATTCAGTTCGAAAGTAACTGTAAACTGTAAACTGTAAACTGTAAAATTGAAATAAATGGATTTAAAAGAAAAATTACTATCATCATACTTAGCTTTCGAAGAAAAATACTACGAAAACACTAGTTTGCATGATGTTCGAAATACAGCAATAAAAAATTTTCAAGCAAAAGGATTTCCTACCAAAAAAGAAGAAGCCTGGAAATACACTTCGCTAAATTCAGTATTAAAAAATGATTTTTCAGTATTTCCAAAAACTGAAAATGCTATTGAGTTTGCTACTGTAAAAAAATACTTTTTGCACGAAATCGACACCTACAAATTGGTTTTATCGACGGAAAATTCAGTTCGTTTTGAAATCACAAAACTACACATGATGGTATCGATGTATGCTTACTTTCTTCTGTATTGAATAAACCAAAATATAAATTAGTTTTGGATACTCATTTTCCAATCAAATTGTAAAGTAAAGATGAATCGTTAACATCATTAAATACGGCATTTGCAAAAGAAGGCGCATTTGTAAATATTCCTAAAGGGAAAATTGCTGATAAACCTATTGAAATTATTCATTTTTCAACAGGAAATGAAACCGCTTTAATGACGCAACCCCGTAATTTGATTATTGTTGGCGAAAATGCGCATGTTCAAATTATTGAACGTCATCAAAGTTTGAATGAAAACCCTGTGTTAACCAATAGTGTTACTGAGGTTTTTGCTCAAAAAAGAGCTATTTGCGATTATTATAAAATTCAAAATGACATACAAACTGCTTCTTTAATTGACAACACGTATATTGCTCAAAAACAAGAAAGTAGAGTAGCAGTGCATACGTTTTCATTCGGTGGAAATATTACTAGAAACAACTTGAATTTTTACCATCAAGGCGAACGAATAGATTCTACTTTAAAAGGAATTACAATTATTGGTGACAAGCAACACGTTGATCATTATACTTTAGTGCATCATGCGCAACCCAATTGTGAAAGTCACCAAAACTATAAAGGAATTTATGGCGATAGTAGTACAGGTGTTTTCAACGGAAAAATTTATGTAGAAAAAGAAGCACAAAAAACAGATGCTTTTCAGCAAAACAACAATATTTTAGTAAGTGAAAAAGCAACCATTAATGCCAAACCACAACTAGAAATTTTTGCTGATGATGTAAAATGTTCACACGGTTGCACTATTGGTCAGCTAGACGAAAGCGCTATGTTTTACATGCAACAACGAGGCATTCCTAAAAAAGAAGCACGTGCTTTGTTGATGTA
This sequence comes from Flavobacterium sp., assembly GCF_041392005.1. Classification (GTDB taxonomy): domain Bacteria; phylum Bacteroidota; class Bacteroidia; order Flavobacteriales; family Flavobacteriaceae; genus Flavobacterium. Next base: position 10,751 of record NZ_JAWKMX010000002.1, read on the forward strand.
TGCGTTTACTGATGAGGTTATGGAAAGTGTAAAAATTCCGGAATTGAAACAACGCATTACGAAGATTATAGCCAACAAATTAGGAGTAAACTTAGGATTTGATTTATAGTTAAAAATCTACAAAATTCTAATTTCAAAAAATATAAATTTGTGTAAAATAGTTCTACAAATGAAAAAAGTAATTACGTATTTAACAGTTCTTATAGTTGTGGTAGCTTGTAGTGTTTCTAGCGAACCTGAATTTATTAAAATGGAAAACATTTTCCCAAAAAAAGTATCAATGTTAAAAGTACAAATAGTTTCCGATGCTGTATTTTACAATCCTAATGATGTAGGTTGCGAACTAGTAGCTACCGATATTACGGTTTTAGCAAACGGAAATGAAGTAGGTAAAGCAACTCAAACCAAAAATGTAGAAGTTTCAAGCAAAGGCGAGTTTACAATTCCGCTTGAAGTTTCTTTTTCGCCAATAAAACTGCTTGAAGATAGAGAAACACTTGCAACAAGTTCATTGCCAAATTTATTGAATAAAAAAGTAGAAGTTGCTTACAAAGGAACAGTAACCCTTAAAAAAGCAGGTGTTTCGTTTGATGTTCCTGTCGAAAAAACAGATGAAATTTTATTGCAAAAAAAATAGTTTAGCATAAAATAAGGTTTATTTATTCTTATTATAAACAATCAAATTGTAACTTTGCAAGATGATTGCTATACAAAAAATTAGAGCCGATTTTCCCATACTTTCTCAACAAGTAAACGGAAAACCATTGGTATATTTCGATAATGGAGCTACAGCACAAAAACCTCAAGTAGTAATTGATGTTATAAATCAATATTATTCAACAATAAATGCAAATATTCATCGTGGTGTACACACTTTAAGCCAATTAGCAACCGATGCGTATGAAAATTCTCGAAATACTATTCAAAAGCACCTAAATGCCAAATATAATCACGAAATTATATTTACTTCAGGTACAACCTTCGGTATTAATTTAGTGGCCAATGGTTTTACAACGCTTTTACAAGCAGGAGATGAAGTAATGGTATCGCAATTAGAACACCATAGCAACATAGTTCCTTGGCAATTTTTATGCGAAAAAACAGGTGCTAAGTTAGTCGTAATTCCAATGAACGAAAAAGGTGAGTTGGTAATGTCGGAATTCGACCAATTACTTTCTAACAAAACAAAAATTGTAGCGGTTAATCACATTTCAAACGCATTGGGAACCATTAACCCTATAAAAGAAATAATAGATAAAGCACATAATGTTGGCGCAGCTGTTTTAATAGATGGCGCACAAGCAACACCACATTTAAAACCAGATGTTCAAGCTTTAGACTGCGATTTTTATGTTTTTTCTGGTCATAAGGTTTGTGGGCCAACAGGCGTGGGAATTTTATATGGAAAAGAAGAATGGCTAAAGAAATTGCCACCATACCAAGGTGGTGGCGAAATGATTGCTGAGGTAACTTTCGAAAAAACAACTTTTGCCGATTTGCCACATAAATTTGAAGCAGGAACACCTAATATTGCAGGAGGAATTGCTTTAGGAACAGCCATAGATTATTTAAATGAAATCGGTTTCAAAAACATTGCATCTTACGAACAAGAATTATTAGATTACGCTACCGAAAAACTACTTCAAATAGAAGGTTTACGAATTTATGGTACTAGCCAAAATAAAGCAGCTGTAATTTCATTTAACATAGAGGGTATTCATCCGTACGATATTGGCACAATTATAGATAAATTAGGAATAGCAGTACGAACCGGACATCATTGTGCACAACCTATTATGCAATTTTACAACATTCCAGGTACGGTAAGAGCAAGCTTTGCTTTTACAATACTAAAGAAGAAATAGATAGTTTTAGTAGCAGCTGTAAAAAGCACAAATAATGTTGTCTTAAAAAATAGAGCATGAAAAATAGTTTTATTAGTAGTCTTATTTGCCTTTACAGCGTTTAATTGCAGTAAGCAAATTACTCAAAGCAAAAGTGTTATAACAACACAAAAATAACAGTACTCAATAGAAATTATTTATGAAGAAACATCAAGAGGTTTTTCAAAAATTACGGTAAAAGAAGGCAATTTGTATAGTATAAAAAACGAAAATTGCGAGCAAATGAAATTGCTGAACTAAAACAACTTTCAAATGAGCAATTACAAGTTTTGGCACAACCTTTTCATCACAAATTAGATTTTGATGAAATGAAAACTATAAAGCGCTCTCTCTGAAAAACGTTTTTACGACGGTGCACCTGCCGGCAAGTTTAATCATTATTAAAAATAATAATACATACACATCAACTTCTTTGATGGCGGTAATCCACCAATCGAATTAAAAGAAATAATAGAAAATATTACAACAATGCAGCAACAAAATAATATTATGACAATACCTTGTAAATACAAAAAATGAAATAGTTGACGAATTTTCAATGTTCGACGATTGGATGCAACGCTACGAAATATATTATTGAATTAGGAAAATCATTGCCATTAATTGACGAACAATACAAAACAGAAAACAACATCATTAAAGGCTGTCATCGTGGAAAGTATGGGTTCATGCCGAAGAACAAAACGGAAATATCGTTTTACAGCCGATAGCGATGCTACTTTAACCAAAGGAATTATTGCTATTTTAATTCGATATTTTCAAACCATTCACCACAAGAACAATAAGTGCAAATACTGATTTTATTACGTTGATGAAATTGGTTTGAAAGAACACTTATCACCAACTAGAGCAAACGGATTGGTCTCAATGATAAAACAATTAAATTATACGCATTAGCGTTTCAAAATAAATAAGTGAAATTGCGAACTGAAAACTGAATAAAATGGAAGAATTTAACGATACAATAAACCTTGGCGAAAACGTAGTAAAAGTATTAAACCATCTACGACCCCGAAATTCCAGTTGATATATACGAATTAGGTTTAATTCACGATGATTAACGAAAGTAACGATGTAAAAGTTTTAATGACGTTAACATCACCAAAACTGCCCTGTTGCCGAAACATTACCACAAGAAGTAGAAGAAAAAAATAAGAGCTAAATAGACGAGGTAAAAAGCTGCGAAATTGAATTCAATATTTGACCCACCGACAAAAGATTTAATGAGTGAAGAAGCCAAATTAGAACTAGAATGCTTTAATTAGTTTTTAGTCGTAGTAATTAACGTAATTTACACGCCTAAAACTGAAAGGAACACTAAAAAAAATGGATGAAATTGTAAATAAAGTAGCACAGAGTTCGCTTGAAGTATTCGATTTAGAAAACTATTTTCCAGATAATACTATTGTAGAACTCGATATTTCGGTAATGGTTATACGAAGGTGTTTTGTTAAAAGAAAAAGATTTTCGCGAACAACTAAAAAAACTTTCGATTGGACTGTTTTTAAAAAACAAATATGTTGGCATAACCCTGTAGTACAAATGCTATTTTTCCAGCATGGGCTTTGTTTATTGCCACTTATTTGTTTCCGTATGCGTTAAAAACTATTCAAGGAAATAAACAAAACATTACCATTGCTTGGTATAATGATGTTTTATCTAAAATTGACTATACGGTTTATAAAATAAACCCATCATTTTAAAAAGGTTGTTCTAAAAAAGCCGTTCCAATAAGAGGTTTATACAATAGCCATTCAAAAATTATTACCCAGTTATATAGCATAATATTTTTGGCAGCCTGTTCCGCAGTTATGCCACTTACAAGAAAAAAGAAAATAAGAGATTTTTTTCTATAAACAATTATATGTAAGCAGAATTTAATTACCTTTTTTGTAACCTTAATTTTTAAAACAATAAATGAAAATTTTTACTAGTATTTTGTTTGGCGTAAAATATAAAGCATTTTTGCTCAAGAAACAGAAAAAGAAAATTTAAAGAAAAACAGAAGAAGCCTTTAGCAAAAGCAAGGATGATAAAAGAAGGATGGACAAGAGGTGGTGTAATTACAGCATTAGCAAAACAATTCGTCTTTTAATTTGGATAAAGTGGGTGGTCAAAACAACTTTGCGTTGGGAAATTTTAGCGTTAATTACGATTTTAATTACAAAAAGCAGCTCCTGAACTGGGGATAACAAGTTTTTAGCTTCTTATGGTGTAACTAAAATTAAAGGGCAAGACCAACAAAAAACAGACGACCGCTTAGAGCTAAACTCACTTTTAGGAAGAAAAGCAAACTTTGGAGAAAACTGGTATTACTCTGGTTTTTTCAGTTTTAAAACGCAAATGGATACAGGTTTAGACCCAGATACACAAACGGTAAAAATTTCGCACTTTTTCTCGCCAGCTTATTTTCAAGCAGGTCCGGGTTTGTTATGGAAAAAAAGCGATAATTTAAAAGTGAATATTGCGCCAGCAACTTCAAAATTAATTGTTGTTCACGATCATTTTACCGAGTTTGGTGAGTCTTTTGGTGTTGAGCAAGGGAAAACTACACGCTACGAATTAGGTGCGGCTCTTAACGCATATTACAAGTTTAATATTATGGAAAATGTTTCTGTAGAGAACATTTTAAACTTATATTCTAATTATTTAGAAGATCCGCAAAATGTTGATATCGATTATCAATTAAATATTGCTATGAAAATAAACAAGTATTTAACAACAAACTTTGCTTTTCAAGCAATTTATGATGATAATGCTTTTAGAGGTTTTCAAACGCGCCAAGTTATTGGTGTAGGAGCAACAGTTAACTTCTAATATAAAACAGCTAAAAAACAATAAAAACGACCTCATTTGAGGTCGTTTTTTTATGGTTTTACTCTTGATCTGTTGCTTCTTTATATTCTGGATATAAAAAATTGTTGTAGGGAAAGCGTGTAATATGAATTTCCCGAACGGCTTCATATACTTTTTCCCGAAATTCTTCAAAGTTTATTTTATTTGTAGCCGAAATAAAAAGCGCATTGTTTTTACCCATTTTACTCATCCAAGTGTGTTTCCATTCGTCTAAAGTAAAATGTTTCGATTCTTTTTCTATTGCTAAATTATCGGTATCAAAATAAGCTGGTTTATACGCATCAATTTTATTAAAAACCATAATTGTTGGCTTATCATCGCTTTTAATTTCTTTTAAAATATCGTTTACAGAAGCAATATGATCTTCAAAATCGGGGTGCGATATATCTACTACATGTAACAATAAATCGGCTTCGCGAACCTCATCTAATGTGCTTTTAAACGATTCTACTAATTGCGTAGGTAATTTTCGTATAAAACCTACAGTATCACTCAATAAAAACGGAAGGTTTTTAATAACTACTTTTCGCACCGTTGTGTCTAGCGTTGCAAAAAGTTTATTTTCGACAAAAACTTCGCTTTTTCCTATAGCATTCATTAAAGTAGATTTGCCCACATTTGTATAACCAACTAAGGCAACCCTTACCAATGCACCACGATTGCCACGCTGAATAGCCATTTGCTTATCAATTGTTTTTATTTTTTCCTTTAAAAGCGCAATTCTATCGCGCACAATACGGCGGTCGGTTTCAATTTCGGTTTCACCAGGGCCACGCATACCAATTCCACCACGCTGGCGTTCGAGGTGCGTCCACATACCTGTTAATCTAGGAAGTAAATATTGATATTGTGCTAATTCAACCTGCGTTCGTGCATACGAAGTTTGAGCACGTTGTGCAAAAATATCGAGAATTAGATTAGTACGGTCTAAAACTTTACATTCGTCGCCAAGTTCTCGATTAATATTTTTTTGTTGCGATGGCGAAAGTTCATCGTCAAAAATTACGGTTGAAATATCGTTTTCTTTTACAAAGGTCTTAATTTCTTCTAGTTTTCCGCTTCCTACAAAAGTTTTAGGATTAGGTTTATCCATTTTTTGAGAAAAGCGTTTAAACACTTCGCCACCTGCGGTAAACGTTAAAAATTCTAGTTCATCGAGATATTCGTTGAGTTTTTCTTCGTCTTGATTTTGGGTAATAATACCTACTATAGCGGTTTTTTCAAATACGTGATTGTCTTTTTCTAACATAATTGTTCTTTATCATTACAAAAATACAATTATTTGGAATAAAAAAACGCCCCGTTTTTGCGAGACGTTTTTACTTTATTCAAATTGATTTTAATTAAAAACCAGTAACTCGTACATTATCTACTTCCCAAGTAGAAGAAGCAGAACTTGTTGAGGTATATCGGAAAGCGACATAAAGATTTCCACCAACGTAAGAAGTAACATCAATGTTTCCAGAACCTATCCAATTCCAGCTACCAGTTGACAAGTTTCCTGTTACTTGTGTCCAAGTAGCAGTACTTGGCGCACTAGAACCATCATAATTGCTAGAAACATAAATTTCTAAATCGTTACCTGTATAGTTTTTAGCGGTATCAAAAGATAAAGCGGCTTCTGTAGCAGTGCTTAAATCAACGGCTGGAGAAATTAACCAATCGTCGTTTACATTATTTCCTCCAGAGTATCCAGACATTTTAGCATAATTATCAGGGTTGCCATAGCCATTTGTACCCCAAGTCCATTCTTGAGCACCGGTAACACTATATTTTGTCCAAATTGTCCAATCATTTTCAAAACCATCTTCGAAGAAAGTTTGAGGAATATAACGGTCATTTGTTAGTTGTACATCGTTTACGGTTCTAATCATAAATTGATAGTCGTTATTATACTTAGTCATTACACCTCTTACTTTTCCGTTTCCACCTGGAATTTTTTCAGAAACAAAGTTTGAAAAAGCACTTACTCTTACGATAAGGGTGTTACCATCTCTATCGGTAAGCAGGTTATTGGTTCCAGAACCAGCAGTATTTGATGGGTCATAGTATGTTTTACCGACAAAAGCATCGGCAAATTGAACTTCGTCGAATTCTATTAACTTATTTAAATATTCATTACTTTTTGCGTCAGCAAAAGAAACATTTGTATGTAATAACTCTTCTTCTGTTTTAGATTCGCAAGAACGTAATAAAAAGTTAGGGAATTCGTTAATAGAAATTCTACCTACTTGAGTTCCGTTTAATCCACCAACTAAAACACCATTAAAGTTTCCAGAAATAATGCTTTCGCCATAATATAAACCGTTTAGCTTTACATAAACTTTTCTTCCTGGCTCGTACATGGTGTAAAGGTTGTATTGATCAACAGGAACACTAAATCCGTATTCATCTCCGTTACTATCGAAAGCAACCATTGAAATACTTTTGTAAAAGTTTCCACCTTCGTCGCTAGAGGTTACATAAGCTTCTAAAATATCTTCTGCACCAGTTGCAGAGTCTGTCCACAATGTAGCATTTTGTCCTACTAAAGAAGCAGGTGTAACAACACCAGTTAATATATCTACATTAGCTGTTTTAGAATGGCATTCCGTAGTTAAATCGGGTGTGCCATAATCATCACCATTAGTACAACCAAAAAAGGCTGTAGCTAATGCTAGTGTTAAAATTAATTTTCCTTTTTTCATAGCTTAATTTTTAATAATTTTAATATTATCAATTTGACAGGTAGTAGTGATGCCACTTTTACTTCCAGTATATTCAAAAGCTAAATAAACTGTATTGTTTGCAAAACTATTAAGGTCAATAGCGCCACTTTCGGTAACAACATCGTCTTCAGATGGTAGTGTAAATTCTAACTCTGTCCAGTCTGCAGTTGTAATAGATGCAGGATTTCCGTCAAAATTTGTTGAGATAAAAACCTTTACAGGGTCGCCATTTGAATATCTGTATTTTGTAGTAAATGATAAAAATTCATTAGAAGATAATGAAATAGCAGGAGTAATTAACCAAGCGTTATCTGTTGTTCCGGTATTTGAATAATAAGAACTAAACTCAGCATAATTATCGTTACTATAGCTTCTACCGTGCCATACTCTGGCAGGATTATCAAAGTTTACATTTGTCCAACCATCTATAGCTATAGCCACTTCATTTGAGCCAGAACCTATTTCAATGCTAGAAAAAGACTCGTTAAAAGTATAGTTATACACGGTAGGAATTGCAAAATCGTCATCATTAACACACGAAGTGGTAATACTTAAAATTACTGCAAATGCGGCTATTGTTTTTAAAACTTTTTTCATAGTGCAATTTTTTAAAAGTTAATATATAAATTAACAAAATACGTTCTTCCGTAACCGTAAAAATATTTTGTTCCAAAAGAAGGTGTGTTATAAGCTTGGTCAGCTACTACATCTGGGTAAGTAGCTTTTCTTGATTGTTCAAAACCTCCTGTTTTATAACGAACATCAAACACGTTGTTTACCATAGCAAAAACACCAAATGTGTTACGGTTCTTTTTACTTATTCTCCACGATTTTCCTCCCATAAGGTTAATTAGTGTGAAAGGATCTAGTTTTTCTTGTTTTAATTTATCACGAACACTTGCTTCTGTAACACCAGAATAATTATCGTTAGTTATTGGGTCTATCGAAAAGTTATCTGTTCTTAAAATACTTGATGGGTCAACATAAATATCTGATAAATAGTTGGCATTAGCACTTATCCACCAGAAATGAGGATCGCGGTATTCTAAACCAAATGAGTAAGCTTGCTGTGCCACACCTGGTTGGTGGTAATTTTTTAAATAAGTTGTTCCAAAATCTCTCAGCGCATTGTTTCCTAATGCAGCTCTACCATCGTCGTTAGTTACTAAGTGTGCGTTATCAGAATATGTATATTGTCCGTAAGAAGCGGCACCTATTGCTTTAATAGTTGGCGTTAATTGGTACTCTATACCTAATTCTCCACCCATTGAAACTTTGTTTAAACCAGTAACAATTTCACTTACAAAAGCATCGGTATCGCCTCCTGCTTCGCCAATACTTTCGGCATAGTAAAACGAAATGTCGGTACTGTTGTTTATTCTATTAAAGAAACCTGTTACACGTGCTTTTAATTTAGGTGCTTGTATAATATAACTTGCATCGGCAGCCATAATGTTTTCTTGTTCTAAATTTGGTGTAACTAAGTTATTTAAACGAGCATTAGAAAACACATTACGCATAATAGGTGCTTTTGTCATATAAACACCGTTAAAATCTAACATATGACGTCCGTTAATTTTGTACATTAAACCTCCTTTAAAACCAAAATTTTCATAAGTAAGTTTCTCGCTTTTTCCATAAGAATTGTCAGCATAAATACCATTTCTATATAAGCCTTCTCTTTGGTATTGTGTTCTTGAGAAAGTTTGTGCTAAATAGAAGTTGAATTTTCTGTAATCGAACTTAAATTGTGTAAATCCATTAAATACAGTAGCAAATAAGTTGTAGTTGTATCCGTAAGTATCGCCTTCGCGAATTTGTCTGTTAGGATTGTTCAAATCAGATTGCGAAGCACCTTCAATAAAGAAAGCGCCAGCGCCGTTATTAGCATCTGGGTTGTAACCAGCAACAAAAGGATCAATATCTAAAAAGTATTGTCCGCCCATTAAATCTAATAAGTTTTGGAAATTGTGCGATTTTAAATGTTTAAAAGTAGCGCCTGCGTTTAATGAAATATGATCAGATAAAGTAGCGTTTAAAATAGAATTAGCTGTCCATTGTGTATCATCTGTTCTGTCTTCGTATAAGGCATAAACACTTCGTCCACCAGCATTTTGATTGGCAACATACATAGCATTCCAATTAATTTGAGAGTTTGCTAAAAAGCTAGCTCTTGCATTTCTTGCAGGAATGTTTTCTAATTTAGGAGTACCGTCTTCGTTAAAAACTGGATTACCATTTTCTACAACTTGTGTCCATAAATCGGGCTGATTGTTGAAATAACTTGGTAAGTTTTTATAATAAGTAGGGTCTGGGTTATTACCTAACTGGTTGTCAATTCTAGAGTTACCAATAGAACCTGTTTGATAAGCAACATTTGTAGTTAGCAATGTTTTTTCGCTAATTTTCCAATAGTGCGATAACATATTAATAGGTTCAGCAATATCTTTAACTCTAGAGTTTCGTTTTTTACCATCTTGCCAACCCCAATAAGAGTTGTAGTTTTCTCCTTTTAAATCAATTACTTCTTGTGTGTTTGGTGACGATTTGCCTCTTGCGTTTTTTGCATATATTGAAGTAAAGTTAATACTATGCTTGTCGTTAAATTTCTTTTCAACAGAAGCAAAAAGAGAAGTAGCATCATAATCTGTTCCTTCAAAATGTCCTTCTTTTGCCCATCTTCTAGAACCCGAAACAACAAAAGCCCAACCTTTACTGTTAAAGCCAGAAGCGTGGGTTGCCATTGTTCTCCAGTTATAATTAGTGTTTGTTCCCGAAAAAGTTACACGAGTTCCGGTTCTGTAATGCGAAGCTCTTGTGTTTATTTCTTGCGTACCTAATATACTACCAAAAGTATAATCTGAAGGAGCAGAACCCATTGTAAATTCTTGGTTTCTAGTAGCATCATTTAAACCACCCCAGTTACTCCATTGCGGTCTTCCGTCGTAAATTTTGTTCATTTCAACACCATTAATCATGGTAGTACCGTATTGGTTGTCTAAACCACGAACTCTAAAACGAGCTTGCCCCCAGTTAAAAGCAGCAGCTTGTTGATAAGTGTCGCGAGAGGCTTGTAATAAACCTGAAGTACTTTCAGAACCCGTATTTTCATCGCCTAAATCGTTTTCTGTAATGGTTACTAAACTTAATTGTAATTCAGAAGTAATATCTTCCTCTAAAGCAATTGTTCCCAAATCTAAAACAGTGTTTTCTGCGCTAGGTTCAATAATTAACGATTGCTTTTTGTAGCCAGGATAGGTAACTAGTAATACCGATTGTGTATTTGGTATTACGGCAAATTTAAATGTACCATCTACTGCTGTAATTTCAGATAAACTTGTGCTTTCAATTGTTAAAGTAACATTTCGTAAAGGGTTAAGTGTTTTAGAATCGATTACCGTACCTTTTAACGAAGGGTTTTGTTGAGCAAACGAAAGTAAGCTCACCATACTTAGAAAAGCACTCAAAACAAGTTTTTTCATAAATAAGATTAAAGTTAAAATTAATTTAAAGTTAAGAGTTTCAACTTAACAGTGTACAAATGTACAACTTTTGTCATTATTATGTACCTTTGGCATCGGTTTTGTATAAAAATTGATATTAACATAACATTTGCACTATGCGTTTAAAGTTTATTTATTATTGTTTTGTAGCGGTTTTCGCACTAAACACTCAGGCTCAAAGTAAAAAAGTTAAAGTTCACACGGTTGCTTTTTATAACTTTGAAAACCTTTTCGATACTAAAAAAGACCCTGTAAAGTATGATGAAGAATATACTCCTGCTAAAGGTTGGACAGAAGAAAACTATAAAAAGAAATTAGACAATTTAGCAAAAGTAATTTCAGAATTAGGAGTAAGCGATGTACAAAAAAATACACCAGTAGTTATTGGAACTTGCGAAGTTGAAAACAGAGGTGTTTTAGAAGATTTAGTTAGACACCCTAAAATAATAGATTTAGGATACAGCATTATACATTTTGATTCGCCCGATAAGCGAGGAATTGATGTAGCGCTTTTATACCAAGGAAAATATTTTACACCTACAAGCTATACAAACATACCTTTATATATTTATGAAGATATGTTAAAAGGAAAAAAGGAAGAAACAACAGCCGAAGACGCCGAAGATAGTAACGATACAGAAAACCATTCTAAAAGAGTATATACTCGCGATCAATTATTAGTAACAGGTTTATTAGATGGCGAAGAAATTAGTTTTATTGTAAACCACTGGCCATCGCGTTCTGGAGGTGAAAAAAGAAGCAGTCCTTACAGAGAAGAAGCAGGAAAATTAAACAGAAAAATAATTGACTCGCTTTACAAAATTAATCCAGATGCAAAAATTATTACAATGGGCGACTTAAATGACGACCCAACGAATAAAAGCGTAAAAAAAGGAATTGAAACCGTAGGAAAACGAGAAGATATTCAAAAATATGGTATGTACAACCCAATGGAAAAAATGTACAAAAACGGAGAAGGAACATTAGGTTACCGCGATGCTTGGAATTTATTCGATCAAATTATTGTTTCAGAGCCTCTTGTAAGAAAAGATTACAGCACGTGGACCTATTGGAAAGTTTCACGCTTTATAAAACCTTATCTTATACAAAACGAAGGAAGATGGAAAGGTTACCCAAAACGAAACTCAAATGGCGTACCAGGCTATAGCGACCACTTTCCTGTTTACATTTATTTGGTTAAGGAAGCAAAATAAAAAAATAAAGGTTAGCAATTTGCTAACCTTTATTTTTTGTATTTTTATAAAAAACTATAAAATGGCAATAAAAAAACCTTTTAATTTAAACCAATGGATAGAAGAAAACAAGCACCTTCTACAACCACCAGTTGCTAATAAAAATCTTTACACTGCATCTGAAGATTATATTGTAATGATTGTTGGCGGACCTAACGCCCGAAAAGATTACCACTACAACGAAACCGAAGAACTATTTTATCAATTACAAGGCGAAATTACCGTTTACATTCAAGAAAACGGCAAAAAGAAAGCAATACATTTAAAAGCCGGCGATATGTTTTTGTTGCCACCAAAAATACCCCATTCGCCTAATAGAACCGAAAACTCAGTAGGTTTAGTTGTAGAACGAAAGCGCGCAGGAAAAGGATTTACAGATGGCTTGCTTTGGTTTTGCGATAATTGCAATGAAAAACTTTATGAAGTTTATTTTGAACTTCATAATATTGAAAACGATTTTCTTTCTCATTTTAAAGAATTTTATACCTCTAAAGCACATAGAACTTGTAAAAACTGTGGACATATTATGGAAACCGATAAACGTTTTGTAAAATAATGTAGTGGATTTATTCAATCAAAATACCGATAAAAATACAAATTGGTTACCGTATGAAGGAGTTGTTAACTATTATGGCGTAATTGTACCTAAAGGAGAAGCTAACCATTATTACCAGAAGTTGCTTAATTCAATTCAGTGGAAAAATGACGAAGCTATTATTTTTGGTAAAAAAATTCAAACCAAAAGAAAAGTTGCATGGTATGGTAACAACCCGTATAGTTATACGTATTCTAATGTTACAAAGTATGCCTTACCATGGACAAAAGAATTATTAGAACTTAAAACTTTAGCCGAGCAAAAAACCAATGAAACCTACAATTCTTGCTTATTAAACCTATACCATAATGGAAACGAAAGTATGGCTTGGCATAGCGATGGCGAAAAAGATTTAAAGAAAGAAGGAGCAATAGCGTCTTTTAGTTTTGGCGCCGAACGAAAGTTTGCATTTAAACACAAGCAAACCTACGAGAAAGTAGCTATAGTACTACAACACGGTAGTTTATTGGTTATGAAAGGAAGTACACAAGAACACTGGTTACATCGTTTGCCACCAACTACACTAATAAAAACACCAAGAATAAACCTTACTTTTAGAACTATTGTAAAAGAATAGGAAAGACTCTAAAATAATCCTTAAATTTGCAACACTAATAAAAATAATACTTTATATGTCAACAATAACGCAAAAATCAGTTGCCGAAAAATTTGGAATGAAAGAAGCCTTACAAGTTTTAGGCATTAAAGAAATAAACGAAGGAACATCAACAGGAAGCGAGTGGTTTTCAAACGGAGAAATTATCGAAAGTTATTCGCCTGTAGATGGTCAATTAATAGGAAAAGTTAAAGCAACTACTGCTGAAGATTACGAAAGAGTGATGCAAAGTGCAACGGCAGCTTTTAAAACTTTTAGAGCTATGCCAGCGCCGCAACGTGGCGAAATTGTACGTCAATTTGGAAATAAATTAAGAGAACTAAAAGAACCTCTAGGTAAATTGGTTTCTTACGAAATGGGAAAATCGTTACAAGAAGGTTACGGAGAAGTTCAAGAAATGATCGACATCTGCGATTTTGCTGTAGGTTTATCGCGCCAGTTAAACGGACAAGTAATTCCTTCAGAACGTCCGGGTCACGTAATGCGTGAGCAATGGCATCCTATAGGTGTAGTAGGAATTATTTCTGCATTTAACTTCCCAGTTGCCGTTTGGTCTTGGAACACAGCTTTAGCATGGATTTGTGGTGATGTTTGTGTGTGGAAAGCATCGGAAAAAGCACCGTTATGTTCAGTTGCTTGTCAAAATATTATAGCCGAAATTTTGAAAGAAAACGGTTTACCCGAAGGTATTTCGTGCATCGTAAACGGCGATTATAAAGTAGGTGAAATGATTACTTCCGATGCTCGTATTCCTTTGGTTTCGGCTACAGGTTCTACACGTATGGGTAGAATTGTAGGCGCTAAGGTTGCAGAACGTTTTGGAAAATCATTATTAGAATTAGGCGGAAACAACGCTATTATTATTACGCCTACTGCCGATTTAAAAGTAGTGGTTCCAGGTGCTGTTTTTGGAGCAGTAGGAACTTGTGGACAACGTTGTACTTCTACGCGTCGTTTAATTATTCACGAATCGGTTTATGATACGGTTCGCGATGCAATTGTAGGTGCGTACAAACAAATTAAATTAGGAAACCCTTTAGATGAGAAAAACCATGTAGGTCCACTTATCGATAAAGATGCAGTAAATACGTATTTAGCAGCGATTGAAAAAGCAAAAGCTGAAGGCGGAAAAGTATTAGTTGAAGGCGGCGTTTTAGAAGGCGAAGGTTACGAAAGTGGTTGTTATGTAAAACCAGCTATTATTGAAGCCGAAAATCATTTTGAAATTGTTCAACACGAAACGTTTGCTCCTATTTTATATCTAATGAAATATAGCGGCGAAGTTGAAAACGCTATCGAAATACAAAATGGTGTTGCACAAGGTTTATCGTCTTCAATTATGACCAATAGTATGAAAGAAGCTGAAAAATTCTTATCGTTTGCGGGTTCCGATTGTGGAATTGCGAATGTAAACATTGGAACATCTGGTGCTGAAATTGGCGGTGCATTTGGTGGCGAAAAAGAAACTGGTGGTGGGCGTGAGTCTGGTTCAGATGCTTGGAAAGTATATATGAGAAGACAAACAAACACCGTTAACTATTCTGACCAATTGCCTTTAGCACAAGGAATTAAGTTTGATTTGTAGGGTTTATTTTAGAAAACAGAATAAAGAATATAGAGAATAGACAAAAATCCCGCTTTTGGCGGGATTTTTTGTTTTCATTATTTCTAAGAAAAGTAATATTTCGTTTCATTAGTTCGAGTAGCGAAACGTATCGAGAACTTTTTTTCATGATTTTTCGATACAATTTTTTTAAAATTTACTCGAAGTGGCTCATTTTCAAATTATGAAATCAACAAAACGTTACTTCGTTTTCTTTACATATTGTGTTAAAATAACAATATGTTGTCCTTCTACACGCCCTTCAATTTGTTCGGCGTTGTCCCAAACTACTTTAATATTATGAACCGCAGCTCCACGTTTAGCCGTAAAATTAGCGCCTTTCACATCTAAATCTTTTATTAAAACAACCGAATCGCCATCTTGTAAAATATTTCCATTAGAATCTTTGTGTATAATTTTACCGTCGCCTTCATCGCCTTCGCCAGTTGCTTTTGCCCATTCTAAAGCTTCTTCATCAAGATACATCATATCTAATAAATCGTGCTTTTTTAAACGCGTTAGCATACGCCAAGCTACAATTTGAACGGGAAGATTTTCATTCCACATACTATCGTTTAAACAGTGCCAATGTGTAGCATCGGTTTCTTCTGGGTTTTCAATTTGGTTTACACAATTTTTGCACGCTAAAATACTATTTTCTAAACTTTCATGCTCGTGTGGTGGAATTACATATACTTGTAAATCGTGTTCGTAACCACATAGTTCACACTTCGAATTGCTACGGTCTTTTAATTTCTTTTCAATTACACTCATTACAGGTTAAAACTTGCTCCAATTGAAAAATTGAATTGGTTATTATATTTTTCCCATCCTACAACATCACTATCGTAAGAAGCAATAGGAAATTGTGCTTCAGCGAAAACTCCAAAGCCTTCGGTAAAAAAGTAACGTGTTCCTATATGTCCGCCAAAGTTTTTTAAACTTAAACTTAAACCAGGATACACATCAAATTTGTCTTCTATTCCAAAAACATCGGCAATATTAGCATTAAAGCGGGCTTTTAAATCGTAACGGTCTATAAAATCGGGTTTTTCTCCTGCTACTTTTTCAATTCCTAAAAGATAACCCGTTACTACACCTACCGAAAAATTAGTACCCAAACCGTAATCGTAAGTAAGTACAACACCAGTTCCGTGATCTTGTAAGTTAGCACCAACTTGAAATTTTTGATCTCCTTTGCCCGTAAAAATTTGGGCATTTACAACAGCGCTAAAAAAAAGCACTACTAAAACTATTTTTTTCATTTTGAATTAATTTTAAGCAAATATATAAATATCCTTTAATTTCTGCCTTTTTCATTAGGATATAGTTTAGGTAAGGCTTCGCTTTGCCAATACATTTTACTATCAATATCCATTATACTTAGTTTGCCTTTAAATGCAGCACCCGTATCAATATTCCAAATATTTGCGGCTTGTACAGGAATTTCTTTTTCTATTCGGGTAACTGGAGTGTGCCCAATGTAAATTTCTTTATAATGTTTTAATCGGCTTGGATATAAAATATCATTTTCATTGAGGTTTGGGTTTAGCGCAATTGCCATTTCCCAAAGCGAACGATCCCAATAAAACATAGGTTTAAAATATTCGTAAGCAACACCTTTACTATTGGTAAAACCAGCATGAATAAACAATCGGTTTTCTTCATCGAGATAATAGTTTTGTAAATTTTCTAAAAACGAAATATGGTGTTGTTTTTTTTCTTCCGATACGTTTTGGTAAGCAGCAAGCGTTGCTTCGCCACCGTGTAAAAACCATTCTTCTTTGTAAGTATTTGTTTTTAAGTATTGTAATAGTAAATCGTCGTGGTTTCCTCTTAAAAAAATACAGTTTTGCGCGGTTTGTAAATCAATTAAAAAATCGAGCACTTGTGGCGATTCACTCCAGCCATCTACATAATCGCCAAGAAAAATAATAGTGTCATCGCTTGTTACACTTGCTTTTTCAAGTATTTGAACTAATGCTTTTAAGCCACCATGAATATCGCCAACAACAAATTTTTTCATATAAAATTTTAACATTTTTTACAGAAAATCTGTAATGCCATTATAAAAAACCTTTTTATTTTTGAAAAATTATCTGCAATACAGCTGATTATGAGCTATATTGCGGGTTCAAATTTATTAATAACATTTTTAAAAAACACTATCATGAAAAAAACTATTTTATTTTTAAGCGTATTATCTTTTGGTTTAGTAACAGTTTCTTGCTCAACAGACGAGTACGATTTACAAGAAAAAAGCATTGAAATGGAAAGAACACAAACATTAAAAGGTGTAAACCAACTAAATGTAATTACGGCAGAACAAATAGAATATACCGCTACTACAGCAGTGCCAACAAATGATGCAACTCAAGGAAACCCTGTAAGCCCAGGAACTAAAAAAGATTAATTACAACACACTAATAATTAAAATATAGCAAGATGAAAAACACAGCCATATCATTCGGAATAGTATTTATATACTTAATGCTTTTTTTGTTTAAAATAGCAAAACCAGCACAAACAACAACACAAATAGATTTGAATAAAAACTATAGCGTTCAGTCTGAAAAAACGGTAATAGTATCGGAACGATTACCTATTGTAATGACTAAAAAGGACTAAAATTGTATTTTTACGTTTTTAAAATTATAAAAAAACGCATTTGAAAAACGTAGTTTTAGTTTTTGTAGCATTTCTTGTACTGGCTTCTTGTAACAAAGAAAAAACAGTTAACCACAATACGAATAAGTTAGAATTTTATTTTAACGAAGTCTATAATGTGGATTTGTCGCCACAAGAAAAATTACAAAAACTCGATTCGGCAGTTGTTCTAGTTAATCAAATTAGCGATAGCGATTCGTTAAAAATTAAAAACTTATTTAAAGTTTCAAACCGTTATTTTCAACTTTTTAAGTTTGAAAATTACAAACAAACCACACAACAAATTTTGCGCTTAGCTACACAACAAAATGATAGTGTGGCGCTGGCAAAAGCCAATTATTATTTGGGCGATTACTACTTTTCGAAAACCCAAAATGATAGTGCTTACTATTATTATTTAAATTCAGATAAAATTTATCAAAAACTTGGCATTAAAGATTTTAATTCGGGCAATGCTGTTTTACACAAAGCCTATGTATTGCTTTACGAAAAAGACTATATAGGCAGCGAAAACGAGGCAATAAACGCACTTAATATAGCACGAGAAATAGAAGACAACGAATTAATTTATGAATGTTACTCGCATTTGGCGCTAACATTAACAGAATCAAAAGATTATAGCAAAGGATTAGAATATAACTTTAAAGCTTTGTACCAAATAGATAAAGTTGATCTTAAAAATTATATATCAATATATAAAGCGCATACTAATAATAGTATTGGTAACATTTATTTAAAAACAAATAATTTTGAAGAGGCAAAAAAATATTTTTCAAATGGTTTAAAAATAAAAAAAATTAGAACTTTACAGCCTGTTGTTTTCGCATCGCTTCTCGATTATTATGCCTATGCCAATTTTAAAACCAACCAACCTTGTATAAACGACTTTAAAGAAGCCTTAGCGGTTAGAGATAGCATTAACGATGTTAATGGTAAAATAAATAGTCGCATACACATTGCCGAGTATTTTTTAGAAAACAAAGACACGGCACAAGCGTTTAAATACAACAACGAAGCTTATACATTAGCCAAAAAAGCAAATTACAACCAAGACGTATTAACTACCTTAAATTTATTTACAGAAATAGCGCCTAAAGAAGGTTTACAATACGCAAAAGAATACATAAAATTAACCGATAGTTTACAAGAGCAAGAACGAAATTCTAGAAATAAATTTGCCAGAATAGAGTATGAAACCGACGAAATAATTGGTGAAAAAAAAGCACTTTCAGAAGAAAAAACCAGAATACTTTTAGGTTCAGTAGGTACTATATTTATTGTTATTTTATTATATGTTGTGCTATACCAGCAAAGCAAACAAAAAGAAATAAAATTGGTTAACGAACAACAACGAATAAATGAAAACATTTATCAATTAATGCTTAATCAGCAAACAAAACTAGAAGAAGTAAGAACTTTAGAGAAAAAACGAATAGCGCGAGAACTTCACGATGGTATAATGAATAAACTAAGCAGTATTCGGTTTAATTTATTCGCCTTAAGTAGAAATCCAGACCAAGTTACTATAGAAAAAAGTCTTCGGCATATAGAAGAACTCCATAATGTAGAAAAAGAAATACGAATTATATCGCACGATTTATCCAACGATGTTTTCGATACCAACAAAAACTTTCGTTTTGTTTTAGAAGAATTATTAAGACAACAACAAAAAGCATATAAAACAGATTGTAATTACTATATAAGCGAGGAAATTCCGTGGGAAAGCATAGCCACAAAAGTAAAATTAAACCTATACAGAATTTTACAAGAATCGTTAAACAATATTAACAAGCACGCAAACGCTACAAAAATTACAATTGACATTTCAATTTTTAATACTAAATTAGCGGTTACAATTATAGACAACGGAAAAGGGTTTGATACGCACAAAGTTAAAAAAGGAATTGGTATTCAAAACATGAATGAAAGAGCCAAAGATTGTAACGTAGAACTAATTATTAACTCTGAAATAGGAAAAGGCACTACTATAAAATTATTATTTGAAATAGTAAATAATGAGTAAAACACTAAAAATATTAATGATTGATGATCACCCAATGATTATAGAAGGGTATAAAAGTATATTATCATTCAATAGTTTAGGGTATCAAATAGAAACTACTGATGCTCTAAACTGTAAAGACGCATACAACATTATTTCAGAAATAAAATCGCCAGAAGATTTCGATTTGGTTTTTCTCGATTTAAGTTTGCCGCCTTACGAAGAAAAAGGAATTCATTCAGGAGAAGATTTAGCGTTGTTATTACGAAAAAAATGTAGAGAACTAAAAATAATAATACTTACCTCGCACGCCGAAGGGTTTCTTTTATACAACTTAAAGAAAAAAGTGAATCCAGAAGGATTACTCGTAAAAAGCGATTTTTCGGCAGAAGATTTACTAGTCGCTTTTGAAAAAATTATTGAAGGTGAAATTTACGAAACAAAAACCGTTACCGAAGCAATAGAGGAAATAGCAAACTCAGGTAAAAATACACTTTTAGACGAAATAAACCGCGAAATAATAGTGCTGCTTTCAAAAGGAGTGCTCACAAAAAGCCTTCCAGCACATTTTAATTTAAGCATTAGCACTATCGATAAACGCAAAGCACAAATACGCGAATACTTTTTATTAGAAAAAGGAACAGACGAAGACATTGTTAACGAAGCCAGAAAACACGGATTTATCTAAAAAAAATTCACAAAAACTTTAACATTTTTTACAGATTTTCTGTAAACACGCAACAGCAATTGTGCTGTAAATTTACATAATCAAATTAACCGTTATTTAGTAACAAAAAAAAGGAGATTATGAAACAGTTTGCATTAACAATTGGGACTCTACTATCGTTAACCTTAATTTGGATAGCTATTGTATTAAACACAGCCTATTATTTTGATGGCGTTATGGATAAACTGGTTTTAATAAACCCTACCTTGCAGTTTAGAACAATTTATGTATTAGGCGTTGTTTTAATTGTGTCATACACGTATATTTTGGTATCAAAGAAAACAAGTGCATACCTTTAGTTGTATTTCATTTTACGCAAAACCCGCATAACATCTTTAAACGACTGATAAACCAAGCTGTTTTCAAAAGATTTTAACTGTGGTTTTGCCTCAATAAGTTTTTGTTTCGAATCCTCAAATCCATTTAAATAACAAATCATTAAAGCCGAAGGTAGTTGTTCTATCTCGGCTTTTTCTCTTTCCGTTAAATACTGATTGGTTTCTAGTTTTTTCAACAAACTCAAATTAGCATTGTAAATATGATGCAATAGTTTTCGATTATATTGCGGCGGATTAAACAGCATTTCACTTTCTATTTTATAATAGCCATTATCAAAAAAGGTAATAACTACTTTTTCTAAAGGATAATAAGTCGTTTTATCGTTAATACCAAGAGCCACATACTCGGTTATCGTAAACGAATTTTCATCAAAGTAAATAACGACATCATCTTGAGCCGAATAAAATAGTTTTACCTGTTCGTTTATTAGCTCAATATCAACTCGAGAATAATACGTAATTCCTTTAACTTTTTTTGTAATTCCTGCCCAGCAAACCACAAACAATTCTTTAAAAACCTCATAGTTATAATCTAAGTTTTGATGTCTGTTTTGAATAAAATCTAAAACGCCCTCAAGGGTGTGTTTTATGCTGTTTCGCGAGTTGTTTTCAATACTAATTACTGTTTCTGTATTTAGTTTAGAATATTGTATTTTACCTGCAACAGGAGTAGAATTACTACCAATTCTTACAAACCCAGTGTTTGCCGAAATGGTATGTATTCCTTTTCTAAAAAAAGAGGCTTTACTCTTGGGTTTTATAGTTACCAAACCCACCACTTTCGATTTTTCTAAATTCGGAAACGGAATGTTCTCATACTGAATTTTAGGCGGATTTTCTAAGTAAGCGTTTACTAAGTTTTGTATGCGACTATCATCAAAAAAATCATCGCCCACAATTTCGTTGGTTTCATCTTCAACACCCACTAAAATATACGCATTATTCGCAGGATTAGAGTTAGACAAAGCGCAAATATGTTTTAAAAACTTTGCTTTTCCTTCTTTTGTATGAAGGTTTAGTTGCCGTTTTTTATCATAAAACGAATTTTCATCATGATGAGCCAATAAATTTTTTATAAGTAAACGTTTATTAATCATGCTTTTAAATGCTTTTGCTAATTTAAGGCACTTTATGTCCCATACTTGTTGTCCAAATTTTAAACCAATCGTCTAATTCTAAAGTAAATTTTTCTAATTTTTGTAACAATTTTATTCGGTTTTCATCTGTTGTTCCCACAACAGGAAGCACACCAGAAGGATGTTGTTGAATCCATTTTAAAAGCAACAAATCTGCTGAAACTTCATATTTTATAAACAAATCGGCTAATAGCAACTTTAGGCGATTGGTTTGTTCGGTTTCTTCTTTAAAAATTGAACCTAACGGATTCCACGCCATTGGTAAAATAGTATGGGCTTGCATATAATCGAGTTGCCCATCTGTTAAGGGTTTGTAATGTGTTGCCGAAAATTGAATTTGATTAATTTCTATTTCAACATATTTTTGTAAAACATCAATTTGTTGAGGTAAAAAATTAGAAACGCCAAAATGTTTTATCTTTCTTTTTTCCTTTAAAATTGATACTGCTTCGGCAACTTCCTCGGTATTTAAAAGTGGACTTGGGCGATGTAATAAAAGCGCATCTAAATAATCGGTTTGTAAATTTTTTAAACTTTCATCTACACTCCATAGAATATAATCTTTAGAATAATCATAATGTTTTATAGAATAAT
The DNA here is from genome assembly GCF_041392005.1 of Flavobacterium sp. GTDB lineage: Bacteria > Bacteroidota > Bacteroidia > Flavobacteriales > Flavobacteriaceae > Flavobacterium. The sequence continues at coordinate 33,253 of NZ_JAWKMX010000002.1, forward strand.
TTCGTTTTTTACACGGATACTTAATGCCGCACTTCGAAATTAATTGAATATTTTCTCGCTTAATAGAAGTTTGTAGCAATGCTTTTCCAAAATGTTCTTCTGTAGTATAGCCGCCATAAATATCGGCATGATCAAAAGTTGTAATATTGTTTTCAAGAAACAAATGAAGGCGTTTTTGCATTTCCAAAGAGTTGAGGTTTTTACCGCCAACACCCCAGTTCATAACTCCCGCAATAATAGAAGAAAAGATCATATAGATTGTTTGGTTTTATAAAAATTTCTTAAAATTATAAAAAGAAAATCACAAATGTTGTAAGATATTGTACGAACCTTCTATTTTTAACGCTATATTAACACCATAGTCGCAAATAAATTTTCAATTTTGAAATGTTAAAATAATTTTCAATTTTTGACAAACAAAAACAACAAAATGGAAGAAAATACAACTACAATAGACATTAGAGCTATTAATGAAAAAATAGAACGCGAAAGTGCATTTGTAGATTTGCTTACAATGGAAATGAACAAAGTTATTGTAGGGCAAAAGCAAATGATTGAACGTTTGTTGATTGGTCTTTTAGGGCAAGGTCATATTTTGTTAGAAGGCGTGCCTGGTTTAGCAAAAACCTTGGCAATTAACACATTATCGCAAGCAGTGCACGGGTCGTTTAGTCGTATTCAATTTACGCCCGATTTATTGCCTGCCGATGTTGTAGGAACGATGATTTACAACATTAAAGCGAATGATTTTTCGATAAAGAAAGGGCCAATTTTTGCCAATTTCGTTTTAGCCGATGAAATTAACCGTGCGCCAGCAAAAGTGCAATCGGCGTTGCTCGAAGCCATGCAAGAAAAACAAGTAACCATTGGCGATGAAACGTTTAGGCTAGACAAACCTTTTTTGGTAATGGCAACACAAAATCCTGTAGAACAAGAAGGAACATACCCATTACCAGAAGCGCAAGTCGATCGTTTTATGTTGAAAGTAGTTATTGATTACCCTAAAATGGAAGACGAACGTTTGGTAATTCGTCAAAATTTACAAGGTGCTTTCGAAAAAGTAAACCAAGTGGTTTCTTTAGAGCAAATTTTAAGAGCACAACAAGCCGTTCGTGAAGTTTATATGGACGAAAAAATTGAAAAATACATTTTAGATATTATTTTCGCTACGCGTTATCCAGAAAAATATAATCTTGAAAACTTAAAAGGATTAATCAGTTTTGGAGCATCTCCTCGTGGTAGTATTAACTTGGCAACAGCAGCAAAATGCTATGCGTTTATTAAGCGTAGAGGTTATGTAATTCCAGAAGACGTTCGTGCTGTAGTGCACGATGTACTACGCCATAGAATTGGTATTACTTACGAAGCCGAAGCCGAAAATATCACTTCAGAAGAAATCATCAACAAAATTGTTAATCAAGTTGAAGTGCCATAATAAAGTCTAAAGCCAAATGTCAAAAGTCAAAAGAATTAATTTCAAACGACTTTTTACTTTCGACTTTTTACTTTAAGACTAAAAAAAATGGATACTAAAGAAATTTTAAAGAAAGTACGAAAAATCGAAATAAAAACCCGAAGATTAAGTGATCATATCTTTTCGGGCGAATACCATACATCGTTTAAAGGACGTGGTATGACGTTTTCTGAAGTACGCCAATACCAATATGGCGACGACGTTCGGGCAATCGATTGGAACGTAACAGCGCGTTATAACGAACCGTATATAAAAGTATTCGAAGAAGAACGGGAGCTAACGATGATGTTGCTAGTCGATTGTAGTGGTTCGGAAAGTTTTGGCACGCAAAATCAGCTAAAAAGTGAAGTAATTACCGAAATTGCGGCTACTTTAGCTTTTTCTTCTACACAAAACAACGATAAAGTAGGATTAATTCTTTTTTCCGATGAAATAGAGTTGTTTATTCCGCCTAAAAAAGGAAAATCGCACGTATTGCGAATTATTCGCGAGTTAATAGAATTTCAACCGAAAAGTAAAAAAACCGATATTGCACAAGCATTAAAATTTTTATCGAGTGTTATGAAGAAAAAAGCAATTGTGTTTTTAATTTCTGATTTTATGTCGAAAGATTATGAGCACACCTTAAAAATTGCTTCCAAAAAACACGATGTAACAGGAATTAGGGTTTTTGATAAACGCGAAGAAAGCCTGCCAAACATTGGTTTAGTAAACATGCTCGATTCTGAAACTGGAAATACAATGCTAGTAAATACGTCATCAAAATCGGTAAGAAGAAATTACGAAGAACATTACCATAACAATGTAAAATATTTTAGTTATGTTTTTTCAAAATGTGGTGCAGGCACTATAAGTTCTAGGGTTGATGAAAGTTACGTAACCAAACTATTAGGATACTTTAAAGCTAGAAATTAATTTAGAGAAATTAGAAAAAAGATAAAAGGAGAAAGGCAATGAAACTAAATAAAGATTTCAAAAGTATTATTCTAATTAACACAACTTTGTTCCATCGAGAGAAGTCGAGATGTCTAATAATTTTATTCTTCTTAATAAATACATTTTCATTTTCACAATCGATAACATCTTCAATCGATTCAACAGCAATTAAAATTGGTTCACAATTTAATTTAACGATAAAAGCCAATGTAAAACCAACCGATAGAGTTTCCTTTCCCGAAGGACAAATGTTTGGTGCTTTAGAAGTATTAGAATCAAACCCAATTGACACGATAAAAAGCGAAGGAAAATTTGAATTGATAAAAAAATACGGATTAACACAATTCGATTCTGGTCGTTATACCATTCCGCCACTAAGTGTAATCATTAATGAAAAAGCAATAAAAACCGATTCGTTTGCTATTGTTGTTAATAATATTGTGGTCGATACTACAAAACAACAAATGTACGATATAAAACCTATTGTTTCGGTTGAGAAACCTACAAATTACTGGTGGTTGTGGATATTGTTGGTTTTTTTAGTCGCTTGTATTTTAGGCTACGGGCTATATTATTTTATAAAGAAAAACCAAAAAAAACAAAACGAAAAAGAAGCCATTTTATATGCTTCTCCCATTGAAAAAGCATTAACACAACTACAAGAATTAGAACAAAAACAATTGTGGCAAAAAGGAGAAACAAAAGCCTATTATTCGGAACTTACCGATATTACTAGAACCTATATTGAAGAAGAAGTAGAAGTGCCAGCCATGGAAAGTACATCTTCAGAATTATACGATGCTTTAGTTGTAGCAATTAAAAACAAAAAAATTAAACTAAGCCGACAAACACTCGACCAATTTAAAAAAGTAATGGCAACCGCCGATTTGGTTAAGTTTGCAAAATCGAAACCGCTTGACTTTGAAATTGAAACAGACAAAAAAACAATTGACACCTTTTTAATGTCGTTAGATAAAGCGATTCCACGAACCGAAGACGAGTCTGAAAATTTGTTTGCAGAAGAGTTAAAAAGAAAAAGAGCAAAAAAACAAAAACTACAGCGTATTTTAATTCCACTTTCGGCAGTTGCTATGTTGTTAGGAGTTGTGGCAGTTTTCTTTTTGGTAACACAAGGCACAAGTTATCTTCGCGATAAATTTATTGGAAACAGCACAGCGTCGTTATTAGAAAACGAATGGATAACTTCCGATTATGGCGATCCAGCTATTGTTATTACAACACCAAAAGTTTTAATACGCGAAGCAAACAACAAAAACAGCTTTTTAAATATTAACCGTTTTATTTTGGCAGATAGTACTTCTAAAGTATCTATAGATGTTACTGTTTTAAAACAAGAAAAAAGCGAAATAAGTTTGCCAATTTCCTTAGAAATGCTTTCCAAAGAATTTTTAGCACAATTAATAAAAGGATTAAATGCCGTAAATGTTTTGCCAAAAGAGGAAGATTTTACCATTGAAAACGAAAAAATTGAAGGTAAAAAATTAACAGGAAGTTTTGGTATAACAGGAGATACTAGCAGTTATAAATTTACAGCACTGTTCTTAAAACAAGAAGCAGGCATACATAAAGTAGTAATTATTGTGCCAGACGATGAAAATGCAGAAGCTATAATGACAAGAGTAGAACAATCTATAAAATTAAAACAAACAGTTCCAAATAATGAATAACATAACCTTTTTACATCCCGAATTTTTCTGGTTGTTTTTGGTACTACCATTAGCAATAGCTTGGTATATTTGGAAGCGAAATCAACAAACGGCAACATTAAAAATAAGCGAAACAAAAGCGTTTAAAAGCACATCAATACTACCCAAGTTAAAACCATTATTGTTTGTATTGCGTTTACTAGCATTAAGTGCCTTAATTGTAGCATTGGCACGACCAAGAACTGTAGCGGTAACGGCAAAATCTAAAACTACTCGTGGTATCGATATTGTTATGGCTATAGATGTTTCAGGCAGTATGCTCGCTAGAGATTTAAAACCCGATAGATTAGAAGCATTAAAACGAGTTGCCTCAAAATTTATTCAAGATAGAGTAAACGACCGTATTGGACTAGTGGTTTATGCTGGCGAAAGTTATACACGAACGCCCGTTACTTCAGATAAAACCATGGTACAACATTCGTTAGAAACCATACAATACGACGATAGTATTTTGCAAGACGGAACAGGAATTGGCGTTGGTTTAGCCACAGCAATTAATCGGTTAAAAGAAAGCAAAGCAAAAAGCCGCGTAATTATTCTATTAACCGATGGTGTAAACAATTCAGGAACTATAGACCCGCGTATGGCTGCCAGTATCGCAAAAGAATACGGAATTAAAGTATATACTATTGGAATAGGAACAAACGGAACAGCCGCATTTCCTGTAGGCAAAAACCCTACAACAGGTCAGTTTGTTTTTAGAAATATGCCCGTAGAAATAGATGAGGCTTTAATGAAAGAAATAGCAAAAACAACAGATGGTAAATACTTTAGAGCAACGAGCAACAAAAAACTAGAAGAAATTTATACCGAAATAAACAAATTAGAAACAACCGAAATTCAAGAGCAAAAGTATTTTAATTATGACGAAAAATTTAAGTTTTGGGTGTTTTTAGCTTTAGGCTTTTTAATGTTCGAAATACTGTTGCGCCAAACAGTTTTTAGAAGTTTTATTTAAGAATTTAAAAATGTATCAACTAGAAGAACCAAAATATTTATATCTTTTACTACTTGTTGTAGCATTAACAATATTGTTTTTATTTCAATTGTTTTGGAAACGAAAAAAACAACGCGAATTTGCTAACGACAACCTATTAAAAAAATTAGCACCTAATACATCGTTTTTTAAATTTACTTTAAAATTTGTAGTAGTTGCTTTAGCCTTAATTGCTATTATTATTGCATTGGTTAATCCAAAAATTGGAACCAAAATGGAAACGGTAAAACGACAAGGAATCGATATTGTTTTTGCCGTTGATATTTCTAAAAGTATGCTCGCAGAAGACGTTGCCCCTAATCGATTAGAAAAAGCTAAACAAATAGTAAATCAAATTATTAACAACTTAGGAAACGACAGAATTGGCATTGTGGGCTATGCTGGTAGTGCTTATCCGGTTTTACCAATGACAACCGATTATAGCATAGCTAAAATGTATTTACAAAACATGAATACAAATATGGTTTCATCGCAAGGAACAGCGCTAAACGACGCTATTCGATTAGCCTCGCAAAGTTTTGATGCAGACGACACCAGCAAACTTATTGTTTTAGTTTCCGATGGAGAAGATCATGGAGAAGGCGCTGAAGAAGCCAGTAAAATTGCACAAGAATTGGGTATAAAAATTATTACTATAGGTGTAGGAACAATAAACGGAGGAATAATACCAATAAAAAAAATAAACGGTCAAGTTACCGAATATAAAAAAGACAAAGACGGTGAAACCGTAATTACAAAACTTAATAAAGATACACTCGAAAATATTGCTAATGAAGCAAATGGTGGTTATATCGAAGGGAAATCGACTAAAGAAGTAATAGAAAAAATAAAAAATGCTTTAGATAATATCGAAAAAACAGAATTCGAAACCCAGCAAGTTGCCGAATATCAAACACAATACCAATGGTTTATTGGCATTGCTTTTGCATTATTGTTATTAGATGTATTCTTTTTAGAAAGAAAAACAGCGTGGTTACAAAAACTAAATTTATTTAACGAAAAATAATATCAATCTTTGTCTTTCCGAACTTGTTTCGGAATTTAAAAAACATAGTTTTAGATAAATAAAATGAACAAAATAACAACATATCTGGTTTTTTTAATTACAACTTTAATTTTTGCCCAAAACAAAGATCAAAATTTGTATAACGGAACAGTTGCATTCGATAAGAAAAAGTATATCGATGCAGAAGCCGATTTTAGAATAGCACAATCCAATAATTTAGAAAAAAAAGCTATTTCAGATTATAATTTAGGCAACAGTATTTACCGTCAAAACAAACCAGGCGAAGCAAAATATAAATATCTCAATTCAATAGAAGTTGCAAAAACGAAAGAAGAAAAACACAAAGCGTACCATAACTTGGGCAATACTTTTATGCAAGAAGAAAACTATCAAGCAGCTGTAGAAGCCTATAAAAATGCACTGCGAAACAATCCTTACGACGAAGAAACACGTTATAACTACGCATTGGCTAAACAAAAATTAAAAGAAAATCCGCCACAAGGAAACGACAACCAAGATAAAAAAGGCGGAAACGATAAAAACGACCAACAAAACCAAAATCAAGACAAAGATAAAGGCGACAATCAAGATAAGCAAGACAAAGGCAACGACCAAGATAAAAAAGAAAACGATAAAGGCAATAACGAAAAAGACAAACAAGATAAAGGTAACGACAAAGAGGATAAAGGAGAAGGCGATGACAAAGAAGATAAACAAAACTCACAACCTAAACCAAGCGGAGCCAACAAACAACAAATAGAAAACTTATTAGATGCTGTAAATAATGCCGAAAAGAAAATTCAAGATAAAATAAATGCAAAAAAAGTAAAAGCACAACCGGTAACTAACGATAAAGATTGGTAACACATTTTTTGTCATTCTGAACTCGTTTAGCTACGCTGAATCGTTGATTTCGGAATCTCAAAACGAAGTTAAGAATCTAAATAAAATGAACAAAATATATTATTACATAGTATTTTTAATAACAAGTACAATTTTTGCACAAGAAGTAAAATTTGAAGCAAAAGTTGATAAAACTACCGTAGGGCTCAACGAAAAAGTAAGAATTACTTTTTCTATTAATCAAGATGGAGATAATTTTGAACAACCCGATTTTGCAGGATTTCAAGTAGTAGGCGGCCCATTTCAATCGACTAATTTTTCGTGGATAAACGGTGTAAAATCATTCAACAGAAGCTACACCTATGTATTACAACCACGCCAAAAGGGAAATCTAACGATAAAACCCGCAGCCATAGAATACGACGGCAAAATATATAAAACCAATGCAGTTACCATAAAAGTAACCGATGCTATTGCGGTTCCAAAAGACCCTAATAGCCCCGATTATAAAGCAGGAGAAGGCATTCATTTAGTTGCCGAGGTATCAAACGGAAATCCTTATTTAAACCAACCAATAACCGTTGTATATAAACTGTATTTCGACCCTCGATTTACGGTACAAAATGTTCGCGAAGTAGAAAATCCAAAATACAATGGTTTCTGGAGTCAGCATATCGATATTGCCAAACTAGAAGCTGTTCCAGGAACGTACAACGGAAAAGACTACGCTATGGTGGTTTGGCGAAAAGTATTACTATATCCGCAAGAAACAGGTGTAAAGCCACTTGAACCCTTAAAAATCGATTTAGATGTTTTAGTACCTACTCGAAAAAACATGGGAGGTTTCTTTTCGGTTATGGATTATGAAAAAGTAGCCAAAACCGTTTCGGCTGGTGCTAAATCAATTACGGTAAAGCCTTTGCCAGAAGAAGGAAAACCAGCAAGTTTTACAGGAGCTGTAGGAAGTTTCGATTTTAAAATAAAACCGTCAAAAACAGAATTAAAAAGCGGTGAATCATTAGACTTAGAAATTAGTGTTTCGGGTAACGGTAATTTAAAATTATTTAATTTACCAAAACCCGAATTTCCTAGTGCTTTCGAGGTTTTCGATCCGCAGCATCAAGAACAAGTACAAACACCACTTTCTGGAATGACAGGAAAAATTTCAGATACTTATACAATTGTTCCACAAGTAAAAGGAAAATATACGATTAAACCTATTGAATTCTCCTATTTTGATTTGGCTACAAAATCGTATAAAACCATAACTTCAGAAACGATTGAAATTAATGTTTTACAAGGAAAAGAAACTATTGCTTCAAGCGATAATTCATCAGCTAATAAGCAAAAAGTTGAAAAATACAATACTTTCCAATTCATTAAATTAAATTCGGAATTTCAGCCTATCGCAAAAGAAGATTTCTTTGGAAGCGGTAAATTTTATACGTTACTTTTTGCACCGTTTTTACTAATTCCAATAATTATTTTAGCGAAGAAGAAAAAAGAAACCATCGACGCCGATGTGGTAGGAAATAAAATTCGTAGAAATACGAAATTGGCTAAAAAATTCCTTTCCGAAGCTAAAAAACAATTAGGGAACAAAGTGCCATTTTATATGGCAATGGAAAAAGCAATGCACAACTTCTTAAAAGCAAAATTGCATTTAGAAACTTCAGAAATGAGTAAGGAAAATATTCAAGAATTATTATTGGCTAAAAATGCTAATAGTGAAATTGTTTCTGAATTTATTGCCTTAATGAACGATTGCGAATTTGCACGTTACACGCCATCATCAGATGTTGCGATGCAAAAAGATTACGATAGAGCCGTTACGTTAATAGCGGATTTAGAAAAACAGATTGCTTAACCACAAGCAATAAATTGCCACTAAGTATGCACGAAGCTCACAAAGAAAATATTAGCGAACAAGAAATTTCAAAAATTGTTTTTGATTGTGCTTTAAAAGTTCACAAATCTCTTGGTCCTGGTTTACTCGAAAGCGCTTACGAAGAATGTTTATTTTATGAATTAAAGAAAACGAATTTAATAATTGAAAAACAAAAACCACTTCCTTTAATTTATGAAGATGTAAAGTTAGAAGTTGGTTACAGAGTAGATATTATTATAGAAAATAAATTTATAGTTGAAATAAAGTCAGTTGAAGCTATTAATGATGTTCATTTAGCACAACTCTTAACATATTTAAAACTTACAGATTGTAAGCTTGGATTACTAATTAATTTTAATGTTAAACTTTTAAAAGAAGGAGTAAAGAGAGTTATTAACGGAACTTTATAGTGTTCTTTGTACAATCTTTGTGACCTTTATGGTTAAATAATGAAAAAGATTTTAGTTTACATAGCCATTTTAATTTCAAATTTTGTTTTAGCTCAAAACGCAGCACAAATCCTTTTTGAGAAAGCAAACGAAAACTATCGTCAAGAAAAATATGAATTAGCCGCTTCGCAATACGAATCCATTTTAGAAACTCAAAAAGTAGCCTCTGCAGAATTGTATTATAATCTTGGAAACGCATATTACAAATTAGGAAAAGTTGCACCAGCAATCTTTAACTTAGAAAAAGCATTGTTGTTAAACCCGAATGATGAAGCCATTCAAACCAATTTACATTTCGCCCAAAAAATGGCAATAGACGATATAAAAGTGGTTCCAGAAGTTGGCTTTTCTAAACTGGTTTACAATTTTACATCTATGTTCTCATACAATACATGGGCGTGGATAAGCGTTACATGCGCAATTGCTTTTTTGATGTTCTTTATTGGATATTATTTTTCTTCTTATACTAACATTAAACGAGCCTTTTTTGTGGGAATGTTTGTTTTGTTAGGCGTTTTATTTGTAAGCATTCTTTCAGCATATTTACAGAAACGATTTGATGCCAATATTCGCCCAGCCATTGTTTTTGTGGAAAGCACTTTTGTAAAAGCAGAACCTAAAAACAGCGCCGAAAATGCTTTTGAACTACACGAAGGAACAAAAGTATATGTAAAAGAAGAACTCAACAACTGGAAACGTATTCAACTAACCGACAAAACCGAAGGTTGGGTTAAAAAAGAAGCGATTAAAGAGTTGAAGGAATAGTTTACAGTGTTCAGTTAACAGTTTTCAGAAATTAAAAATGGAAGAACCAATCATTTTTGAAGCAAAAGGCTATCCAATTATCAAAATATATAATGATTACTTTGAAATAAAAGCAATTGATTATTGGGAATTTAGAGTTTTTAAGTTTTACGAAATGGAATCAGTTAAGGTTATTAACCCACAAAAAAATTGGTTTAATCAATTGTTCAACACCTTTTCTCCAATAGCAGGAAAATATACTACTGAAGAACCCTTAATTTTAAGAGTAACAAAAAAGAATCAAGGAATTTGGGATTATAAAATTCCAAATAAATATGATGAAGATTTTAATAAAATAATTAGGCTAATAAATAGTGAAATTTAATTTTCGTTTTCTACTTTTTCAGACTGCGACTGTTCACTGTCAACTGACGACTGACGACTTTTCTCATACCATTCTTCAATTTTTGGATACAAAAAAGCAGATATTTCTTTCGTTGGATTGTAAAAAATAGATTCGTCTAGCGTTTCTTGTTTTACCAACATATTGTTGAGGTTTATCTTTTCAAAAACCAAAATAACAATACTCAACGCTAAAATAGTTTTTAAACAGCTAAAAAAAGCACCAGCAAGTTTATTTAACCAACCTAAATAAGCAAAATCAGCAATTTTAGTTAATAATTTAGCCGATAAATGAATAGCAATTACAACGAGTAAAAAAGTTAAAACAAAAGCTGTTATTTCAATGTATTTAGGATGCCAACTTACTTTGGTTTCTAATATTTCTTTTGTTAAATAAGAGAATTTAATCGCTACAAAAATTCCAATAATCAATGCGACAAGCGAAGCTAACTCTACAAAAAGTCCATTTTTTATGCCTTTGTAAAGTGCAATACATAATAAAACAGCAAAAATAATATCAATAAAACTCATGTTTTCGAGAAAATAGATGAAAGAACAAAGATAAAAGAATTGTTGAAACTCAAATTTCAAACGTATCTTTGCAGTTCATTTTTTGAATAATGAACTCATAATTCATTATTCATTATTCATAATTTTCAAAAATGTCTCGAGACGAACAATTAAAAGAACGTTGGGAAAACGTGGTAACGATACTTTCAGCTAAATTTACAGATGGCGAAGCACTCGATTTAGACGGCATCATCTATTTGATAGGTGTGCAAGAATTGGGTAAATTTAAACAAACATTTAAAAAAGACGACAAAGTAAACCTTATGCACATTGCAATATGTCGTTTATTAGAACCCTACGGTTATTACGAATTCGATTTTTTCGACAACGATGGTTGGCCACATTACAAAGTTAAAGAACAATTACCTGCATTAAAGCCTGGCGAACAAGCGGTTTTAATGAAAGAAGCTATTGTAAATTATTTCCTCGAAAAAGAACTTATACAGTGATTAGTAAATAGTGAACAGTAATTAGCTTTTTAAAAAATTCTTTAAGTTAAAGGTTGACTATTCACTAATTACTCTTTACTAATTACTAAAAAAACGTAAATTTGCACCTTTCAGAACGAATGTCATGATAGAAAAGATTAAAAATTATATTGAAGAAGTAAAAGCTTTCAATGCCGATAATAAAGAAAAAGTAGAAGAATTCCGAATTAAATATTTAGGGAGTAAGGGATTATTAAAAGACCTATTTGCCGATTTTAAAAATGTACCAAACGAAATGAAAAAAGAGTTTGGACAAGTAATCAATCAGCTAAAAACTTCTGCCGAAGAAAAAGTTGCTCAATTACAAGAACAATTAGAAAGCAAAGAAATAGCCAAAGGCGTATACGGCGATGTTACCCGCCCAGGAGAACCCATTAATTTAGGTTCACGCCATCCTATTTCTATCGTTAAAAATCAAATAATCGACATTTTTTCAACCATCGGATTTAATGTTTCTGAAGGGCCAGAAATTGAAGACGATTGGCACAATTTTACGGCATTAAACCTGCCCGAATACCATCCGGCACGCGATATGCAAGACACGTTTTTTATTCAAACCAATCCCGATATTTTATTGCGCACACATACGTCATCGGTGCAAGTGCGTTATATGGAAAACAACAAGCCACCCATTAGAACCATTTCGCCAGGTAGGGTTTTTAGAAACGAAGATATTTCTTCACGTTCGCACTGTATTTTTCACCAAGTAGAAGGATTATATATAGATAAAGATGTTTCGTTTGCTGATTTAAAACAAACCCTTTTATATTTTACCAAAGAAATGTTTGGTAAATCAAAAATTCGTTTGCGTCCGTCATATTTTCCTTTTACCGAGCCAAGTGCTGAGGTAGATATTTATTGGGGACTAAACAATGAAATTGATTATCGAATTACAAAAGGTACGGGTTGGCTCGAAATTATGGGCTGCGGAATGGTTGATCCAAACGTACTTAAAAATTGTAATATCAATCCCGATGAATATACCGGTTTTGCTTTTGGTATGGGTATCGAGCGTATTGCGATGTTGTTGTATCAAATAGGCGATATTCGTATGTTTTATGAAAATGATGTACGCTTTTTAGAACAATTTAAATCGAGTTTATAAAATTAAGTTTTAATGTTAAAAGTTGAAAAGTTTAATGTCACTTTACAACGTTCAACTTTACAACATTTGACTTCCCTGGTATATGAAAAAAGACATTATCATACCCAAAGTAGAAGGCGTTCATATAGTTGCAATACAAGAATGGAACGATGATTTTATGGAAAATTCTTGGTACGCTTACCTATTAAATGAAACCGAACAAAAATTGGAAATGGCTATGGTAGTTTCACGAGCTTATGGTTGACTTAATGGCGAAACTGTAAAACAGCTACTTTTCGTCACGCGTTTGCTAAAGTCGAACCAAGAACTGCCGTTAAAGTAGAATTATTAGAAAATAACGTATTGCAATTGAATAACGGAATCATGTTATCCTATTTTTCAAACGACAATTATACGTGATAAAACTTTTTGTGTTTCGAGTAAATTCTATTAATGGTGCTACTGCCGATTTGTACCAATTATCAATAAAAGAGGCGTTTTTGCGAATTAGATTTTAAACATGGCTTCAGAAACACCAACAATTAAACAAACAGCTTGGATATTTGGTAATTCCAACAATTTTTATTCATGGGATTATTACTATTGGTGTTTCATCAAATTTTTTCTGGAAAATGCTGTTTTATATGGAGCCGTTACTTATTTATCTATGTTATATTTTAAGAAAACCTATACCTCAAAGTCAGAAAAGGTTTGTCTTTGTATAACGAAAATCGCTCTTTTGAAGGATTGACTATCAAAAAAAAGTTATGATTTTTCTGCCAACACAATTATTTGACAAATATCGTTATTTATTGTTGAGTTCTTCAAAATGGGTTATAAAGAAAGCTATTTTAAATAATATTGCATTTGGATATAGTCAAATTGGAGATGGAAAAAAGCCAAAGAATATTACGAAAGATTGCTTGTTGGAATTTTAAAAATGGAATTGCCAAAGTAGCATTAAAAATGATTGATTCATTTGAAAAATCAGAGTAAAGAGTTAACATCTGTAATATTTTTTCCACCACATAGAAAACATAGTCAACATAGGAAACTTATATGAACTCATATAGACAAAGGACTTCTTATACTTTCTTATATGTTTAAAATTCAACCCAATCCTATTGTTACCTCAAACAAGTGAAACGCCTAAAAAAAAGAAAAAAACCTATGTTTCTGTAGTAAAACTCTTAGAAGCTAAAATCTTTTTCTTCCCAAAATCATATTTCCGTCTCATTTTTTAAATAGTAAGATTGTATACTATATTTTTTCCTCAATTTTATACTTTGAAAAAAGTTTAAAATGAAGAAAACTTTTCTTTTTTGGGTCTTGATTTTCCAATTTGATTTAGTCAATTTGAAGAAAGTTCGTTAACATAGAAGCTATAGCAGAAACGAACCTTTAGTCGGAGCATCAGTTCACATGTTTTTATTATCCAACATTTATTACTGATTTTAACGGAAAAACAATTTTGAATTTTAATAAATTAGCGTTGACTCAAAAAAATAGAATACTTTTTTGATGATAAATTATTGAAAAAGAAAATAAGAACATAACAAAACTTCAATAAAATAATAAACATGAAAACCATTTATTGCTTAGCTTTTTAACTACTACGATTTCCCAAGCACAAGATTTCGCCAAACACGTCAATCCATTTATTGGAACTGGCGGTCTTGACATACTTTCTTTTTCCTGGAGCAACAGTTCCTTATGGCATGGTGCAATTATCTCCTGATACGCGAATTGATGGCAGTTGGGATGGTTGTAGCGGCTATCATTATTCCGACACTATTATTTATGGTTTTTCACACACGCATTTAAATGGTACGGGTAAATCCGATTATGGCGATATTTTGTTAATAACTATGGGCGAACCTTCATTTGATAATAAAGTGTATTCTCTTTCTTTTTTCTCATGCCAATGAAAAAGCATCTACTTGATTTTATTCAGTAAAATTAGACAAACATGATATCGATGTGCGTTTAATCATATCACTGCGTGGGTTTTCATGAATATACGTTTAGTCATTGGACTAGCCAATATTATTCTCGATTTGAATCACCGCGATAAAACTTTTTGGAAGGCGAAGTACGAATTATTGATGACAAAACCATTGAAGTGTTACTTAGAAGAAGCGAAGTTGGGCACAAAACCATATATATGCCCGAATTGAATTTAATGTGCCGATGAAAATGAATTATCAAAATCAGATAAGGTAATTAATTACACTATTCATAAAGGAATGAATTGGCACTTAGTTTTTCTAAAAAAGTTAAAAAGGGGAGAAAAAAATTTAGTTAAAGTCGCACTTTCACCAACAAGTTATGAAGGTGCCAAAACTAAATAGTTCTGAAATCAAACATTGGGATTTTGAAAAAGTGCATCAAGAAGTTATCAAATTTTGGAACAAAGAATTATCAAAGATAGAAGTCACTTTAAATGATAAAGAAAAATAAGCGATTTTCTATACAGCGTTATATCACACCATGATGCAACCCAATATTGCTCAAGATTTGATGGAAAATATCGCGGTCAGACAACCAAATTCATCAAGTCAAAGGATCTGATTATTATACGGTTTTCTCGCTTTGGGATACGTTTAGAGCGGCGCATCCATTATATACGCTAATCGACAAAAAACGCACTGCCGATTATATCAATACCTTTATCAAAACAATACGAACAAGGAGGAAGATTACCCGTTTGGTTCATCAATGAAACCGATTTCACGATTGGGTATCATTCGGTTTCTGTAATTGCTGATGCGATGGTAAAAAACATTAAAGGGTTTGATTACGAAAAAGCTACGAAGCGAGTAAAGCATTCGTACGTGATGTATTAGGTTTAGAAAGCGGTACAAAAAACGGTTTTATTTCTATTGATGACGATCATGAAAGTGTTTCTAAAACGGTGGAATATGCTTACGACGACTGGTGTATTGCGCAAATGGCTCATGCTAAATAAACAAGAAGATTATCACTATTTCATGAAGCGTTCACAAAGCTGGAAAAACCTTTTCGATTAAAAACCGGTTTTATTCGCCCAAAAAAGAATGGCGGTTGGGACAAACCTCGACCCTCGTGAACAATAATTTTACCGAAGGCAATGGTTGGCAATATACGTTTTTTTGTACCGCACGATATAGACGGTATGATTGCAAGCGTACGGTGGACCAGAAAAATTTGAAGCTAAACTAGACGAAATGTTTAACAGCGAAAGCAAAACAACAGGAAGAGAGCAGTAGATGTAACGGCTAATAGGACAATATGCACATGGAAACGAACCTAAATAATACATGGCGCATTTGTACAATTATGTAGGAAAACCCGAAAAAACGAATGAAAAAGTAATACACCATATTTTTGCATACTTCTACAAAAACACACCTGATGGTTTAATAGGTAACGAAGATTGCGGACAAATGAGGCGTGGTATGTAAGAGAAGCGATTGTATTCCATTTTACCTGAAAATGGAGATTATTGGACCACAACAAAACCATTATTTCCAAAGGCAATTTATTTTTGAAAATGGAACTCATTTAAAAATTAGCGATATTCAAAAATATGTAAACCCAACAGACCAAAACACCTATCTATTTAGACAAACAACAATGATGAATACTTTTCATTCTTCAAACATTTTAGCTTGTCCGGTAATTGAAGCCGAAAGTAAATCGTTTAAAAACAAATTGAAGATTGAATTAAAGTCTCAAAATCCAAACGATGAAATTTATTATATTTTTAAAGAAGCCTTAGAAGGAAAACCAACATGGATTAAATATTCAAAACCATTTGAAATTACAGAATCGAAACAAATTTTAGCCAAAGTAGTAAATAAAAAACAAGAAAGTTCAATTGTTTCCGCTCAATTCTTTAAAAAACCAAACAACTACACTGTTGAACTCAAATCAAAATACAATCCACAATATCATGCAGGTGGCCCAGAAGGTTTGTTAGACGGAATTTACGGTAACGAAAACTGGCGTAAAGGCGAGTGGCAAGGTTACCAAAGCCAAGATTTTGAAGCAGTAATCGATTTGCAAAAAGAAACCGAAATCTCAGGTATTTCAGCTAGTTTTTTACAAGACACTCGCGCATGGATTTTATATCCAACACAAGTTGAATATTATGTTTCAGATGACAACATCAATTTCACTTTAGCAGCAACTGTTAAAAATAAAGTAAACGCCAACGATTATGAAGTGCAAACGCAAAAACTAACAGCCGAAATCAATAAAAAAGGACGTTATGTAAAAGTTATTGCACGTAATTTTGGGAAATTACCCGAATGGCATCAAGGGTTTCTGTATAATGGCGATGCTTTTATTTTTATTGATGAGATTGAAATCAATTAATCAATTTGAAAATGTGCCAATTTGAAAATTCTGTTAACTTCGACTGAAAACTGCTAACTAAAGAGTAAAATCAATCTTTAATTGGAAATAAAATTGACCAAAGAACAGAAATTAACAAAATCGTACCCACTACAGCCAAAGATACTGTCGACGAAATATGAACCCAAGGCGCAATTATCATTTTGGTTCCAATAAAAGCCAAAATTAAAGCCAAACCGTAATGCAAACGACTAAACATATACATAAAGTTGGCTAATAAAAAGTACAACGAACGCAAGCCTAAAATAGCAAAAATATTCGACGTATATAAAATAAAAGGATCGTCGGGTGCAATAGCAAAAATAGCCGGAATACTATCAACCGCAAACAGCAAATCGGTAAGTTCAATAATAGCAACGACAACTAGTAGAGGTGTTGCCATTTTTACGCCATTTTCTATGGTAAAAAACTTATCGCCATCAAAGTTTTTACTTACTTTAAAAAATTTGTGAACCAATTTAGCACCTGCACTCTTACTAAAATCTTTTTCGCCTTCGTCTTCACTATGGCTAAACCACGATTTTATACCAGCGCCAATTAAAATAAAACCAAAAATAGTAAGCAAATAGTTTATTCTTACCGTATGACCAAACAATTCCATTTCGGGTAAATACGTGTAATTTAATATCCAAACGCCTGTAAAAATGAAAATAGCCCTAAAAAATAATGCGCCTAAAACACCCCAGAAGAGTACTTTGTGCTGGGCTTCTTTTGCTACATTAAAGTAATTAAAAACAAGAATAAAAATAAACAGATTGTCAACCGATAACGCTTTTTCTATCCAATAGGCGCCTTGAAATTGAGAAAATTTTTCAATGCCCATGGTATAGTAGATGATGGCACTAAAACCCATTGCTAAACCAATCCAAATGGCAGACCAAATGGCTGCTTCTCGCGATGAAATAGCATGCCCCTTTTTATTTAAAACGCCTAAATCTAAAAGTAACATTGCAATTATTGTTACCGTAAAAATACCAATAACAACAGGGTGATCAATTAAATGGTCCATAGTTTATTTTTTTACAAATATAAAAGAGCTTTTTTAAACCAAGGAAAAACAATGTAATTACCTGAAAATAAGCTATTTAAAAAATAGGTAAAAAAACATAAACAACTGTTAATCAGAAACTTAACTTAAATATAACGAAGACATGTTTTTTAATCTAATTTTTCCGTTAATTTTTTAAATACTTTTTTGGGCTCTTTATTTTCGTATAAAATAGCATAAACAGCATCAATTATTGGCGTTTTAGCACCGTATTCTTGATTGAGTTTATAAGCACTTTTAGAAGCATAATATCCTTCGGCAACCATACTCATCTCCATTTGAGCTGATTTTACGGTGTAGCCTTTTCCAATCATATTCCCGAACATTCGGTTTCGAGAAAATACAGAATAACCCGTAACCAATAAATCGCCTAAATAAGCTGAATTATTAATGTTTCGTTTCATTTTATGCACTTTACGAATGAATTTTTTCATTTCGCGAATAGCATTACTCATTAAAACCGCTTGAAAATTATCGCCATAACCTAAGCCGTGAGCAATACCCGCAGCAATTGCATAAATATTTTTCAATACCGCAGCATATTCGGTACCAATAATATCATCGGAAATTTTTGCATTAATATAATGGCTACTTAGGTTTTTAGCTAGCATTTTTGCCTTATCTTTTTCAGAACATGCAATAGTTAAATACGATAAACGTTCTAGAGCAACTTCTTCGGCATGGCATGGTCCTGTAATAACACCAATATTTTCGTATGGAATATTGTAATTTTTATGAAAATGCTCGCCAACAATTAAACTTGTTTCAGGTACAATTCCTTTTATGGCCGAAAAAATTACTTTTCCATCTAAACTTTCGGTTAGGTTTTCTAGTTCGCCGCTTAAAAAAGCCGATGGAATAGCAAAAATGATATAATCGGCAAACGCAACCGCTTCATTTATGTTGTTCGTTAAATGTAATTGCTTTACATCAAACTCTACCGAACTTAAATAATTAGGATTATTCGATTGATGTTTTAAATGCTCTAACGCATAAGTGCTACGCATATACCAAGCTATTTTTTTTTGGTTTTCGCACAACATTTTTGCAATTGCAGTTGCCCAACTTCCACCACCAATTACTGCAAATTTTGGATTGTTTTCCATTGCTTTTAATTTTTAGGAATTCAAAGGTAACGAAATCTAATGAATTTTAAAATTAACTAATTAAAGCACCATTTTGTACACCTTCAGCATCTGGATTTACAAAAACCAGTTTACCTTCGGCATTGTTAGTCATCAAAATCATACCCGCGCTTTCAACACCACGTAATGCTCTTGGTGCTAAATTTACCAAAACGGTAACGCGTTTTCCGATTACTTCTTCTGGAGAAAAATGTTCGGCAATACCCGATACAATCGTGCGAACATCAATGCCAGTATCAACTTTTAAAACTAATAATTTGTTGGCTTTAGGCATTTTTTCGGCTTCTAAAATAGTTCCCACACGTAAATCCATTTTTACAAAATCATCAAATGTGGCTATTTCTTTTTGTGGTTCTGCTTTTGTGTTTTCCATTTTGTTGGCTTTTTTTGTCGCTTCAAGTTTATCTAATTGTTTTTGAATATCGGCATCTTCTATTTGAGCAAATAATATTTCGGCTTGTCCGATTTGATGTCCTGATGGTAATAAATTGCTAGTTTCAGAAATTGAATTCCATTGTAAATCATTTTTCGAACAATTTAATATTCGTTTTAATTTATCTGAAGTAAACGGCAAAAATGGCTCCGATAACACTGCCAAAGCTGTAGCAATTTGCAAAGCTACAAACATTTGTGTTTTTACACGTTCTGGATTTTCTTTTACCATTTTCCATGGTTCTTCATCGGCCAAATATTTATTTCCTAAACGAGCAACATTCATCATTTCGCCTAATGCTTCTCTAAAACGGTATCGTTCAATTGACGAAGCAATTACGGCCGGATAGGCTTTTAATTCGTTTAATGTTTGAATGTCAACTTCCGTGAATTCGTTTGGTGACGGAACAATTCCGTTATAATATTTATGCGTTAAAACCACCACACGATTGATGAAATTACCAAATATTGCTGCCAATTCATTATTATTTCTCGCTTGAAAATCTTTCCAAGTAAAGTCATTGTCTTTGGTTTCGGGCGCATTAGCTGTTAAAGCATAGCGTAAAGCATCTTCTTTTCCAGGAAAATCTTGCAAATATTCATGCAACCACACTGCCCAGTTTTTAGAAGTCGATAATTTGTTGCCTTCTAAATTTAAAAATTCATTGGCTGGAACATTATCAGGTAATATATAACCGCCGTGTGCTTTTAACATCGCAGGGAAAATAATACAGTGAAACACAATATTATCTTTTCCAATAAAATGAACCAATTTGGTGTTCTCGTCTTTCCAATACGGTTCCCAATCTTTGCCTTGTTGTTCTGCCCATTCTTTTGTTGAAGAAATATAGCCAATTGGCGCATCAAACCACACATATAATTTTTTTCCTTCGGCACCTGCAACGGGCACATCGATTCCCCAATCCAAATCGCGTGTTACAGCACGAGGTTCTAAACCAGCATCAACCCACGATTTAACTTGGCCGTAAACATTAGGTTTCCAATCGTTTTTATGACCTTCTAAAATCCATTCTTTTAAAAACGCATCGTATTCATTCAGAGGTAAAAACCAATGTTTTGTCGCTTTTAATACTGGTTTTGATCCTGTTATTGTTGATTTTGGATGGATTAAATCCGTAGCATTTAAAGTAGAACCACATTTTTCGCATTGGTCGCCATAAGCTTCTTCATTGCCACATTTAGGGCATGTTCCTGTTACAAAACGATCGGCTAAAAACTGTTGTGCTTCTTCGTCAAATAATTGTTCGGTGGTTTCTTCTATAAATTTGCCGTCTTCATACATTTTTTTAAAAAAATCAGAAGCGGTATCGTGATGTATTTTTCTTGAAGTACGCGAATAATTATCAAATGAAATACCAAAATCGGCAAATGACTGACGAATAATACCGTCATATTTATCAATTACTTCTTGAGGTGTAATGCCTTCTTTTTTGGCTTTCATTGAAATGGCAACACCGTGTTCATCGCTTCCGCAAATAAAAGCTACATCATTTCCTTGTAAACGTAAGAAACGTGCATAAATATCAGAAGGCACATAAACACCCGCTAAATGACCAATATGAATGGGTCCGTTGGTATAAGGCAAAGCAGCCGTTATAGTATATCGTTTTGGATTTTGTGTCATTTTATAAAAATTTAGTGCAAAAATAATTTATTACTAATGAATTAACGAATTTTTATAGCTAATTGTGTAATTTTGATAAAATTTAAATTTAATAATGATTATTCCTCCTTATTTACAAAAAGGCGATACGGTTGCTATTGTTTGTACGGCTCGTAAGTTTTTTCCAGAAGATGCGCAACCCGCTATTGAATTACTACAATCGTGGGGTTTGCAAGTAGTTTTAGGCAATACCATTGGTTTAGATAATTGTCAATTAGGTGGCACTGACGATGAACGCGCAGCTGATTTTCAGCAACAACTCGATAATTCTAATGTAAAAGCCATTTGGTGTGCCCGAGGCGGTTATGGAACAGTAAGGATAATTGACAAAATAGATTTTTCTAATTTTAAAAAAAATCCAAAATGGGTTATTGGTTTTTCTGATGTTACCGTTTTACATAGTCATATAAATACGTTAAACGTTGCAACAATGCACGCAATAATGCCTTTTTCAGTTCCAAAAGCATCTAATGAAGTTAAAGAAACATTACATAAAGCATTATTTGGAGAATCAATTCAATATCAAATAACACCTAATGTTAACAATCGATTAGGAAATGCGAAAGGCGAATTGGTTGGCGGCAATTTATCTATTTTATACAGTTTGTTAGGGTCAAAATCTTCAATTGAAACTAAAAATAAAATTTTATTTATTGAAGATTTAGATGAATATTTATACCATTTAGATAGAATGTTATACAATATTAAAAGAAATGGATATTTCGATTCTATAAAAGCTTTACTTGTTGGTGGCATGACCGATATGCACGATAATGAAATTCCGTTTGGTCAAAATGCGGTTCAAATAATTTCATCAATTACAAAAGAGTATACTATTCCTATAGTTTTTGATTTTCCAGCTGGTCATCAACCCGATAATCGTACCTTAATTTTGGGAAGTCAAGTAAATTTTGAAGCAAATGATAACGAAGTTTCTCTAAAATTTCTAAAATAACCATTTTCAAATTTTTACATCATCAAATTTTCACATTAAACTATGGCGCAACACAACGATTTAGGCAAAGAAGGAGAAAAACAAGCTGTAGCTTTTTTAGAAGAAAACGGTTATAAAGTTCTCGAAACCAATTGGTATTTCGATAAAGCCGAAATCGATATTATTGCTCAAAAAGAAGCAATTTTAACAGTTGTTGAAGTTAAAACCCGTTCGAGTTTAGAATTCGGACTGCCGCAAGATTTTGTAAATCCAAAAAAAATTAAACTTTTAGTTAAAGCAATTAATCACTATATCGAGCTACACGATTTAGATGTTGAAGTTCGATTTGATATTATAGCGGTTTATAAAGAAAAAGAAGTATTTAAAATCAATCACATTTTAGATGCTTTTTTTTACTTTTAAATATTTTTGTAACAAAAGCAATATTTTTTTAACTTTACGCTAAAAATTTGCAGTATATGAAAACTATTTCATCAGTAGTAGAACGCTATATAAAATCGAAACCTTTTTTGTTGAGTTCCATTTCGCAAGGCATAATTAATCTTACATCGTTAGCCAGAATAATGATGCCCGAAATTGAAAAGGAGTAAAACAAAGAAGTAAAACAAGGCGCAGTAGTAATGTCGCTAAAACGTCTTTCGGAAGAATTAGATTTTAAAATCAACTTAAAACTGAATAAAGTTATTAAAGAAGTAGGCGAAATTACAGTCCGTTCTTCTTTAATAGACTATGCCTATTTAGTGTCTGATTCTATTTTAGAAACACAAGTAAAACTTATAGACGAAATAAATAAAAATCAAGATTTATTTTATACTTCGGCAAGAGGCGTTAACGAATTAAATATAATTATTAGCTCTTCCGTTTCAGACTTAGTAGATGAAATATTTAAAAATGAAAAGCGTACGCATAAAGTGGGTAATTTATCGTCTATTACTGTTAAACTTCCAAAAGCTAATGTAACCACACCTGGCGTTTTTTACTACATTTTTCAGCAATTAGCATGGGAAGGTGTTATTATTCAAGAAGTAATTTCAACAACAAACGAATTTACCATAATAGTACACGATGACCAAATAGATACGGCTTTTAGAGTGATAAAAGAGTTGAAAAATAAAGAAGATTAACACAAAAAAGCAGCTTTTTTTTAAAAGCTAAAAAAAGAAACGTATTTTTACCAGTCAATAAATACTAAAACTTTAATTTTAAAGTTTTATAAAAAAAGAAATTGAATTGAATACTCGTAAAAAAATTATATTATTCCTTCTAGGGCTATTTGTAATAGCATGCTCGGTTAAAAAAGATAAATTTATTAATCGAAATTATCATGCGCTTACAACCCAAGACAATGTTTTATACAATGGAAACCTTGCTTTAACAAGCGGTTTAGAAGAATTAGAATTAACCTATCGCGATAATTTCTGGGAACTACTTCCAGTAGAACGTATGCCAGAAAAGCAAGAAAATTTTCTACCAGGCGAAAAAAAAGACCCTAATTTTGAGAGAGCCGAAGAAAAAGCAGTAAAAGCCATTCAAAAACACGCTATGAATATAGGTGGAAAAGAACGCAACCCACAAATGGACGAAGCGTATCTTCTTTTAGGAAAAGCACGTTACTACAGCAACAGGTTTGTTCCGTCGTTAGAAGCATTAAATTATATATTGTACAAATATCCAGAAAGCGATAAAATTTATCAGGCTAAAGTTTGGCGCGAAAAAGTTAATATTAGACTAGACAATAACGAATTAGCCATTAACAACTTAAAATTATTGCTTAAACATAACAAACTAGAAGACCAAGATTTAGCGGATGCTAATGCAATGTTAGCGCAAGCTTATGCGAATATAAAAATATACGACACAGCAGTTTCGGCTATAAAAATAGCAAAAGAAAATACTAAAATTAACGAACAAAAAGCGCGCTACGGTTTTATATTAGGACAATTGTACAACCAGTTAAACTATCCAGATAGCGCTTATACAGCTTTTCAAGAAGTAATAGATTTAAACCGAAAAGCACCACGCCGGTATGTAATACAAGCTCATGCACAACAAGCCAATATGTTCGATTATGAAAAAGGCGACACGTTAGCTTTTGTAGAAAAGTTTAATAAGCTTTTAAAAGATAGAGAAAATCGTCCGTATTTAGATGTGTTAAATTATCAATTAGGTTATTTTTACGATAATCTTAAAAAAGATTCTTTAGCAAAAGTTTACTACAACAAATCGCTTCGAACCAATTTGCCCGACAGGTATTTACAAGCTAAAGATTATACCAATATAGCAAGTATTTATTTTGAAGAAGCAAATTACAAAACAGCAGGTAAGTATTACGACAGTACATTGCTTCGTTTAGAGCCAAATACGCGAGAGTTTAGACAAGTTAAGAAAAAACGAGAAAATTTAGACGATGTTATTAAGTATGAAGAAATTGCTCAACAAAACGATAGCATTTTACATATCGCTTCTTTAACCAGTGAAGCACAAATAAAATATTACGAAAAGTACATTGAAAAACTAAAAAAACAAGACGAAGCAAAAGCAAAACTAGCAGCAGAGTTAGCAGAAAAAGAAGCAAATAAAGCAGCTAATGCTACTACAAATTCTAACGCTATTACTATTAAAAACGGAACAACGCCAATTTCAAATCAAAGAGTATCGTCTATGATGCCACCAGGAAGCAACGAAAGCTCGTTCTATTTTTATAATCAAGCAATGGTAGCTATGGGTAAAGCGGAATTCCTTAAAAAATGGGGAAAACGAGCACATGTCGAAAATTGGCGACAAGCAGCTATAATTAGTAACAAAATAAATACCACTACCGAAGAAAATGAAGAAGAAAAACAAAATAATGAAGAAGAAGAAATTGTAAACCCAGCCTATACAGTTACTTTTTATACCGAACAAATTCCTACAGAACAAAAAGTTTTAGACTCTATAGCAAAAGACAGAAACAATGCGTATTATCAATTAGGATTAATTTATAAAGAAAAATTTAAAGAATACAAATTAGCCGCAAATCGGTTAGAAAAATTATTAACACTTAATCCAGAAGAAAGGTTAATACTTCCAACAAAATATAATCTCGTAAAAATTTACGAAATACTCAATCCAGATAAAGCAATTGCTTATAAAAATGACATTATTACAAACTATCCTTCTAGTCGTTATGCCGAAATTTTAAAAAATCCGAAAGCAAGCGCAGAAGACGAAAGTAACCCAGAAAATGTTTTTACAAAATTGTATAAAGCTTACGAAAACAATGAAATTAGAAAGGTTCAACCTTTAGTAAAACAAAAAATAAACGATTATTTTGGAGAAGAAATTTTACCAAAATTCGAAATGTTAAACGCTGCTATTTTAGCCCGAACAAATGGTTTAAACGCGTATAAAGAAGCGCTAAATTATATAGCGCTAACATATCCAAACACTAGCGAAGGTAAAGAAGCACAGCAAAGACTTCAACAAGATATACCCAAACTAGAAAAACTGTCATTTACTGATGAAGATTTAGCAAGCTGGAAAATTATTTTCCCTAAAACCTACACAGAAGGTTCAAATTACGAAAACCTGTTAAAACCATTAGAACAATATATAAAAGATAGTAATACCACTAATTTAAGTACATCTGTAGATGTATATACGTTAACAAACGACTTTGTGGTGCTTCACGGCTTTACATCAAAAGAAAAGGCAAAAGGAATACTGAGCTATTTACAAGAATATAAAGCGTATAAAATTAAAGATGTGGCATATGTTATTTCTTCAGAAAACTATAAAGTTGTTCAAATAAATAAGCAATTTGATGAATGGTTGAAGTTGCAAAACAATTAATAAAAAAGCAAGCAAATGTTCGACAAAACAAAACAAAACGTATTAGGAAAAACAAGTAGAATAGTAGAAGACACCATTTTTACAGGAAATATTGAAAGCACGGCCGATATTCGTATCGATGGAAAACTTAAAGGAAATATTTCTTGTGGAGGAAAAATTATAATAGGACCACAAGGCGAAATAATAGGCGATATTAACTGCCAAAACATAGATGTAGAAGGAAAGTTTAAAGGAAAAATGGAGGTTAAAGAAATGCTTTTTGTAAAAACAACAGCTCAAATTGTTGGCGAAGTAAGCATTGCAAAATTATCGGTAGAACCAGGGGCACTATTCGAAGCAACTTGCGCAATGAAAAACACTTCCAACACCAAGAATAATGAGCCAGCCCAAACAACCTAATAAATGGTTGCAACTTATTACAATTCCGTTTCAAATGGGATTTGTTATTTTTATATTTCATTATATTGGAGAATATTTAGACACAAAGAATAATACAGCATATTATAATAATATATTTGTAATACTAGGAGTTTTTTTGTCGCTATACTATGTAATTAGACAAATAGAACGCATCAATAAAAACAATGAGAATTAAAAAAAACAACGTTTTTCTTTTGTATTTAGTTGTTTCACTTGTAATTTATGGTGTAAGCATTTTTTTTAATACCGTTTTTAACTTTAATAAAAATGATTATTTTGTTTCAATTAATTCAACCTTTCCTTTTTTTGCGTTAAGTTCGTTAGTAATGCTAATACTTCATGTAATTATCTATCAAAAAAATAAAGATCAATTGGGTTACGCCTTTTTAATTACATTAACCATAAAATTAACAATATCATATTTTTATATTTCTAAAATACAAAATGATGCAAATAAAATAGCAGCACTAATTTACTTTTATATATTTTTAACAACAGATGTAATAATGGCATCTTTATTATTGAATAAAAAAGAATAACCCCTTTTTTTAAAAATAAAAAAAACAAAAAACCAGTTTGGAATATTAATTAAAGTTGTACCTTTGCAAAAAATTTTAACAACTGTAAAAATTACATTTTATAAATATGGTAATTTTAAAAAAACCACTTCAGTTTGTAGTAGCAATTTTAATTGCATTTATCCCTCTATTTTCTAATGCCGATACGGTAAATGATACAATTGTTGAAAGTGCAGAAGTAATACATGCAGAAAAACCAAAGCACGTTGAAGGAGAAAGTGATTTAAAAACAGAAATAAAAGAATTTATTGGTCATCACCTTTTAGACTCTCACGATTTTCACCTTACATCTTATGTAGATGACAATGGTGCTGAACATCATATAGGGGTTTCATTACCAGTAATTTTATGGGACAATGGTTTGCAAGTTTTTTCTTCATCAAAATTTCATCATGGCGAAAGCGTAGCGGAGGTTAACGGCAACTTTTATAAGCAACACCACGGTAAAATATATAAAGTGTCATCTGTAGCAGATGAAATAAAAATAGATGAGCATGGGCACGCCGAAAATATAAAACCAATAGACTTCTCTATTACAAAAAATGTGGTAATGATGATTGTTGTTGCAATCTTAATGTTTTTATTATTTAGAGGTCTTGCAAAATCATATGCTAAAAACGGAGGTATAGCAACAGGTATTGGTCGTTTTTTCGAACCAATTATTCTTTATATTAGAGACGATATAGCAATTCCAAATATTGGTAAAGATTAAAAAAAATATATGAGTTATTTGTTAACGATATTTTTCTTTATTTGGTTTTTAAATTTATTTGGATTAACACCACTAGGGTTAATGTTACAGGAAATATTGCAGTAACAGCAGCATTAGCTATTTTAACCTATTTAATTACAACGTTTACGGCTAAAAAGATTATTGAAACATATTTTCTGGATGCCAGGAGTTCCTGTTCCTATGAAAATTATTTTAGCCCCTATAGAATTACTAGGAACAATTATTAAACCTTTCTCTTTAATGATTCGTTTGTATGCAAATATAGTAGCAGGACACGTGGTGTTGATGAGTATTATAGGGTTAATGTTTATCTTTAAAAATTGGTTGGGAAGTAGTTTGTCATTTGTTTTGGCATTTGCACTTTCCTTGTTAGAAATATTGGTTGCTGCTTTACAAGCGTATATTTTTACAATGTTATCGGCTTTATATTTTGGGGCAGCTAGCGAAGAGCATCATCACGATGAGGCTCATTAATAAATAGAATGTTAAATTTAATAAATATATATACATTATGACTATTCCAAACATTGTAGGTGCAGGTTTAATCGTTATTGGTGCTGGTTTAGGTATCGGTAAAATTGGTGGTTCTGCTATGGATGCTATTGCTCGTCAGCCAGAAGCATCGGGTAAAATTCAAACAGCTATGTTAATTGCTGCTGCACTTATCGAAGGTATCGGTTTCGCTGCATTATTCGCATCGTAAATCAAAAAGTAATAACAGTTACAACGGTTGGTTGTAACTGTTATTTTTAAAAAAAGTAGTAAAAAAGAATTCATATATAATATGGAAAAATTAATAGAACAATTTTCAATAGGTTTATTTTTTTGGCAGTTTATCCTTTTTGTAGGATTAGTTTTGTTGCTTAAAAAGTTTGCTTGGAAACCTATTTTAGAGGCAGTTAACTCTAGAGAAGAGGGTATAAAAAATGCTTTATTAGCAGCAGAAAACGCCAAAAAAGATTTAGCTAATTTACAGGCAGATAATGAAAAATTATTGGCTGAAGCTAGAGCAGAGCGCGATACAATGTTAAAAGAAGCTCGTGAAATTAAAGAAAAAATGATTGCCGATGCTAAAAACGAAGCGCAAGAACAAGGCAATAAAATGATTGCACAAGCAAAAGCATCAATCGAAAGCGAAAAAAATGCCGCTATGGCAGAGCTTAAAGCACAAGTTTCTACATTATCAGTAGAAATTGCTGAAAAATTATTGAAACAAGAATTAGCTAACAAAGAAAATCAAACTAAATTAGTTGAGAAAATGTTAGCCGACGCTAAATTAAACTAATTATGGCAAACAGTAGAGCAGCTATTCGATACGCAAAAGCTATACTCGATATTGCGACTGCAAATAATTCAGCAGATGCAGTATTGTCGGATATGAATTCAATTACTAAAGCGGTAAACGATTCTAAAGAGTTGCAAACTTTTTTAGCAAATCCAGTTATTAGCGGTCAATTAAAATTTAATGCTTTAGCTGAAGTTTTCGCATCAGTTCAATCAGAAACTAAAGGTCTGTTTCAATTGCTGTTAACAAATAAACGATTTGAAATTTTACCCGAAATTGCCAATCAGTTTCAAAACTTATATAACGATAAAAATGGAATTGAAGATGCTGTAGTAACTACGGCTATTCCATTAACATCAGATTTAGAAACAAAAGTTTTAGCAAAAGTAAAAGAGTTTTCAAATAAGAAAGTTACGCTAACCAATGTAATTGACCCTGAAATTATAGGTGGATTTGTTTTAAGAATAGGCGATAAACAATATAATGCGTCTGTTGCAAACAGATTGCAACAATTAAAAAGAGAATTTAGTAACAATTAATATAAGCGCACTTTAGTGTTAAAATAATATAACAAGATGGCTGAAATTAAACCTGCTGAAATATCAGCAATATTAAAAAAACAATTATCCGATTTTCAATCGGGTGCTACTTTAGAAGAAGTTGGAACAGTGTTACAAGTGGGTGATGGTATTGCTCGTGTTTACGGATTGTCTAATGCTCAATATGGCGAGTTAGTTCAGTTCGAAAACGGATTAGAAGCAATGGTACTTAACTTAGAGGAAGATAATGTAGGTGTAGTATTGTTAGGTCCTTCAACAGGAATTAAAGAAGGTTCAACAGTTAAAAGAACACAACGTATCGCTTCATTAAAAGTAGGCGAGCAAATGGTGGGCCGTGTTGTAGATACGCTAGGAAATCCTATTGATGGTAAAGGTCCTATAGGTGGCGATTTATACGAAATGCCGCTAGAACGTAAAGCACCAGGAGTAATTTTCCGTCAACCGGTAAACGAACCATTACAAACAGGTATTAAAGCAATCGACGCCATGATTCCTGTAGGTCGTGGGCAACGTGAGTTGGTAATTGGCGACCGTCAAACAGGTAAAACAACCGTTTGTATCGATACGATCCTAAACCAAAAAGAATTTTACGATGCTGGTAAACCAGTATTTTGTATATATGTAGCCGTAGGTCAAAAAGCATCTACAGTTGCTGCTATTGCTAAAACATTAGAAGATAAAGGCGCAATGGCTTATACGGTTATTGTTGCTGCAAATGCTTCTGATCCTGCTCCTATGCAAGTTTACGCACCGTTTGCGGGTGCTGCAATTGGTGAGTATTTCCGCGATACAGGCCGTCCTGCATTAATTGTTTACGATGATTTATCGAAACAAGCGGTAGCTTATCGTGAAGTATCATTATTATTAAGAAGACCGCCAGGACGCGAGGCTTATCCTGGAGACGTTTTCTATCTTCACTCTCGTTTATTAGAACGTGCGGCTAAAGTTATTGCAGATGATGATATTGCTAAAAATATGAACGATTTACCAGAATCTTT
This sequence comes from Flavobacterium sp., assembly GCF_041392005.1. Lineage (GTDB taxonomy): Bacteria > Bacteroidota > Bacteroidia > Flavobacteriales > Flavobacteriaceae > Flavobacterium. The sequence continues at coordinate 63,928 of NZ_JAWKMX010000002.1, forward strand.
ACGTCCAATCGTAAAAGGTGGTGGTTCGTTAACGGCTTTACCAATTATTGAAACGCAAGCAGGTGACGTATCGGCTTATATTCCAACAAACGTAATTTCAATTACAGACGGACAAATTTTCTTAGAATCAGATTTATTTAACTCAGGTGTTCGTCCAGCAATTAACGTAGGTATTTCGGTATCGCGTGTAGGTGGTTCGGCGCAAATTAAATCGATGAAAAAGGTAGCAGGTACATTAAAATTAGACCAAGCACAATATCGCGAGCTTGAAGCTTTCGCTAAATTTGGTTCAGATTTAGATGCGGCTACAATGAATGTAATTGAAAAAGGGAAACGTAACGTAGAAATTTTAAAACAAGCCGTAAACGACCCTTACACAGTAGAAGATCAAGTAGCAATTATTTATGCGGGTTCTAAAAACTTGTTACGTAACGTTCCTGTAGAAAAAGTAAAAGAGTTTGAAGCAGACTTTTTAGAATATTTAAACGCGAAACATAGAGATACATTAGACGCTTTAAAAGCAGGTAAATTTACCGATGAAATTACGGATGTATTAGCAAAAGTAGCAAAAGAAATTTCGGCAAAATATTAATTTAAGTGATTAGTGAATAGTGATTAGTGAAAAGCTAATTACTTTCATTAATTACTAATTACTTTAAAAGATGGCAAACTTAAAAGAAATTAGAAATAGAATTAGTTCTGTTCAGTCAACGATGCAGATTACATCGGCGATGAAAATGGTTTCGGCGGCAAAGCTAAAAAAAGCACAAGATGCTATTACAGCTATGCGTCCGTATGCTGAAAAACTAACAGAATTATTACAAAATTTAAGTGCTACTTTAGAAGGCGACAACGGCGGAGCTTTTGCAGAACAAAGAGAAGTAAAAAAAGTGCTTTTAGTTGCTATAACATCAAACAGAGGTTTGTGTGGTGCATTTAATACTAATGTTATTAAAACAACAAACAATAGAGCACAATTTTATCAAGGAAAAACAGTAGATGTACTAGCTATTGGTAAAAAAGGAAACGATATTTTATCGAAAAACTATACAGTTATCGAAAATAAAAGTTCAGTTTTTGATGATTTAACCTTCGATAATGTAGCAGAAATTGCGCAAAACCTAATGAATAAATTTGCTGCTGGCGATTACGATAAAATAGAAATTATTTACAATCATTTTAAAAATGCAGCAACACAAGTAGTTAAAACCGAGCAGTTTTTACCATTAGAACCTATTACTGGTGGAGAGGCAATTCCGTCCGATTATATTTTCGAACCTTCGAAAGAAGAAATTGTGTTAACGTTAATTCCAAAATCTTTAAAAACACAATTATATAAAGCTATTCGCGATTCATTTGCATCAGAACATGGAGCACGTATGACAGCGATGCACAAAGCAACCGATAATGCAACGGAATTAAGAAACCAATTAAAGTTAACCTACAACAAAGCACGCCAAGCTTCAATTACAGGCGAAATTTTAGAAATTGTAGGAGGAGCGGAAGCGTTAAACGGATAATTGGGAAACGAAGTTTTCAAATCCACAAAAGCGAAGCGTTAAACGGATAATTGGGAAACGAAGTTTTCAAATCCACAAAAGCGAAGCGTTAAACGGATAATTGGGAAACGAAGTTTTCAAATTCATAAAAGCGAAGCGTTAAACGGATAATTGGGAAACGAAGTTTTCAAATCCACAAAAGCGAAGCGTTAAACGGATAAAATAATAGTAAAAAGCCAAACTTTTGTTTGGCTTTTTATTTTAAATTTGTTTTATATAAAAAGATGAAAGTAATTGCAAAATTGTACGGTTTACTTATTACTAGTGCTTTATTGGCTCAAACTCCTAATATTAGCTATAATACACCTAATAGTTTTGTAATTAACCAACCAATAACGGCTTTATTTTCTATTAACACAGGTGGAAATATTCCTACAGAAGCCACGGTTTCAACATTTGCAGGCACAGGAACAATAGGTTCAACAGATGCAAACGGAACTTCAAGTCAATTTTATTACCCAACAGTAGTTGTATTAGACAATACAAATGCTATAATAGTTGTAGATAGAAGCAATCATAAAATTAGAAAAATAGATTCTTTAGGAAATGTAACTACAATTGCAGGAACTGGAACTATTGGTTCTGCAGACGGAACAGCTTTGTCGGCTACATTTAAATATCCAGACGGCGCTATTGTTGATTCGTATGGAAATATCTTTATAACCGACCAAAGTAACCATAGAATTAGAAAAATAGACGTTTTAGGCAACGTAACAACCTTTGCTGGGGGAACAGCAGGATATTTAGATGGAATAGGCGTAGAAGCAAAGTTTTATTACCCTGCGGCTATGGCAATAGATAATAACGATAATTTATTTATTGCCGATTGGGGCAATCATTGTATTCGGAAAATTACACCATTAGGTGTTGTTTCTACTTATGCAGGAATTGGCGGTAGTTCAGGAAGTATAGATGGCAATATTTTGATGGCAAAATTTAATGGTCCTACGGGTTTATGTTTCGACAATGATGACAATTTATATGTAGCCGATTATGGTAATCATAAAATTAGAAAAATTGATGCAGGTGTTAATATTACTACTTTTTGCGGAACAGGAACAATCGGAAATACCGATGGAATATCTTCAGTTACTACGTTTAATCACCCTGCAGTTATAGCTTTTGACGGCAATGCTAATTTTTATGTTACAGATGAAGGTAATCATAAAATTAGAAAAATTAATAGTTATGGAACTACATCAACACTAGCAGGAACAGGAACTGGTGGCTTTTTAAATGGAACTGCTTCTGCAGCATTATTCAATAGCGCAACAGGTATTGTGGTAAAAAATAAGAATGAACTTTTTATTGCCGATTATGGTAATCATAGCATTAGAAAAATACAACAATACTTATATACCATTTCGCCCAATTTACCAGAAGGATTGTTGTTTAATGAAGTAACAGGCGAAATTTCGGGAACACCAACACAATTAAGTTCAATGACTGATTATACTGTTACGGCAACTAATGAATTTGGAACAGCTTCAACAATTGTGAGTATTGAAGTTGCAACCTTATCTACAAGTTCATTTCAAAATAAAACCTTTAAAATCTATCCCAATCCGTTTGAAAATGATGTTTTTTTAGATTTTGAGAATGAAATTCCAAAGGAAGTTGTTTTTTATAACACTTTAGGTCAAAAAATATTAAAAGTAGTTCCAACAAGTTTATCTACTAAAATTGATTTTAAAAATCACAATAGTGGAATTTACTTTGTAAAACTAAATTTTGATTCTAAAACAGAAACGTTAAAACTGATTAAAAAACAGAAATGAGCTTAATAGCTCATTTCTACAATCTCTTTTACTTTATCTAAAGTTACCAACTGCTTTTCGCCTAAACCTTTCCAACCTCTTTCTTCAAATCGATTGACGATAAACGAGGCAGTTTCTTTATAATTATCCGTGTTTTCAGATAGTTTTGTTTTCATACCCACACTTTGGAAAAATTTAGTTGTTTTTTCAATCGCTTTATAGGCAATTTCTTCTTCTGTTCCGGTTAAATTCCAAACGCGTTTTCCGTATTGTACTAATTTTTCCTTTTTAGAATCAAACATTACTTTGTATAAATTCGGAGCAATAATTGCCAAGGTTCTCGCATGGTCAATTTCGTATAAAGCGGTTAATTCGTGACCAATCATGTGCGTCGCCCAATCGGTAGGAACACCTTTGTTCAACAATCCATTTAGCGCCATTGTTGCACACCAAACAAAGTTGGAAGCCAATTTATAATCGGTTGGGTTTTCAATTACCTTCGGACCAATTTCTACCAATGTTTGTAAAATGCCTTCGGCAATTCTATCTTGAAGTAAAGCATCATGATTATAGGTTAAATATTGTTCCATTACGTGCGTAAAAGCATCTACCACTCCATTTTGCAATTGTCTTTTCGGTAACGATTCAATAACTGTTGGATCCACAATAGAAAAAACTGGAAATAAAGCACTTCCGCCTAATGTTAATTTTTCTTGCGTAGCTTCAATAGTAATTACAGCACCTGAATTCATTTCAGATCCCGTTGCAGGCAACGTTAAAACCGTTCCAAAAGGAACTATTTTTGAAGAATCTTTAAATAAGATGCGTTTGTGTAAAATATCGGCTTCGTTGCCTTCAAAATGAACCGCTGCCGAAATAAATTTTGTGCCATCAATCACACTTCCGCCGCCAACAGCTAAAATAAAATCAATCTTTTCTTTGCGAATGATTTGAATCGCTTTCATCAAAGTTTCAAAACGAGGATTGGGTTCAATTCCGCCGAACTCTATTACTTCAACTCCAGAAAGTGCAGCTTTAACTTGGTCGTAAACACCATTTTTAAAAATACTTCCACCACCATAAGTTAAAAGTATTTTTTTAGAAGTTACTAAATCAGAAAGTTTTGCGATTTGTCCTTTCCCAAAGATATAGTTTACAGGATTGTATAATTCAAAATTGTTCATAGCTATTATTTTGACTCAAAGTTACAAAAAGCTATTGGGAACAGATTGTAAAGGAATGTTAAGGTTCTATTTAAACAGAAAGACTATAATTATACTAACAAAAAAATATAGAAATGGAATTGCTGAAAAAATTAACCAGAAAATATCAGGTTTTGACTTAATATTAATTTCTTTATACATCAAAATACTATTAACAAATGACCAAATAAAGCTTCCAAATGAGCAAATAAAAATTGTTAAACTTAAATATTTATAAATATAAGTTCCTCTAAAGTAATCACTTACATTGCCTAAAATAATTGAAGCAACAAATATTATAATAATAAATAAAGTTGCTTTTTTTGTCCAATGTAGTTTTGAAATCATTTCTTATAAAATAAATTATGTTCTACATATTCCCAAACTTTTGAAGGTAACATAGGTGTGATATTTTTTCCTTCTTTAATGCTGTTGCGAATAAATGTCGATGATAATTCCACAACTGGCGCACCAACACGATGAATTTTAGGATGATTGACAAACTGTTCGTCTATTTCTCCCGAATTTAATCTTGGATACACATAAACCTCATGATTTTGTAGAATGACTTCGTAGTTTTTCCATTTGTGAAGCGAATTGAGATTGTCTTCACCCATGATTAATGAGAAAGTATGAGTTGGAAATTTTTCTTGTAAATGCGCTAATGTATTTACCGTATAATTAGGTTGCGGTAACTTAAATTCAATATCAGAAGGTTGAATTTTAGGATAATCTTCCGTTGCCAAATGTACCATGTGTAAACGATGGTAATCATCAAGTAATGTACTTTTCTTTTTATGCGGATTGTGCGGTGTAACTACCATCCAAATTTGGTCTAAATCAGAATGCTCTGCCATATGATTGGCAATAATTAAATGACCAATGTGAATAGGGTTAAAGGTTCCGAAGTAGAGTCCGATTTTCATGTTTAATGACAATTTGAATTGTAAAATTCTACAATTTCTTCTAAATTTTTCTTTTTAAATTCTTTGTTTTCAACTTTAGAGATTAATTTTTGACAATCCTTAAAATAATTATTTATAAACTTTTTAAAACTATTGCCAATATAACCAAATGCGGCACATTTTTCCGCAACATCTTCTGTTTGTTTTTTCACGTAATAAGTTGATTTACTGTTAAATCCACCCATTCCACTTCCTCCAAAATTTCCAGTATAACTTGTATTGTCTTGATAATATAATCTGTAATAAAACCTAATTCTTTAGCAATAATTAATTGGGTTTCGAGCTCAAATAATGAACCTCGAGAAATATCTAAAAAGTGACCAAATGATTTATCAGTATTTCTCCCATAACCTTCCGCAATATTAGAAGGAACTGAAACGGATGCCCTTTTTAATTGATTTGAAAGAGCATATATTTCGTCTTGAGGAAAAGTTTTTACAATTTGATAAACTATTTTAACAATTGAAATTCCTTTCTGCCAAATTAATAAGTCTTTATATGATTTTATTTCATTCATTTTAGCTAATTACTAATCACTAGTTACTAATTACTTTTCAGATATGAACTTCTTCACTAATTGATAAGCTTCTTCCTTTGCAATATCTAAATCATAATTTTTTATGATGGTGTCAAACTGAGGCGCAGTTGCTAATTCTACGTGTGCTTTGGCAATGCGCATATTAATTTTGTCATCGCTTTCGGTAGAACGTTGTTTTAATCGACGTTTTAATTCGTCAACACTTGGTGGTTTTACAAATACGGCTAATGTTTCTTGGGGAAATTTCTTTTTAATACGCAAACCTCCGGCTACGTCAATATCGAAAATAACGTGTTTTCCTTTTGCCCAAATGCGTTCTACTTCGGCTTTTAACGTTCCGTAGAAATTATCGGTATAAACTTCTTCCCATTCTACAAAATCTTCGGCTTTAATGTGTTTTTTAAAGTTATCCCACGAAATAAAGTAATAATCTTTACCATCTTGTTCTTCTCCTCTTGGTTTACGAGTAGTACATGAAATAGAAAATTCTAAGTTTAAATCTTCTTTATCCAATAAATGTCTTACTATAGTTGTTTTTCCTGAACCCGAAGGTGCTGAGAATACGATTAGTTTTCCTTTAGTCATAGTGTTGTTTTTTAACCTGCAAGGTTTATTGAACCTTGCAGGTTTGATTTATTTATATCTACAAGGTTTTTAAAACTTTGCAGAATTTTTACAGAACATTTAAAACCTGTTCTTTTATTTTTTCGAGTTCGTCTTTCATCATTACCACCAATTTTTGCATTTCGGCATGGTTTGATTTGGAACCCATAGTATTAATTTCGCGACCAATTTCTTGGGTAATGAAACCTAATTTTCTGCCATTAGCTTCATTTCTATCCATAGTTTGTAGAAAGTAATCCAAATGGTTGCTTAGGCGTACTTTTTCTTCGGTTATGTCTAATTTTTCAAGATAATAAATTAACTCTTGTTCAAAACGATTTTCATCAACCGTAACTTTTAGCTCGTCTATAGCGTTTTGTAATCGTTCTTTTATTAAAATAATTCTTTCAGGAGCAAGGGCAACCGTTTCATTCATAAATCGACGAATATTTTCGATACGATTTCTGAATTCTTTTTCTAAAGATAAGCCTTCGTCTTCTCTAAAGTTTTTAATATTAACAAGTGCTTCATCAACTAGTTTTAGAATTTGCGCATGTTCATTGTCATCAATTTCTTCGCGATCTGTTTTTAAAGCATCGGGCATACGAACAGCCATTTTCATTAATTCTGTTTCATCAGCATTGGGTAAAATAGCTTTCATTTGTGCAATGTAGCCTTTTACAATGGGCCCATTAACTTTAGCTGTAGTATCTTCGCCAGTAATTTCTACAAATAAAGAAAAATCAATTTTTCCGCGTTCTAATTGTTGTGAAATGGTATTGCGTAAGCTTAATTCTATATCTCTAAATGCGGCGGGCATACGTACATTTAAATCGAGTCCTTTGCTGTTTAAAGATTTTATTTCTACGGTAATTTTTTTTGTTGGTAACTGCACAAAAGCTTTGCCAAAACCAGTCATTGATACAATCATACGGTATATTTTATAAAAGTTTCAAAGATAATTAAAAGTTGTGAGTTATGAGTTATGAGTTATAAGTTAAGAAAAAAGATGTTTTAAAAAAATTATGAAGCACTCATTTTCTTTTTAGTTACCAAATACACCCCAACAAAAATGAATAAAGCCGAAATTATTTTTACATTATTTAAACTATCTTTTCCTAAACCAACGGCAATAATGCTAGCAAATAGTGGCTGTAAATAAATAAACACGGAAAGCGTAGTGGGTTTTAATATACGAATTGCCGAAAGGTTAATTAAATACGCTAAAAACGTTGTAAATACTACTAAATAGCCGATTTCTAAACAGATAGTAGTCGGAGTTTTTACCCAATTAATTTCTGAAAACTCACTGAGTCCAAATGGCAACACATACAGTAATCCAAATGTATAAATCCATTTAATAAAAGTAAGTGGACTGTATTTTGCTGCAATTGGTTTTACTAAAATTAAATATACAGCATAAGATGAAGCATTTACAAAAACTAAAAAATTTCCCCAATTAGCATTTGATGCGTTTTCAATAGATTTTCCGTAAAGTATTAAAACAGAAGCGCCAGTTAGTCCAATTAATATTCCTATTATCTTTTTAATTTCTAATCGTTCTTTTAGTAATATAGAAGAAAGCACAAGGACTAAAATTGGTGCAGTTACCATAATAACTGCGGCACTTATTGGCGATGTATAACTTAAACCTTTAAAAAAAGTAAGTTGGTTAAATGCCACACCAAAAAATGCAGCCGCCATAATTCGAGGAAAATCTTTTTTGTCAATTTTTTCCTTAGCTAGAAAAAGGGAAACCAACCAAAACAATAAACATGCACCTAAAACTCTAATTAATATTAACCCAAAAGGTTGCACATACGTAGGCATTACATCTTTTGCTACAGTAAAAGTTGCGCCATAAATTAACGCAACAAATGTGGCGCCCAATAATGCCCAACTTCGACTAGTCATTGCTAAGTTTTGAAATGGCGGCATCAACCACTTTTACACTATTACCCACAAAAATAGATTGATCAATAATGATAACGGGACGATTTAAAAAAGTATAATGGTCTAATATATAGCGTTTAAAATCAGCTTCTTCTAATTTTTCATCTTTTAAGCCCATTTCTTTGTACAACTTGGCTCGCTTGCTAAACAATATTTCATAACTTCCTGTAAGTGCATACATTTCTTCCAATTGTTTTACGGTAATCGGTCGTTCTTTAATATCTTGAAGTTCAAAAGTTTCTAAGTTTGGAAGCGATTTTAAAATACGTTTACATGTATCGCACGTTTTTAAATAATAAATTTTTCGCATGGTCAATAAGATTTGGTTACCTTCGTATAGAATGCAAATTTATAAAATGTATAATGGAAACAAGTTTTAATATAGCAAATGCTAACAGAAATATTTTGTTAGGCTTTATGAATGAATTAAATTTTAACCAACTTACGACTATTCCTTCTGGTTTTAAAAACAACATTATTTGGAATATTGGACACATCGTAGTGGTTCAGCAATTGTTGGTGTATCATTTATCGGGTTTGCCACCAAAAATTTCAATAGAAATAATTGAAAAATTTAAAAAAGGAACGTTACCACAAAATATAACCGAGGAAGACGTTGCCGAAATAAAAGCATTACTTTTTTCTACCATTGAAACAACAAAAATTGACTATCAAAATAATGTTTTTGTAGATTATACACCCTTTACAACCATGTCTGGTTTTACGGTTGATTCGGCAAAAACAGCTATTGAATTCAATAATTTTCACGAAGGTGTTCATATAGGAATTATTATGCAGTTGAGAAAATTTATCTAATTTGTTACCTTTGCAAAAAATAAAAGAAATGAAATTTAATACCAAAACCATACACGGTGGTCAACACCACGAAAAAGTTACAGGCGCTGTAATGCCGCCTGTTTTTCAAACGTCAACATTTGCACAAGTATCGCCTGGAAAACCAGTGGGAGAATATGAATACAGTCGTGCGGCAAACCCTACCCGAACCGCATTAGAAGACGCTTTAGCAAGTATAGAAAACGGAACACGAGGTTTAGCATTTGCATCGGGTTTAGCAGCTACAGATTCGGTTATGAAATTGCTGAAACCAGGAGATGAGGTAATTGCTACTGATGATTTATATGGCGGAACGTACAGAATGTTTGCTCGAATTTATCAAGATTTTGGATTAAAATTCCATTTTGTTGATATGACGGATTTGGCAAAACTAGAATCGTTGATTAATCAAAATACAAAATTAATTTGGGTGGAAACGCCAACCAACCCATTAATGAAATTGACAGATATTGAAGCAGTTGCTAAAATTTCTAAAAAACACAAGTTGCTATTTGCTGTTGATAATACATTTGCAACACCTTATTTACAAAAACCACTCGATTTAGGAGCAGATATTGTTATGCACTCAGCTACTAAATATTTAGGTGGTCATTCTGATGTTATTGCGGGAGCATTAATTGTAAAAGACCCAGCATTAGGCGAAAAACTGCATTTTGCACAATTTGCAACTGGTGGCACTTTAGGGCCTATGGATAGTTATTTAGTGTTACGAGGTATTAAAACCTTGCATTTACGTATGCAACGCCATAGCGAAAATGGGCAAAAAGTAGCAGAATATTTAGCGTCTCATCCAGCAATTGAAAAAGTATATTATCCTGGACTTGCATCGCACCCAAATTATGAAATTGCTAAAAAACAAATGATTGGCGGATTTGGCGGAATGGTAACCTTTACTTTTAAATCAGGTAAATTAGCAGATGCAGTTCGATTTTTAGAAAAACTGAAAGTATTTACCCTTGCAGAATCATTAGGTGGTGTAGAATCATTAGCAAATCACCCAACATCAATGACACACGCTTCGGTTCCTGCAGAAAAGCGTGCCGAAATTGGAATTACCGACGATTTAGTAAGATTAAGTGTTGGTGTAGAAGATATTGATGATTTAGTAACTGATTTAGAACAAGCCTTGTCATAAAAGGTTTTTTATAAAAGAAAAGACTCGAAATTAGAATTTCGAGTCTTTTCTTTTATATCGTAAAATATTAATCTAAGTAATAAATATATCCAACACTCAGCCATAAGTTCCAATCGTTGGCTTTGTTTTCTTCCCATAAATCAGGATTTTTCTTTAAACCATCTACCCAATCGTCAAAATAGTATTGCCAGCGTAATTCTAAAAATAAATCCGACATTTCTGTAAGTTTATATCGTGTTCCTATAGAAGAAACTACAGACCAAGTGCTACCACCTTCTGTTGACCAACTATGAGGTAAATATCGAGGATATACGTTAGCAGTATTGTCTAATCCTCCTGGTAATTCAGAATAAGTGTTATTGTCGTAAAAAGAATAATGAACACCTAAAGCAACAAACGGCCCAAGAGAACCCACTTTAGCAGTAAATTCGCGTATGCTCCAAGGGAAATATTCTAATTGCATACCAATATCGGTTACTTTTGCTTCGCCTTTCATAGCTTTTAGCTGTCTTCCCCAAATAGAATTTTTTTCAGCCCACTTGCCGTAGTGTTGTAGTTTTGTGCTGTTGTATGATAATTCTGAACGAAGTTTAAAGTGGTCGTTAAAGTAGGTATCAGGACGATAACAATTACATTCTGCGCTGTAAGCAAAGTTTAAATAATGAACTAATCCTACGCCAAAACCCGTATTCCCTGCATTAGTTTCAAAATCACCACGAATTCCAAAATCCGATTGAAAGGCTACACCTCCAACGAATGCTCCAACTTCATGAGATAATCCGAACTGAGCCATTGTAGAAAAAGGCAATAATATCAATACAAATATTGAATGCTTGAATCGTTTGTACATTGCTAAAAAAATGATTTATTATAGACAAATATATAAAAACAATAGAAACTTAAAACAAAAAACACATTTAATTATAAAAAAAACACAAAAATAACATTGCCTTTATCTTTATATGTATATTTGTGCAACAAATTAATTACTAAATAAATGTAATATGAAAGAAAGTGTAAAAGCTTTTATTGATTCTGTTGCAGTACGCAACGGAAACGAGCCAGAATTTATGCAGGCAGTACAAGAAGTTGCTGAAACTGTTATTCCGTTTATTGAGGAAAATCCAAAATATCAAGGTAAAATGTTACTCGAAAGAATGGTAGAACCAGAACGCGTAATTATGTTTCGAATAGCTTGGGTAGATGACGCTGGCAAAACACAAGTTAATAGAGGTTATAGAATACAAATGAATTCGGCTATTGGTCCATACAAAGGAGGGATTCGTTTTCATCCTTCGGTAAACCTAAGTATTTTAAAATTTTTGGCATTTGAACAAGTTTTTAAAAATTCGTTAACTACATTGCCTATGGGTGGTGGTAAAGGCGGTTCAGATTTTGATCCAAAAGGAAAGTCAGACGTTGAAATTATGCGTTTTTGCCAAGCGTTTATGACCGAGTTACAACGCCATATTGGTGCCGATACCGACGTACCAGCTGGAGATATTGGTGTAGGCGGTAGAGAAGTAGGTTATATGTTTGGTCAATATAAAAAAATACGTAATGAGTTTACTGGAGTTTTAACAGGAAAAGGAATTTCATTTGGAGGTTCATTAATCCGACCAGAAGCAACAGGATACGGAAATGTATATTTTGCTCAAAATATGTTAGCCACTAAAGGCGATAGCTTTAACGGAAAAACAGTTGTAGTATCAGGTTCTGGTAATGTGGCTCAATATGCTATTCAAAAAGCAACTGAGCTAGGAGGTAAGGTAGTTACTGCTTCAGATTCTTCGGGTTACATTTACGACGCTGATGGTATTGATGCCGAAAAATTAGCCTACATAATGGACATTAAAAATGTTCGTTATGGAAGAATTAATGAATATACGCAAAAGTATCCAAATGCTAAATTTGTTGAAGGTAAACGCCCTTGGGAGGTAAAATGTGATATTGCTTTGCCATGTGCAACACAAAATGAATTAAATGGGGAAGAAGCTAAAATGCTTATTGCAAACGGTTGTAAAGTAGTTTCAGAAGGTGCAAATATGCCTTCTACTCCAGAAGCGGTTGAAGTTTTTCATGCCGCTAAAATTTTGTATGCTCCAGGGAAAGCATCAAATGCAGGAGGTGTTGCTACTTCTGGACTAGAAATGTCGCAAAACTCATTACGTTTAAGTTGGTCTAGTGAAGAAGTTGATGAAAAACTGAAAGGGATTATGAAAAACATTCACGAAGCTTGTGTAAAATACGGAAAACAAGCCGATGGTTTTGTAGATTATGTTAAAGGTGCTAATATTGCAGGGTTTGTTAAAGTTGCCGATGCTATGCTAGCACAAGGAGTTGTATAAAATTAAAAATAATTAACCCGTTGGGTGCAATTACTCCAAATCGTCAATTCGAGTAAAATTCTAAAAGAATTTTATATCGAGAATCGATTTGAAAGTAATTTTTCCTAGTTTTTTCGGTACGATTTTCTATCAAAAATCACTCAAACTGACGGAAATAATTACTATACTATAAAAAAAGGAGTCTTTACAAAGACTCCTTTTTTGTTTTTTAAAATAGATGTAGCATAAAACGTTAATTTATTACAGACTGAATAATGTTGCTTTGCGTTTTTTCGAAAATTTCTTCAAAAGTATAATCCGAAATTTTTAACGGCTGATGAACAGTGTGCGTAATTCTATTTCCTAAACCTAACGGAAATGCACCAAATTTCGTCATTTTCCAAGAGTTATTAATAGTAACAGGCACAAAATAAGCATCGGGCGCAAATTTATACAGCATCTTTAGTCCGTTTATAGAAAAAGTTTTTGGTTTTCCAGTTTTACTACGTGTTCCTTCTGGAAAAATAACTACTGAATAATTATTTGCATTAATAAATTCGGCAACACGCTTTATTTCAGGCAAGGCTTGCTTTGGGTCTTTTCTATCGATTAATGCAGAACCGCCGTAGCGTAAATTAAACGAAACACTCGGAATGCCTTTGCCTAATTCTTTTTTACTAATAAATTTAGGATGCCAAGCACGCATAAACCAAATATACGGTGGAATGTCGTATAAACTTTGATGGTTTGAAACTATAATAAGCGGAACATTTTTAGGAACATTTTCAACGCCTTTAAAGTGGTAAGTTGTGCCTAAAATATGAGTACTGCGTATTAAAAACCAATTTAAAACAGCAACACTTTTTTTATGCGCATTATAACCTATTTTTAAACATACCCATTGTATAGGATGAAAAACAAGTAAAATACCAATAAAAACGATTCCAAAAATAACCGATAAAAAATAACTTAAAACTTTTTGCATAATGTGTAAATCGTTTTACAAAAGTAATCAAAAACAAAAAACCATCAATTAAGATGGTTTTTTAAAAGACTAATGTTATAATTAACAAAACTCGTTATACGCATCTTTTAAATTTTCGGCTATCATTTCTGCTGGACGACCTTCGATATGATGGCGTTCTAGCATGTGCACTAATTCACCATTTTTAAATAATGCCATACTTGGCGACGATGGCGGAAAAGGAAACATATGTTCGCGAACTTTATTTACAGCTTCTTTATCTACGCCAGCAAAAGCAGTAAGCAAAAAATTGGGTTTTTTAACATTATCTAAACTCATTTTTGCGCCAGGTCGTGCATTTCGTGCTGCACAACCGCAAACCGAATTAATTACTACTAAGGTAGTTCCTTCTTTTGCTAAAGCTGAGTCAACATCTTGTGCTGTATATAATTCTTGAAATCCGGCTTCAGTAAGCTCAGCTTTCATTGGTTTTACCATTTCTTCTGGATACATATTTTTTTATTTAAAATTTACACCACAAATTTACAAAGTTTTTTTACTGAAGTTTTAAAAGCAATTATAAAAGTACGTTAAAACTTATTATTTTTACCTTTGTAAAAAACTACTTGTTTTATGTTCGATTCAATAATAACTTACTTAGAAAGTATAGACCCTGTATTGGCAGCTTTGTATGCCACTTTATTTACGTGGTTTTTAACCGCTTTAGGTGCGGCATTTGTTTTTTTCTTTAAAACCATGAATCGAACATTGCTCGATGGTATGCTTGGTTTTACAGGCGGTGTTATGGTTGCTGCAAGTTATTGGAGTTTACTCTCACCTGCCATTGAAATGAGTGAAGGCGAAGGATTTGTAAAAGTAATTCCGGCTGCAGTTGGTTTTTTATTAGGTGCTATTTTTTTATTTGGTTTAGATAAAACATTACCCCATTTACATATTAATTTTAAAGAAAGCGAAGGTATAAAATCGCCTTGGCAGCGTACGACACTTTTGGTTTTAGCCATAACACTACATAATATACCCGAAGGATTAGCCGTAGGTGTTTTATTTGGCGGTGTTGCCGCAGGTATTCCCGAAGCAACAATTGCTGGTGCGGTTACGCTTGCAATAGGAATTGGTATTCAAAATTTTCCTGAGGGTATTGCTGTTTCTATGCCGCTACGCCGAATGGGCATGAGTCGTAAAAAAAGTTTTATGTATGGACAAGCTTCTGCAATTGTAGAGCCAATAGCAGGCGTATTAGGTGCAGTTGCCGTTACATTTTTTACGCCAATGTTGCCTTATGCCCTAGCATTTGCAGCAGGAGCTATGATATATGTTGTTGTAGAAGAAGTAATTCCAGAAACACAACAAGATAAAAATACAGATATTGCTACCCTTGGTTTTATAGGTGGATTTATTGTAATGATGAGTCTCGATGTGGCATTAGGCTAGAAAAATTGTACGTATGAAAAAGATACTTTTATTTTTGACAGGAATTCTTTTCGTTTCATGTGCGTCTAAACAAAATGGTATAGAAAATAGTAGCATCGAAATTTTAACCCAAAAAGTTGCAATAGATAAGACGTTGAGTTTTAAAATTGAAAAAATTATTTCCGATAGTCGTTGTCCAGAAAATGTACAGTGTATTCGTTTAGGCGAAGTAGCATTAATTTTAGGAGTTTACGAAAACAATTCTAAAACAGAAGAAGTACAATTAACAATTGATGCCAAACATTTTGAAGAAAACAAACGCTTTTTAGAATCAAAAATTTCAGATAAAAATAAAGTAATTTCAAATATTGAGATACTTCCTAAAAAAATAGAAGGTAAAAAAGTAGAAATAAACAATTATAAGCTTATTATAGAATTTACCAAATAATTAATGGCACCCACAATCGTCGCCACACGATTTTGAATTTTTCTTTGCTTTAGCCGATTTTTTCCAAAAGAATTTCTTTAATAAGAAAAAAATTGCGAAAGCTAATGTAATATAAACTAAAACTTCTTGCATTATTTTAATAATTGATAAGCTATTAACGATACTAAATAAGCAAAACCACTCATAAAAACCAACTGTAAAACAGGCCATTTCCATGAATTGGTTTCTTTTTTTACAATAGCTAAGGTTGAAATACATTGCATAGCAAAAGCATAAAATAACAATAGCGAAACACCCGTTGCAAAATTAAAAACTTTTTTACCGTTATCGGCATAAACTTCGGCAGCCATTCTGTTTTTTATGGTTACTTCTTCTTCGCTGTGGCTTCCTACGCTATAAATTGTGGCTAAAGTTCCTACAAAAACTTCGCGCGCAGCAAACGAACTTACAACAGCAATGCCTATTTTCCAGTCGTAACCTAAGGGTTTTATTGCGGGTTCAATAGCTTTACCTGCCATTCCTATATAAGAGTTTTCTAGTTTGTAGGCATTAATTTCGTTTTCTAAATCTTCAGGCGATAATTTGTTTTGTTGCTTTAATATATTTTTTTCGGCATTATCAAAATTTTCCAATCCATGAGAACCCAAAAACCAAAGTACAACCGAGAGTGCTAAAATTATTTTTCCTGCACCTGTAACAAACGATTTTGTTTTTTCAATTACATTAAAGGCTACATTTTTAAAAAGTGGTATTTTATACGAAGGCATTTCTATTACAAAATACGATTTACAATTAAGTTTCAGTATTTTGTTTAGTACATAAGCCGATATAACTGCGGTTGCAAAGCCAAGTAAGTATAAACACATTAAGGTTAATCCTTGTAAACTTAAAAAACCAAAAACTCTTTTCTCCGGAATTATTAAAGCAATTAAAATAGCGTAAACAGGTAACCTAGCCGAACAAGTTGTAAATGGTGTAACAAGAATTGTAATTAAGCGTTCTTTCCAGTTTTCAATATTTCGGGCACTCATAATAGCAGGAATAGCGCAGGCTGTACCCGAAATTAGCGGCACAACACTTTTGCCCGAAAGACCAAAACGGCGCATTATTTTATCCATTAAAAATACCACACGGCTCATATAACCGCTTTCTTCTAAAACCGATATAAACAAGAATAAAAATGCGATTTGAGGAATAAAAATAACAATTCCGCCAATGCCTGGAATTAATCCCTCGCTAATTAAATTAGTAAATTCTCCTGCGGGTAAACTGTTTTTAGCATAGGAACTTAAATTAGCAAATGTTTCGTCAATAAAATCCATTGGCACGCTACTCCAATCAAAAATAGATTGAAAAATTAATAGTAAAATACCAAAAAATATAACGTATCCCCAAATTTTATGGGTTAGCACTCGGTCCAGCTTTGCTCTAAAATCAGTCGCTTTTGAAGCATCTATTTTTTGACCAATTTTTAACGTATCATTAATAAATTGATAGCGTTTTATGGTTTCTTTTTGTTGTAATCGTTTTAATTCGGAATGCGATTTTGTAAAGGAACTTTTAATTTCATTTCGGTCTAAATTTAAGAAATTAACATCTTGCGTAATAACCAGCCAAAGTTTATATAACAATTGGTTAGGAAAGGTTTTTTGTAATTTATTAAAATAGTCGGGATCAATACTTGAAGCGTTTAAACAAGGCGCTGTAGAAAGTGTTTCGTAGTTTAAAATTAAATTTTTCAGTTCGGTTATTCCTGTTTTTTTTCTGGAGCTTACAAGTGCAATTTTTGTTTTTAATTCTTTTTCTAAGGTTTTTATATCTAACTCAATTCCTTTTAGTGTCATTCTATCGGCCATGTTAATTACTAAAATGGTCGGAATTTCTAAATCTTTAATCTGTGTAAATAATAATAAATTGCGTTTTAAATTTTCTACTTCGGTTACTACAACGGCAACATCAGGAAAATCGTTATCGTTTTTGTTTAATAATAATTCTATTACTACGTTTTCATCAATAGAACTTGCGTTTAAACTATACGTTCCGGGTAAATCAATTATTCTGGCTTTTGTATGAGTTGCTATTTTGGCAATACCTTCTTTTTTTTCTACGGTTATACCAGGATAATTTCCTACTTTTTGGTTTAAACCTGTTAATTCATTAAAAACAGATGTTTTTCCTACATTAGGATTTCCAATTAAGGCAACTTTTATGGTTTTTTCGGTCATCATTTAGTTTTGATTTTCTAAAACCACAGTTACTTCGTTGGCAATTTCTTTTCGAATAGCCACATGAGAGTCGTTAATAGTAAAATAATAAGGGTCGCCAAGAGGAGCAATTTGAATAAGTTCGGCTAAATTTCCAGGCAAACAACCCATTTCGAGTAATTTTAACGGAATTTTTTCGGTATTTACGGCTACAATTAGGGCTTTTTCGCCTATTTTAATTTCAGAAAGCAGCAACGACATTTCTTATTTAGATTGAATTAAAATACAAAGGTAGCTAATATTTATATACTGAAACTGATTTTTATCAGTAAACTGCTATTTTACATCAGTTAAAAACGAAATATCGGCTAAAAGATTTTCTACTTCTTGCTTGTTAGTTCCGTCATAAAAACCGCGTATTCTGCCTTTTTCATCTACAAGTACAAAATTTTCGGTATGAACCATATCGTACAATTCTTCGGGTTTTCCTGTTTTTACAACTAAAAATGATTTTCGGGCTAAATAATAAATGTCTTTTTTATTTCCAGTTACTAAATTCCATTTATCATCGCGAACACCTTTTTCAAGCGCATACTTTTTTAAAACGGCAACACTATCAATGTCTGGCGTTACCGAAAAAGACAAGAGTTTTACTTTTGGATTGTCTTTAATATTTTCTTGAAGCCATACCATATTATTAGTCATTTTTGGACAAATAGTAGGGCAAGTTGTAAAAAAGAAATCGGCAACATAAACTTTTCCTTCATATTCTTTTTCTGTAATGGTTTTTCCGTTTTGATTGGTAAACGAAAAACTACCAATTTTATGGTTGTAGCCAAGATGTTGTATAGTAGAATCAACTAACTCTGGGTTAACATCTCTAGGATTATAAACTGGAAGCGTTTTTTGAGGTTTTGTAAAATGATAAATTCCTATAAATATTAGAATAAATACTAAACTAAAAAAAATATAACTTTTTTTTATTCTGATGTTCATATTGCCTGTTTTGGCAAAGATAAAACATAAAAACCAAAAAAGGAATGTAAAAAAACCAATAAACAAGTGTTATTTTTAGATAAAAATGAATACATTAGCCAAATTAATCAGAAAATTATATAAAATGAAATTGAGGTTACTTTTGCTTTTTTGTTTTTTAATTGTTACAGTAAATTATGCTCAAGAAGCAGATACAAATCTGAAATCGAATCAAAAAATGCTTCGTTTTAACACAAATAACAATAAAGAAGTAGCATTACGTAAGTTTGCAAATGAGTTTAAAATTGGCAAAGGAGTTTCTTTTCAATTATACAAAACAACTACCGATAGAAAAGGTGTTACACACGAACGTTTTCAGCAATATTTTAAAGGAATAAAAGTAGAAAACGGTATAGCAATTGCCCATTCTTTAAATAATTCCATTCAATTAATAAACGGAGAATTGTATAATGTTTTAAATACTAATACAACACCTTTATTAAATAATAATGCAGCTTTAATTAAAGCAACCAATTTTGTAAATGCCACACAGTATTTATGGGAAGATGCAGCACAAAGCAATATTTTAAAATATTCGAAACCACAAGGAGAATTAATTTATTTTTCCAATGTAGAAACAAAAGAAGCAGTATTGGCTTATAAGTTTGATATTTATGCTACAATGCCAGTTTCTAGACAAATAATTTATGTAGATGCTAACTCGGGAGACATTTTATTTACAGATCCAATTATTAAATCGTGCAACCATAAAGAACATAATTATAATGAAACGAATCATTTTTCTAAAATAAACAATACTCTAGTTTCGGGTACGGCAGCAACGCGCTACAGCGGAACAAGAACTATTGAAACAACATTTAATGGTACAAGTTATGTGTTAAGAGATACTACTCGTGGCAACGGAATTTCAACGTATAATTGCCAAGATACGAACAACTATCAAAATGTAGATTTTACAGATAACGATAATAACTGGACAGCCGCAGAACACAATAATTTTTTTAAAGATGATGGTGCTTTAGATGCACACTGGGGAGCAGAAGTAACCTATGATTTTTGGGATAACATCTTTTCAAGAAATAGTTTTGACGATGAAGGAGCCGAAATAAAAAGCTATGTTCATTTTGGTAATTTCGATAACGCTTACTGGAATGGTGTAGCGATGACCTATGGCGATGGTTCATCACTAGATATTTTAACAGCCCTTGATATTTGTGGGCACGAAATAGGTCATGCTGTTTGTACACATACGGCAAATTTAGTATATCAAAATGAATCGGGAGCATTAAACGAAGCCTTTTCAGATATTTGGGGCGCTTGTATAGAACAGTATGGCAAAACAGGGAGTTTAAATCCTCCGTTTGCTAATGCCGTTTGGACTATAGGCGAAGATACAGGTTCATCACTTCGATCTATGAAAAACCCTAACATTTTTGGAGATCCTGATACTTATGGAGGAACGTATTGGTACACAGGAGCAGGCGATAACGGAGGTGTGCATATAAACTCTGGTGTATTAAATCACTGGTTTTATATTGTAACAGAAGGCGAGTCGGGCACCAATAATGCACCTTCTCCAGACACCTATAATGTTACAGGAATAGGTATGATAAAATCGTCTGAAATTGCGTATTTAGCAGAACGTGATTATTTAACACCTAACGCAACCTATGCAGATGCACGAGCAGCAACAATAGAAGTAGTTAATACACTATACTGCGCTAATAGCCCAGAAGCAGTTACTGTAACCAATGCTTGGTATGCGGTTAATGTTGGAAATCAATATAATGCTATGGCAAACGATTTAAGTATAAATGCTATACAAGAAAACGAAACAATACCGTGTGAAGCTACAGCATTTGCAACTAATATTGTATTAAAAAATCAAGGTACTAACTCTGTTACAACCGCATCTATTCAATATACTGTCGATGGCGGAGCACCTAACACTATATCGTGGACAGGAAATTTAATGTCTTGTGAAGAAGTAAATGTTCCTTTAACTCTTAACGGATTAACACGAGGAGCTCATACGTTAACAGCAACGGCAACCATTGCTAGCGACGGAAACTCAGCAAACAACACGAGAACCACTACGTTTTTTATTAACGACTCTGGAACGGTAAATGTAACCAATACGTTTTCTGCAGCAGCAGACGAACTAATAGTATATAACGATGAAGGAACACAACCTTGGATAAGAACTACTAGAACTTTTGGTAGTATGGGAACAGGTATCAACACCGCGTATATGATAAATAATACAGGTAACTACCCAGATTTAACCAAAACCTATTTAGTGTCGCAGTGCTACGATTTATCAACCTTGCTAACACCACAAATTAGCTTTTTAATGAAATATGATTTAGAGGTTAACTGGGATATTGTATATGTTGAATATACTACCGATTTTGGTGCTAACTGGAATGTTTTAGGTACAATGGGTTCAAATTGGTATAACAGCGACAGAACTTTAGCTTCTTCAGGCGGTAACGACTGTTACAATTGCCCAGGCGCACAATGGACAGGTACCAATACAACCAATACAACCTATAGTTATTCACTAGCTAGCTTAAACAGCGAAACCAATGTTATTTTTAGAATTGTATTTCATTCCGATGAAGCCGTAAACCAATTAGGTGTTAATATTGATGATTTTTTAATTAGCGGAACATTATCATCAAATTCTTTCCAAAATGCAAACAGTATTGCAATTTACCCTGTTCCTTCAAAAGGAATTTTTACCCTTAATTTTAATACAGCAACACCTAAAAAAGTTGAGGTTTTCGATTTAACTGGAAAGAAAATTACAAGTATCGATACTTTTACAACTTCAAACGAAACAGTATTAAACTTAACAGCCGCTGCAAACGGAGTTTATTTTGTTAAAATTGAAACAGAACAAGGCAAAACCGTGAAACGAATTATAAAAGAATAACGAATTTAAAAAAAGAAGTATATTTGTTAAACAACTTCTTATCTATAAAAAATGAAAAATAAAATGATAAAAGGAAGTTTAGGCTTCCTTTTTTTAATGGCTTTTGTTTACTCGTGTAAATCTTCAAAACAAACTATTACCGAAAAACAAAAAGAATCAATAGGTATTAATATCAACTATATGGATAAAACGGTAAATCCAGCCGACGATTTTTTTCGTTATGTAAACGGAAAATGGCTCGACAATATCGAAATTCCTGCCGATAGAACCCGATGGGGTAGTTTCGATGAGCTTCGCAAAAATACCGACGATGATGTAATGGCTATTGTAAAAAACGCTTTACAAGACTCGTCTATTTCATCAGAATCTGACCAAGGAAAAGCACTAAACCTCTACCGTTCTATTTTAGATACAGTGGCTCGTAATAAAGCAGGCGTTACACCTTTAGCGCCTTATTTAAAAGAAATTGATAACATTGAAAACGCAAATGATTTAATTGTATTATTAGAAAAATACGACGCTACATTAAATCTTGGCTTTTTTGGTAGTTATGTTTACACCGATGCAAAAAATAGCAATAAAAATGTAGTTTACGTAGGAACAGGAAGTTTAGGTTTACCCGATAGAGATTATTACGTGTCAGACGACGACGACATGAAAGAGAAAAGAGAAAAATATTTAGCGCATATAGCTAATATGTTTCAGTTTCTAGAAAAGGGAAATACGAAATTAATTGCAAAAAATATTTTATCACTTGAAACTGAAATGGCAACAGCTACGCTTACTCGTGTAGAACGTCGCGATAGAAGAAATACCTATAATCCAATGTCGATAGCGCAATTAAACGAATTGGTTCCAAGTGTAAAATGGGATAAATATTTTGAAAAAGTCGGTTTGGGTAAATTAGACTCAGTTGTGGTTAGCCAACCAAAATATATGGCAAAACTTCAAGAAATTTTAAAAGAAAACAATGTTCATGTTTGGAAAAACTATATGAAATGGACACTTTTAAGAGGTTCAAGCGATGAATTATCAACACAAATAGAAAAGGCAAACTGGGAATTTTATGGTAAAACATTAGGTGGTGCCGTAGCACAGCGTCCCATAGAAGAAAGAGCATTAGCTAAAGTAAACGGAATGGTTGGCGAAGCACTAGGGAAATTATATGTAGCGCAAAAATTTCCGCCACAAGCAAAAGCAAAAGCACAAAGTATGATTGCTAATGTAATGAAAGCATTCGAAAACCGCATTGATAGATTACCGTGGATGACAAAAGCTACAAAAGAAAATGCTAAAAATAAACTTAACAAATTAACAGTAAAAATAGGCTATCCAGACAAATGGAAAGATTATTCTAAATTAACAATAGTAGCGCCAAAAAATGGTGGCACTTTGTTTAGCAATACCATGTTATATTCGCAGTGGTCGTCATTAAAAAATCATGAAAAATTAGGTAAACCTGTAGATAAAACCGAGTGGGGAATGTCGCCACAAACAGTAAACGCATACTTTAATCCATCGAATAATGAAATTGTTTTTCCTGCCGCTATTTTACAACCACCATTTTACGATTATAGAGCAGACGAAGCAGTAAACTATGGCGGAATAGGCGCAGTAATTGGGCACGAAATATCGCATGCTTTCGACGATTCGGGTTCTCGTTATAATGCCGAAGGAAACCTAGTAAACTGGTGGAGTGATGAAGATTTGTCGCAATTTACAAATTTAGGAGGTGCATTGGCCGAACAATATTCGCAATTGCAACCGCTACCCGGAATTTATGTAGATGGAAAATTTACACTTGGCGAAAACATAGGCGATTTAGGCGGTGTAAATGCTGCTTTCGATGGCTTACAATTATTTCTTAAAGAAAATAAAAATTTAGCATTAATAGATGGTTATACACCCGAACAACGTTTCTTTATTTCGTGGGCAACCATCTGGAGAAGTAAAATGAGAGATGAGGCGATTAAAAACCAAGTTAAAACCGATCCGCATTCTCCGGGTATGTATCGCGCATATGTACCATTACAAAATGTAGATGCGTTTTATGAAGCTTTTTCTATTCAACCACAAAATGGTATGTATATTCAACCAGAAAACAGAGTTAAAATTTGGTAATTAAAAAAGAAAAATCGTTGGATAAATTATGAGTTATCCAACGATTTTTGAATATTAAACCTTTTTTTATTTAGTTTTCATTAGCCAATTGCGCATAGCAACTTCATGGCTCACAATTCCTCTTAAATCGGCAATTGCAACACGTTGTTGCTCCATAGTATCGCGATGACGAATAGTAACTGTTTTGTCTTCTAAAGTTTGATGATCTACGGTTATACAAAACGGTGTTCCCAAAGCATCTTGACGGCGATAACGGCGACCTACAGCGTCTTTTTCGTCATACGCTACATTGAAATCCCATTTTAAATCGTCAACAATTTCTTTGGCAATTTCTGGTAAACCATCTTTTTTTACCAATGGTAAAACGGCTGCTTTTGTGGGTGCTAAAACCGAAGGCAAACGTAAAACCGTTCGAGTAGAACCATCTTCCAATGTTTCTTCTTGTAAAGCTTTAGAAAAAACAGCCAAAAACATTCGATCTAAACCAATTGAAGTTTCAATAACATAAGGCACGTAGTTTTTATTTTCTTCGGTGTCGAAATATTGTAATTTTTTACCCGAATGTTCTTCGTGTGCTTTTAAATCGAAATCGGTTCTAGAATGGATGCCTTCTAATTCTTTAAATCCGAAAGGAAAATTAAATTCAATATCGGTTGCGGCATTGGCATAATGTGCTAATTTTTCGTGATCGTGAAAACGATAATTTTCGCTTCCTAAACCAAGCGATTTATGCCATTTTAAACGTGTTTCTTTCCAATACGCATACCATTTCATTTCTTCGCCGGGTTTTACAAAAAATTGCATTTCCATTTGTTCGAACTCGCGCATACGGAAAATAAATTGACGTGCAACAATTTCGTTACGAAAAGCTTTACCAGTTTGTGCAATACCGAAAGGAATTTTCATGCGCCCTGTTTTTTGAACATTTAGAAAATTTACAAAAATACCTTGTGCGGTTTCTGGGCGAAGGTATAAATCCATGGCGCTATCTGCAGAGGCGCCAAGTTTTGTTCCAAACATTAGGTTAAACTGGCGAACTTCTGTCCAGTTTTTAGAACCCGAAATTGGATCGGCTATTTCAAGCTCTTCAATTAAAGCCTTTACATCGGCTAAATTGCCAGTATCTAAGCCTTTTGCCATTCGTTCTAAAATTTCTTTCTTTTTAGACAAATAGCCTACAACTCTTGGGTTTGTATTTACAAATTGTTCTTCATCAAAAGCATCGCCAAAACGAGTTTTAGCTTTTTCTATTTCTTTTTGTGCTTTCTGATACAATTTTTCGCAATACTCTTCAATTAATACATCGGCACGATATCTTTTTTTAGAGTCTTTGTTATCGATAAGCGGATCGTTAAACGCATCAACATGTCCTGAAGCTTTCCAAGTAGTAGGGTGCATAAAAATTGCAGCATCAATTCCTACAATGTTTTCGTGCATTTGCACCATAGCTTTCCACCAGTAGTCGCGAATGTTTTTCTTTAATTCTACTCCGTTTTGTGCATAGTCGTACACAGCACTTAAACCATCGTAAATTTCGCTAGAAGGAAATATGTAGCCATATTCTTTTGCGTGCGAAATTACGTTTTTAAATAAATCGTCTTGTTTTGCCATAGTGCAAAAGTAAAAAAAGGGAATTCATTTTTAAAAATAAATTTAATTAAAACAACAATTATTTATAATTTAATAGAATTGTTTATTTTTTTATAAATTAGGTGTAATAAAAACAGAAAATGATACAAAAACTGCTTTCTATTATTTATCCTAAAATTTGTTTGGGTTGCAATACACTTCTTTTAAAAAATGAAGACATAATTTGCACAACTTGTTTTTACGAGTTGCCTTATACGTATCATTTTACGAATAGTTTTAATGAAACTTACAAAAAATTTTACGGTTTGGTTCCTATAGAGTTTGGCGTTTCTTTTTTATATTTTAACGAAGGCGGAATAGTACAAAAAATGGTTCATAATTTAAAATATAAGAACAAACAAAAAGTAGGTGTTTATTTTGCCCAATTATTTGCTAACGATTTGCAAAAGTTAGTTGAACATTATGTTGTTGATGAAATTATTCCAGTGCCATTACACAAAAAGAAATACCATGTAAGAGGTTACAATCAGGTAGAAACTTTTGGTAAAACATTATCAGCAAGGTTAGGTATTGTTTATAACGATAAGCTGCTTTTTAGAAACAAAAATTCAAAAACACAAACTAAAAAGAACAAAGAAGAACGACAAAAAGTTGAGAATGCTTTTGAAGCTCGGTTTTTAGAGCATAATTACAACAAACATTATCTTTTAATAGACGATGTAATTACTACAGGTTCTACCTTAGAAAATTGTGTTAAGGCGTTATTAGAAATTCCGAATGCAAAAGTTAGTATTGCTACTATGGCTTACACGCTTTCTTAAATAAAATTAAAAAATTGGTTCAGTTGCAATAATAGTTGTTATTTTGTACCAAATACTTTCTTTATGAAAAACGCTTATTTTATAGTTTTTGTAATTGTTTTTACTGCGCTTTTTGTTTTTTCGGGTTGCGCCAAGCGAGGAACTATTTCGGGAGGTCCAAAAGATACAATACCACCCCATATTATTTCGGCAGTGCCAAATAATTATACAACAAACTTTACAGGTAATGAAATTAAAATAACGTTTAACGAATTAGTAAAAGTTAAAGATATTAACAAGCAACTTATTATTTCGCCACCGCTAAAAAATAAACCTATTATAATTCCACAAGGAAGTGCTAGTAAATTTATTGCTATAAAAATAAACGACACATTACAACCGAATACAACATACAGCTTCAACTTTGGACAAAGTATAGCCGATAACAACGAAGGAAACCCATATTCGCAATTTAAATATGTTTTATCTACAGGAAGTTATATTGATTCGTTAACCGTTGCAGGTAAAATAAAAGATGCGTTTAAACAAAAACCCGATAATTTTGTGTCTATTCAGTTATATGATGCTAAAACTTTTACCGACAGTACCGTTTACAAAGAACAACCACTTTACGTAACTAATACTTTAGACAGTTTAACGGTTTTTGCAATTGAAAATATAAAGGCTGGCGATTATTATTTAATTGCGCTAAAAGACCAAAACAGCAACTACAAGTTTGACCCAAAACAAGACAAAATAGGTTTTTTAAAAAATAAAATAAGCATACCTAACGATACTGTTTTTGGTTTAGAATTATTTAAAGAGAAAATACCTTTTAAAGCCCACAAGCCTATTCAACAAAGCAATAACAAATTGTTTATGGGCTTTGAAGGAAATCCAAAAGAAGTTAAAATTTCGGCAACCGATGGTAAAAATAATGTACCAGTAATAACTACAATTTTTCCAGAAAAAAATAAAGATTCATTACAACTTTTTATACCAATAATAAAAGCCGACTCACTCGTAATTTCAGTAGAAAAAGATAGTTTTAACAAAACATTTGTTACCAAAATAAAAGCGCAAAAACAAACCGACTCATTGCAATTGCAACCCGAACAAAAAGGTTCATTAAGTTTTAGAGATACACTTTCTATAAAAACAAGTGTACCTATAAAAACAATTAATACCGAATTTATAACATTGCTAAACAAAGATTCGTTAGCGGTAAGTTACCAGTACCAATACAATGAATTTCAACAGCGTATTTTATTTGATTTTAAAAAAGAAGAAAATCAAAATTATTCTTTAAGTGTATTGCCTAACGCAATTGAGGATATATATGGAAATAAAAACGATACCCTAGCATTAAGATATAGTACAAAAGAGTATAGTAACTATGGTAATTTACGTGTAGTATTAAAATCGGCAAAACGATTTCCTTTAATTTTAGAGGTTTTAACGGCCAAAGGCGAAGTAAAAGCCAGAGCTATTTCTACAGGCGAACGCATCTTAAATTTTGATGTAATAGATCCAAATATCTACACACTTCGTATTATTTATGACGACAACGGAAATGGCATTTGGGATACGGGAAATTATTTAGAAAAACGCCAACCCGAAGAAATTGAATATTATCCTAAAGAAATAGACGTTCGTGCCAACTGGGATGTGGAGCAAGACTTTTGATTTTTTCTATAAACTAGAAAATTAAGTGTTATTTAATAAATTAACTCAAACGCATCTTTATCGTTTAGAAAATGTAGTTTTGCTCTGGTATTTAGCATTTTCTTTTTGCTTAATGAAATAATTTTTAAATCGTTTTCTTCAAAAGGCGAAATTAGTTCATTGCCTAGCTCATCTAATACTTGCGATTGTCCGTTATAATCCATTCCATTAGCATCTTTTCCTACACGGTTTACACCCACAACGTAGCTCATGTTTTCTATGGCACGTGCTTTTAATAAGGTGTTCCATGCTTGTATTCTAGTTTTTGGCCAGTTAGCAACATAAAGCAACAGATCATAATCTTCGGTATTTCTACTAAAAACAGGGAAACGCAAATCGTAACAAATTTGCGGACAAATTTTCCAACCTTTATAATCTAAAATCAATTTTTCTTGTCCCTTTTCATAAACTTTGTCTTCTCCAGCTAGTGTAAATAAATGTCTTTTATTGTAATAATGGAGTAATCCTTTAGCGGTAACAAAAACTAACCGATTGTAATATTTTTCGTTTTCTTCGATAACTAAACTTCCTATTATAGCTGTTTTTTTTTGTTTGGCTAAACTTCGCAACCATTTTATGGTTTCGCCATCTGTTTTTTCTGCTACTCGTTTAGGATTCATTGTAAAACCAGAAGTAAACATTTCGGGCAACACTAATAAATCGAATTTTTTATCGCACGAAAGTACTTTGCTTTCAATAGTTAAGCGATTGTATATAGGGTTCTCCCAAACTAAATCGGTTTGAAGAATGGCAATTTTCATTATTCGTAATTTTTACAAATGTAAGCGAAAAATAAAAGAGTTGTCTTTTTCAATTTTGTCAATCTGAATTTAGTTCAGATTCTGAAACGAGTTCAGAATGACAATACTGTTTTTTTGACAACTCTTTTAATGATGTTTTGAAATTCTGAAACAAGTTCAGAATAACAAGAATAATTATTTCATACTTGCTTTTAAATATTCGCGGTTCATACGTGCAATGTTTTCAAGTGAAATTCCTTTCGGACATTCAATTTCGCAAGCACCCGTATTGGTACAATTACCAAAACCTTCTTCATCCATTTGGCGTACCATATTTAAAACACGTTGTGTAGCCTCTACTTTTCCTTGCGGTAATAAAGCATATTGCGAAACTTTTGCTCCTACAAACAACATTGCCGATCCGTTTTTACAAGTTGCTACACAAGCACCACAACCTATACAAGCTGCGGCTTCGAACGATTTGTCGGCATCGGTTTTTGGAATAGGAATAGAGTTTGCATCGATAGTATTACCCGAAGTGTTTACGGAAACAAATCCGCCCGCTTGCTGAATTCTATCGAAAGCAGTTCTATCGACCACTAAATCTTTAATTACAGGAAAAGCTGCACTACGCCAAGGTTCTACATAAATAGTATCGCCATCGTTAAACATACGCATATGTAACTGGCAAGTAGTAATACCTGTATCGGGGCCGTGAGCACGCCCATTAATATATAACGAGCACATTCCACAAATTCCTTCACGGCAATCGTGGTCAAACGCTATAGGCTCTTTACGTTCGTTTACTAATTGCTCGTTTAGCTGGTCTAACATTTCTAAGAAAGAACTGCTAGTAGAAACATTATCTAATTTATAAGTTTCCATTTTTCCTTTTGCTTTAGCATCTTTTTGACGCCAAATTTTAAGGGTTATGTTTATATTTTTTGAAGCCATAATTTTATTTTTAAGTGATTAGTGGATTAGTAATTAGCAATTGTTTTTTACAACAGATGATTATTTACTTTTCACTAATGACTAATTATTACTTATAATTTCTTGCTGCTATTTTTGTGAATTCATATTTTAATTCTTCTTTATGCATTATTTCTTTCGAAATATCGCTGCCGTTGTATTCCCAAGCGCCTACAAAAGAGAAGTTTTCATCATCGCGAAGAGTCTCGCCTTCAGCATCTTGATATTCTCTTCTAAAATGACCTCCACACGATTCTTTACGTTGTAAAGCATCCATAGCCATTAATTGTCCTAGTTCCATAAAATCGGCAACACGAAGTGCTTTTTCTAATTCTGTGTTTAATTCGTCTGCAGAACCTGGTACAAACACATCGTTGTGAAATTCTTCGCGGAGCTTCGCAATTTCATTAATAGCCAATTGCAAATCTTCTTCATTACGTTCCATACCCACTTTGTTCCACATAATGTGTCCTAGTTTTTTATGGAAATAATCAACCGATTTAGAACCGTTATTGTTCAAGAACGTATTAATTTGCTCTTTAACACGGTTTTCTGCTTCGTCAAATTCAGGAGAATTAGTAGGAATTTTACCTGTTCTAATTTCATCTGCTAAATAGTTTGAAACAGTGTAAGGAACTACAAAATAACCATCTGCTAAACCTTGCATTAATGCTGAAGCACCTAATCGGTTAGCACCATGATCTGAAAAA
Source organism: Flavobacterium sp. (assembly GCF_041392005.1). Lineage (GTDB taxonomy): Bacteria > Bacteroidota > Bacteroidia > Flavobacteriales > Flavobacteriaceae > Flavobacterium. The sequence goes on from NZ_JAWKMX010000002.1 coordinate 94,461, forward strand.
TTAGCTTCACCTGCTACAAAGCAACCCGGAATGGTTGATTGTAAGTTATAATCGACCCAAACGCCGCCCATAGTATAGTGTACTGCAGGATAAATTTTCATTGGTGTTTCATAAGGGTTCTCGTCAGTAATCTTTTCGTACATAGCGAATAAGTTACCATATTTTTCTTCAATCCATTTTTTCCCTAGTGTAACAATTTCTTCTTCACTAGGTTCATGATTTCCTTGTGCATAAGCAACTTCTTTCCCTTTGTTTTTAATTTCGGTAGAAAAATCTAAATATACACCTTCCATTGTGTCGTTTGCTTCAATGCCATAGCCAGCATCGCAACGTTCTTTAGCGGCACGTGAAGCTACATCGCGAGGCACTAAATTTCCAAATGCTGGATAACGTCTTTCTAAATAGTAATCTCTATCTTCTTCAGCAATTTGTGTAGGTTTTAATTTTCCTGCACGTATTGCTTCGGCATCTTCTTTTTTCTTTGGTACCCAAATGCGACCAGAGTTACGTAATGATTCTGACATTAAGGTTAATTTAGACTGATTGGTTCCGTGAACTGGAATACATGTTGGATGAATTTGTACATAGCAAGGATTTGCAAAGGCAGCACCTTGTTTGTGAATTTTCCAAGCAGCAGTAACATTACTACCCATTGCGTTTGTTGATAAGAAATAAACATTTCCATATCCGCCAGAAGCAATAATTACAGCATGAGCAGAATGTCTTTCAATTTCACCCGTAATTAAATTTCGAGCTATAATTCCACGAGCCTTACCATCTACTTTTACTAAATCGAGCATTTCATGGCGGTTGTACATTTGTACACGTCCTAGACCAATTTGACGCGATAAAGCCGAGTAAGCGCCTAGTAACAATTGTTGTCCTGTTTGTCCTGCGGCATAAAATGTACGCTTTACTTGTACTCCACCAAAAGAACGATTGTCTAGCATTCCGCCATATTCACGAGCAAACGGAACGCCTTGTGCAACGCACTGGTCGATAATATTGCCTGAAACTTCGGCTAAACGATATACGTTTGCTTCGCGAGAACGATAATCGCCACCTTTAATAGTGTCGTAGAACAAACGATAAATTGAGTCGCCATCGTTTTGATAATTTTTAGCGGCATTTATACCACCTTGAGCTGCAATTGAATGTGCACGACGCGGAGAATCTTGAAAACAAAAAGCTTTTACGTTGTAACCCATTTCACCAAGAGAAGCAGCTGCAGAAGCACCTGCTAAACCTGTTCCTACAACAATAATATCAATTTTAGGGCGGTTGTTTGGTGCAACTAATTTTAAATGATCTTTATAATCGGTCCACTTGTCTTTTAATTGACCTGCGGGTATTTTAGAATCTAACTTCATAATAATATGTGTTGATTATTTAGTAAAATGAATGTATAAAGGAATTAAAGCGAATAATAGCGGTACTATTACAGCAAAAGCTTTTCCAACAAATTTAATAGTTGGTGTAAAACGATTATTAATTCCTAATGATTGAAAAGCACTTTGAAATCCGTGCCATAAATGAAAAGCTAAAACCAGCATTGCTAAAACGTATCCTAGTGTATAGACTAGACCTAATTTTGGGCATCTAAAAAAATCGACAGTTATTTTGTGTAAATCTTTATAAAGAGAACCTATTTTAACGTTTGCTTGTGCGTTGTAAAGATCGGTTCCGTTTACAATTTTTAACTGCTTAGGCATAGGAATATGTCCGTCTGCGTCTGTTTCATTAGGTTTTTCGTTTTCTTTTGCAACTTGATCTACCATATAGTATTGTCCTGCGGCTGTACCTACATAAAATTCTTTAGAGCCTTGTGGAGTAGTTATGGTTTTTGTCATTAGAGGCATATTTTTATCGAAGTGCATTTTTGCCCAAAAATTAACCATGTGTGTAACAATAAAAACAAGCAGTAACGTTCCTAATACCGCCATGTTTCTCGAAGCAAAACTACTGTTAGCCGAAGGGTTTGATTTTACATACTTTACAGGACGTGCTTTACTGTTTTTAATAGTTAGCAAAAATCCATCAACAGCATGGAAAAGAATTGAAATGTACGTAACGTACGAAAGAATTTTTACGGCCGGATTGGTAGTCATAAACAATGCGTATTCATTGAATTTTTGACTTGCATTTGGCATTAGCAATTGTAAATTACCTAGTAAATGACCTACCAAAAACAAACATAAAAATAGACCAGTAAGAGCCATCCAATATTTTTTTGTAATAGACGACTTTAAGAGTGCTGAGTTTGCCATAATTTTATTAAAATGATTGAAATTAATTTATCCAAACAAATTTACAGCTAATTCAAAAATAGCACAACTTTTTTTCTTATTTATAATGAATTTAAACTTTGTTTAAGAATGAAGATAATTTAACTGATAGCGTTATTTTACAAAAGATGGTTTTAAACCTCTAAGCCCCATATCAACAACGGTTTCGCCAGCGGCGGGTTCGTATTTTCCATCAAAATTTACTTCTTGCCACTCAAAACTTTTATTTATGGAAAGCGATAAAGTAATTTCTATATTTTGTGTTTCGTTGCCATTAAGAGTTAAATTTTCTGAAAAAGCTCCTGTAACCACGCAAGAACCTTGTGGTATAGGCGAGGTTGCCGCAATAGGATTAGGTACGGTTGTTCCTACAGCTTGTCCAGAAGTAGAAAACGGATAATTGTCTAAAGCAAAAGCCCAATAACCTTGTAATCGATTATCGTTTACAGGAAACGAATTATTGCCAATGTAATGTGTGGTTATATAGGTGTTGTACCCTACAAAACTGTCAATAGTTCCATTGTATTCTGTTCCATTAGCTAAAACTTTTATGCCATAATTTTGATACGAAAGTGAAACACGAACGTATTGGTAATTTCCATTAGGAATTGCGCTTAACGGAATACTTAAAAAAGTTTCATTTTCACTAACTATAATTGCTTGGCTAAAATCAATTGCTGTTTCGCCGCCAGCATTGGTTTCGGGCGCATGATACAAAACAGCGCCTTCGCCAAGTTGCGTATAGGCATTTGGTGCTAATTCGAAATAATGGGCACTAATTTTTCTAAAATCGGGAGATTGTGCCGCATTTCCTGATGGAATAGTAGAAGGTTGCCCTATATTGTTTAATCGTTCTTGGTTCGAATCAAATTTAAACTTTATTATTAACTGTGGTTCAGTAGGGTTTGCGTTGCCGTTATCATCATCGGAACAAGATAAAAGCAGAAAGGGAAAAGTAAAAAATAAAAATAATTTTTTCATAGTATTGTTTTCAGTATAAAACGCTAATATAGTATTAATTAGTATAGTTTTTGTTTTTTAGTAAGCTAAAATTTTAAATTTTCGATTTCCTTTAACAGCTTTTTGTGCTATTCTTAGTAACTTTGATGAACTAAAAAATTATTATCATGAAATATCTTCCTATAAACCGCGAACTTTTTATAAAGAATAGAAAAAAGTTTACAGCTCAAATGAAACCGAATAGTGTTGCCGTTTTTAATTCGAACGACATTTATCCAGTAAGTGCTGACAGTACTTTGCCTTTTGCCCAGCATCGCGATATTTTTTATTTAAGCGGTGCAGACCAAGAAGAAAGTGTATTGTTGCTTTTTCCAGACGCACCTTACGAGCATTTGAAAGAAATTTTATTTTTAAAAGAAACCAACGAACATATTGCCATTTGGGAAGGCGAAAAACTAACTAAAGAACGTGCCTATGAAGTTAGTGGTATTAAAACCATAATTTGGCTACAAGATTTTCACAGAACACTCAAAGAAGTTATGGCATATGCCGATACAATATATATTAATACTAATGAACATTATCGTGCTTCTATAGATACAGAAACGCGCGAAGCACGGTTTGTAAAGTGGTGGAAAGAAAATTATCCTGCACATAAAGTAGAAAAATCGAATCCTATTTTACAGCGTTTACGTTCGATTAAAGAACCAGAAGAAATTGCTTTAATTCAAAATGCGTGTAACATTACCGAAAAAGGTTTTCGTAGAATTTTAAATTTTGTAAAACCAGGCGTAACCGAATACGAAATCGAAGCGGAATTTGCTCACGAGTTTTTACGCAACCGTTCTAAAGGTTTTGCCTACACTCCCATTGTAGCATCTGGAAACAATGCCAATGTTTTGCATTATATTGAAAACAATCAAGAATGTAAAGCAGGCGATTTAATTTTACTAGATGTTGGTGCCGAATATGCCAATTATTCTAGTGATATGAGTAGAACTATACCTGTTTCGGGTAGGTTTACTGACAGACAAAAGACGGTTTATAATGCTGTAAATCGTGTAAAAAACGAAGCTACAAAACTATTAGCGCCAGGAACGTTATGGAAAGAGTACCATGTTGAGGTAGGCAAAATAATGACTGCTGAATTACTTGGTTTAGGGTTGATTGACAAAGCCGATGTACAAAATGAAAACCCCGATTGGCCTGCGTATAAAAAATATTTTATGCACGGCACTTCGCACCACATGGGCTTAGATACTCACGATTATGGATTATTACACGAACCTATGCAAGTAAATATGGTATTTACTGTAGAACCAGGAATTTATATTCCAAACGAAGGTTTTGGCATTCGATTAGAAGACGATGTGGTAATACAAGAAAAAGGCGAACCTTTTAATTTAATGAAAAATATTCCTATTGAAGCTGATGAAATTGAAGAATTGATGAATTCTTAAGAGAGGAAATAAAAAGGAACGGTTTGCTAAAATGTGAACCGTTTTTATTTATTAGAAAAACCTTCCGGTACCCATGAAATACAGCCTAAATGAATACTCTTTTTAATTTTTAAGTCATTCGAAATTATATAAATATTTGTTTTTTGAACACAATCATAGTTTTCTTTATACAAATTATCTAAATTATTTTGTAAAATCATATCTATGCAAAACTCAATATCCATTTGTTTATCTTCATTATAATCTTCTTCTATTAAATTATAAAAAGAGCTATTCTTTTTATAATAAAGTTTTTCCTCATTTATAATTAAATAATTTGTCATTATGTGATACTCATTGTCATAAGTCTCAATTAGCAAAAAATCAACTCCATTAACATCAATTAAGTACTCATTTTTTTTAAACATGTCCTTTCTTAACTCTATATTTCTTTGACGAAATATTTTTTTTGTTTTCCTGTCTTCTGCTAAATATTTTAAATTAGAAATTTTTTCAATTTCATGACTTAGTTGGTCATATTTGTTACTATAAACTACTTGAGTTTTACATGAAACGAATAACAATACAAATGATAGAATTATTATTTTTATTAATTTGAATTTATATGAATAGAAAACAGTTATCAATTGACAAAAAATTAAAAGATATATTTCGTTGTATAAAATTTTTAAAACCCCAATATTAATTTAGCAATGGTAAAGTAAATTAAAATACCAAAAATATCGTTACTTGTAGTAATAAATGGGCCGGTTGCAAGTGCAGGGTCAATTCCGTATTTATTTAAAGCAATAGGCACAAATGTTCCTATTAATGCAGCAATTACAATAACGGTTACTAAAGAAACGGCTACGGTTATGCCTATTTCCCAACTAACGCCTATTATAAAATGACTCCCAATAATTAGAATAATAGCCAATAGCAATCCGTTTAAAAGTGTTAAGCTAATTTCTTTTACTAATCGGTTCCACAATGATCCACTAATGGTATTGTTAGCTAAACCTTGCACAATAATAGCCGACGATTGTACACCAACGTTTCCAGCCATAGCGGCAATAAGTGGTGTAAAGAAAAACAAAACAGGATATAAATTCATAGCATCTTGAAAGCCGCTAGCAATTTTTACCGCTACAAATCCGCCCAATAACGCTAAAACTAGCCACGGTAATCGTGCTTTGGTAAGTTCTAAAATACTGTCATCGGCTTCTACATCTTGCGAAATACCCGCTGCTAACTGGTAATCTTTATCGGCTTCTTCTTTAATTACATCTACAATATCATCAATGGTAATGCGCCCCACTAATCGACCGAGTTCATCTACTACAGGAATAGCTTCTAAGTCGTATTTTTGCATAATACGCGCCACTTCTACATCTTTAGTATTGGCTTTTACATAATCTACCTTTGGAATATAAACTTCGCTAATGGGTGTTTTAGTAGATGTTGTAAGTAAATCTTTTAACGACAATCGCCCTTTTAATCGGTTTTCGTTATCAACCACATAAATAGAATGAACACGCGTAACGTTTTCGGCTTGGGCACGCATTTCTTTTACACAAGTAAGCACGTTCCAGTTTTCGTTAACTTTTACCAATTCTTTTGCCATTAAACTACCTGCAGTTCCTTCTTCGTAGCGCAATAAATCAACAATATCTTTTGCGTGTTCTACGTCTTCTAGTTCCGATATTACTTCTTCTTTTTTATGTTGCGGAAGTTCGGCAATAATATCGGCTGCATCGTCGGTATCTAGCTCATCTAACTCGTCTGCAATTTCGGCAGGCGACAATTGTTTTAGAATTTTTATTCGAGTTTCATCTTCTAATTCTAATAAAATCTCGGCGGTTTTTTCAGAATTTAAAGTGTTAAAAACGTAAATAGCCTCTTCGTCGGAAAGTTCTTCCATAATTTCGGCTACATCGGCAAAGTGCATATCTTCAAGTAAGTGCAAAACTTCTTGCTCTTTATTTTCTTGAATAAGATTTTGTAAATCGTGAATTAGCTCTTTACTGATTTTGAACTCCATTGGCTTCTATTTTTTGAGTAAGTTCTACAAATTGTTCAACCGAAAGTTGTTCGGGACGAAGGTCAAAGATACTATCTTCTTTTAAACTATCGGAATGTATGTAACTTTTTAAGCTGTTACGAAGTGTTTTTCTACGTTGATTAAAGGCTTGCTTTACTACCGAAAAAAACATTTTTTCGTTACAAGGCAAGGTGTAATTTTCTTTTCGAATTAATCGTAAAACACCCGATTTTACCTTTGGTGGTGGATTAAAAACGGTTTCGGAAACGGTAAATAAATATTCGGCATGATAAAATGCTTGTGTTAAAACCGATAATATACCGTAGGTTTTACTTCCTGGTTTTTCGCAAATGCGTTCGGCTACTTCTTTTTGAAACATTCCTGAAAACTCAGGAATTTGATTTCGCATTTCTAATGTTTTAAATACAATTTGCGACGAAATATTATATGGAAAATTGCCAATTATTGCGAACGCTTCATTGTTAAAAATTTCATTTAAATTGTATTTTAAAAAGTCTTTTGAAATAATATTTCCCCTTAATTTTAAATAATGAGCTTCGAGATATTCGACCGATTCGGTATCGATTTCAATAACGAAAGTTTCAATTGGTTTTTCAAGTAAATATTTGGTTAAAACACCCATTCCTGGACCAATTTCCAATACTTTTTTATAGCCATTAAGGGTTAAACTATCGGCTATTTTTTTGGCAATATTTTCATCGGTTAAAAAATGTTGCCCTAGGTGTTTTTTTGCTTTTACTGACATTTTTTAGTTACTTTCGTGATAAAACTCAGCTAAAACTTCTAATTCGGTTCTAAAAGCTAGCATTTTATCGGCGAATAGGGCCAAGCCTTCATCGCGCAATTTTTTAGCATAATTAGCATAGTAGTTTTCTAAATGCTCTTTTGATGCGGCCAAATATTGAACCGAATAAGTTGTACCACCCATTTCTTCATCGACTAAAACTTTTACTAGTCGCGCACTAATAAATTGCCCAGTTGCTAGCACATCGTTTATGTGTTTTTTCTTCATCCAATCGAGCCATTTGTCGTGAATGGAATTATCAATAGTAAGTGTTACGTTGTAGATTATCATAAATTTGAATTATAAACTTTAAAAAACACTTAAATAGTAGTGTCGCCACGAAGTATTCGGTATTGCTTTCTGGCTTCGGTAAAATAAAGGCTATCTTGATGATTAAAAATTATTTTTTCGTAAAGTGTTTTTGCTTTTTCTGGGTTGTCTAAAAATTTACGGTACAATTCTGCTGATTTAAAAAGTGCATCGTCTTGGTATATACTTTCAGAATGTTCGTTTAAAAGTTTTTCGTAGTATAAAATAGCTTGGCTATATTCTTTTTGTTTTTCGTAAATAGTTCCTATTCGCATTAAGGCAACTTCTTCAATTTTATCGCCTTTAAAAGTTGTTAAAACGGTTAAAAAATCTTGTAAAGCATTATCGGTTTTATTTTGATACAGTTTTAAGTCGGCTTTAGAAAAAGCAGTTAGTGCTACTTGTAAACTATCTTCTGCGCTATTGTCGTTAATTAATAAAAATAGTTCAAGTGCATCGTTTGCGATTAAAAAACTTGCCGATTGTTTTAAAACTTTTACTTGTTTTAAAGCCCATTCAAAATCGGTTTTAAAATAATTAGCTTTTGCCATTTTCATGCTGGCTTCGTGTGCCATTTCATCATTTTTCATGGCATCTTCTACTTGGGCGTAGTATAAAATAGCCTGATTAAATTTTTCGTTATATAAAAGGATATCGGCTAATTCTAACTTTATTTTAGCTTTTTGCCGAGCACTTAAGGACGTTTCTAGTAGGTTTTCGAGTAAAGAAGTTGCTTTTGCGGGATTTTTTAAATTGAAACAGTTAAAATGAGCTGCTAAAATATACAAATCAACACTTGTTTCGTTTTTATTGTATTTATCTAATAAGGTTTCTAAGTTTGTTTTTATAGTTGCGTAATCTTTAGGCGTGCTTTCGTCTATTTCCATTTTTATTAAGAAATAATCGGCAGAAAATTGAGTGTTTTTATCGGTAGTATTTTCTATAACAAATTGAAAAACCGATTTTGCGGCATCGTATTGTTCATCGGCAATTGCCATATAACCCAGCGAAATAATATCGGTTAACGATTCTGGATTTCGCTTAAAAACAGCTTTTTCTTGAACAAACGCTTTTCCGTAATCTTTTTGTTGTACATAGTACCAACTTAAAAATTGGTTCCAAAACACATCGGGTGTTTTTTGTACGCGTAAAATTAAACTTTTTCGCAAATCGTTTGAAAACGATTCGGTAGCGTCGTTTACTAAAAAGCTAGTAAAATAATTTTTTACGGTTATACTTCGTTCGGGTTTTGCATACGCATAATCGAGCAGTTTGTTTACCATTTCTGGTAGGTTGCCCATTTGTCCGTTTAGAAGCGCAATTTGAAAATCGAAATTTAATTCTGGATTAATTTCTTGCCCTTTTGTGTAAGCTGTCATTGCCCATTCTAAAAGCGATTTTTTTTCAAAATTACTACCAATAGTGTAAGCATAAGTAGGGTTTTCGTCTATATATGCTAAAACAGCATTGTATTTTTTTTCGGCTTCAGCGGTATTGTTTTGAAGTTGGTAAATATACCCTTCTTCAATTGTAAGATGTGGCGATTTTTGAAAATTTCTTCTATCAGAAATTAACTGTAATGCTTTTTCGTAATTTTCGAGTTGTTGGTAGCATTCGAGCAATTTATCAAAAATTATAGTTTGTTTGTTTATTTTATATTCTTCTTCTAAAAGTGTTACGGCTTTTTCATATTCGCCACTTTCAACATAATTAAAAGCTAAAATAGGATCTTGAGCAAACATAAATGTTTGAAGCATTAGTATTATTAAGATAACTATTTTTTTCATTTGCACAAAATTTCCTAAAAATAGAATGCACTAAATTAACACATTTGTATTAAAGTAGTGCATTATTTAAGTAAGTTTTATAATTAATCTATTATTTTAAAACCCGTATAAGGTTGTAGTACTTCTGGAATTACAATACCTTCTGGCGTTTGATAATTTTCTAAAATACCTGCTAAAACTCTTGGCAAGGCTAATGAACTTCCGTTTAAAGTATGTGCTAATTGGTTTTTACCTTCTTTATCTTTAAAACGTAATTTTAAGCGATTGGCTTGAAAAGTTTCAAAATTTGATACCGATGAAATTTCTAACCATCGTTCTTGCGCAGTAGAATATACTTCAAAATCGTAAGTTAATGCCGAAGCAAAACTCATGTCGCCACCGCAAAGACGTAAAATACGGTACGGCAGTTTTAATTCGCGCATAATATCTTTTACGTGTTCTACCATTCCATCTAGTGCTTCATACGATTTTTCAGGATGTTCAATTCGTACAATTTCTACTTTATCAAACTGATGCAAACGGTTTAATCCACGCACGTGTGCACCATAAGAACCAGCTTCTCTGCGAAAACAAGGTGTGTAGCCTGTACAAAGAATAGGTAAATCGCTTTCGCTTAAAAGAACATCTCTAAAAATATTGGTAACAGGAACTTCCGCTGTAGGAATTAAATATAAATTATCTTCGGTAACGTGGTACATTTGTCCTTCTTTATCGGGCAATTGTCCTGTTCCAAAACCTGATGCTTCGTTTACCAAATGCGGCACTTGCATTTCTTGGTAACCTGCGGCTGTATTTTTATCTAAAAAATAAGAAATTAAAGCTCGTTGTAACTTGGCACCTTTTCCTTTGTAAACGGGAAAGCCAGCACCTGTAATTTTCGCACCCAAATCAAAATCGATAATGTCGTATTTTTTTGCTAATTCCCAATGTGGTAAAGCACCGTCAAATAAAGTAGGAATTTCGCCTTCTTCAAAAACGTTTAGGTTGTCGTCTGCAGTTTTTCCTACAGGAACAATTTCTGCAGGAAGGTTTGGCAACTTATAAAGTTCTTCTTGTAAAGAATTTGAAGTTTCATTTAAAACTTCGGTAAGTTCTTTGCTTTTTTCTTTATGTTGTGCTGTTTTTTCTTTTAAAATTTCGGCTTTGGCTTTTTCACCATTGCGCATTAATTCGCCTATTTCTTTCGATAGCTTATTCGATTCTGCTAGTATAGCATCGAGCTCTACTTGTGTTGCGCGTCTTTTTTCATCTAAATCAATTGCTAAGTTAATTACACTCGTTGCCTCTAAATTTTTTTTAGCTAATCGTTTTATAACTTCTTCTTTGTTTTCTCTAATGTAAGCTATCTGTAACATAATTTTGTAAAATTAAGTGGCAAATTTAACGAAAATTGATTCTTAAACGCATAATCATTCCTTAATTTTGATTAAAAACAAAAGAAAAAAAAGAGTAAGAAATTGATTTTTTATAAATTAGCTAAAAATTTATGGTTATGAAAAAAATATACGTGTTATCTTTTCTTTTACTTAATTTGTTGTCTTTTGCACAAGAAGAAGTAAATGAATTAGAAAGAATAATTGAATCCGAAATGAAATCGGCGGCGTCAATTCAGAATTTTCAAGTTAATCCAAATACATTAAACTACGATGTAACCTATCATGAATTAGATTTATTAGTTGACCCTTCATTTTATTATATTTCGGGCACTGTTACTACTACATTTACAGCACTTGAAGACATGAATACTATAACTTTTGATTTAGATAATGCTTTAACGGTATCAAATGTAATGATGAACGGGAATAGTTTATCGTTTACTCAACCAGCATCAAACGAATTAGTTATTACATTTTTAAGTACGATTACAAGTGGAAGTAGTGCCACCTTAGCTATAACCTATGCAGGCGCACCACCTGCCAATGGTTTTGGTTCTTTTGCCACAAGTACTCATGCTGGAACTCCTGTAATGTGGACACTTTCGGAGCCTTTTGGTGCACGCGATTGGTGGCCTTGCAAACAAGATTTGAACGACAAAATAAATACAATTGATGTTTATTTAACAACACCTACGGTTTATCAAGCGGTTTCAAATGGAATGGAACAATCAGCAATTGATAACGGAAATGGAACTAAAACGACGCATTTTCATCACAGCTATCCTATTCCAGCCTATTTAATTGCTATCGCTGTAACCAATTATCAAATTTATACACAAACAGCGGGTACAACCACAACTTTTCCTATTGTAAATTACTTTTACCCAGAAAATTACACATCGGCGCAGGCAAGTTGTGCAGTAACACCTTCTATTATGAATTTATTTGAAACTTTATTTGAACCGTATCCTTTTAAAAACGAGAAATATGGGCATGCACAGTTTGGTTGGGGCGGTGGTATGGAACACACAACAGTTTCGTTTATGGGTGGTTGGAGTAGAGGTTTAATAGCACACGAATTAGCCCATCAATGGTTTGGCGATAAAATTACTTGCGGCACTTGGAAAGATATTTGGTTAAATGAAGGTTTTGCCGAGTATTTAGCAGGCTTAGTAGTCGAAAATTTCGATGGAGCTACAAGTTTTGTTGCTTGGAAAAATTCAAAAATTAACAATATTACCTCGCAACCTAATGGAGCTGTTTATTTAACCGATGCAGAAGCAGAAAATGTTAATCGTATTTTTAGCGGACGTTTAACCTACAATAAAGGTTCTATGGTGGTACATATGTTGCGTTGGAAAATGGGCGATACTGCTTTTTTTCAAGGTGTTCAAAATTATTTAGCCGATACAAATTTAGCTTATGCTTACGCTGTTACAAACGATTTAATTCCGCATTTAGAGGCGGCATACGGTAGTAGTTTAACCGAATTTTTTAACGATTGGTTATACAATCAGGGGTATCCTAGTTATACCATTACAGCTCAAAACTGGGGAGTAGGGCAAGTTAAAATTACGGTAACCCAAACGCAATCACATGCTTCGGTAAGTTATTTTGAAATGCCTCTTGAAATTCGCTTAACCGATGCTTTAAATAACACACACGATGTAGTAGTTAATAATACGTATAACGGACAAGAATTTATAGTTTCAGTTCCTTTTGTAGCAACTGGAGTAATTTTTGATCCCAACAAACATATTGTTTCTAATAATAATACCGCTAATTTAAGTGCTAATTCTTTTGAATTTGATCAAACCATTAGTTTGTATCCAAATCCTGTGGAAGATGTTTTACAAATAAAAATGCCATTAGATGTTACATTAAACAACGTTTCGATATTTAATAATTTGGGGCAGTTAGTTCTTACAAAAACTACTGATAATTTCTCTACAGCAAGTTTAAGTAGTGGTTCATATCATATTCAAATAGAATCTTCAAACGGAATAATTCATAAAAATTTTATAAAAAAATAGTTTCCGTTTAAAAATATGCTAAAAAGTAAGGCGAAAGCCTTACTTTTGTCGTTTCAAAAAAATAATTCATATTAAAATGATACAAGTAGCACAAATTCTTTTTATACTATCGGTTTTAGTAATTCTTCACGAATTTGGACATTATATAACAGCAAAATGGTTTAAAGTACGCGTAGAAAAATTTTACTTGTTTATGGACGCTGGTTTTTCTTTGGTTAAGAAAAAAATCGGCGAAACCGAATGGGGAATTGGCTGGTTGCCGCTTGGCGGTTATGTAAAACTTTCGGGAATGATTGATGAAAGCATGGATACCGAACAAATGCAACAAGAACCACAACCTTGGGAGTTTCGAGCAAAACCTGCTTGGCAACGCTTAATAATAATGCTAGGCGGAATTATTGTAAATATTTTATTAGCGTGGCTAATTTACACGGTAATGTACACTACTGTGGGTAAAAAATATGTAGCTACCGAAGTTTTACAACAAAACGGTTTGGCTTTTGGCGAAGTAGGAAAAGCAGTAGGTTTTCAAGATGGCGACAAAATTGTTTCGGTAGATGGTAAATTTCAAGAAAATTTTGGTAGAATGGCAATGGATATTTTGTTTAGCCACGAAGTAAAAGTTGATAGAAATGGAGAGATTGTTACCTTGAATTTAACCGATGAACAAATTAAAGAAATTATAAGTAAAGAAGGGCGCGATTTTATTCAGCCAAGAACACTTAATAAAGCTATTGATTCTGTTTTTTTAAACTCTCAAGCTCAAAAAGCGGGACTACAAATAGGCGATTCTATTCTTTCTGTAAACGGTAAAAAAGCAGTTTACTTTGATGAATTAACAAGCGAAATGACGCACCATAAAAACGACAGTATTGCACTTTCTGTTTACAGAAACAATCAGGTTGTTAATGTTAAAGCAAAAGTTGATTCAACAGGAATGTTAGGTTTTCGAATTCCTCAAAAAATAAAAACAGACTTTGCTATTACTCAAAAAATGAGCATTGGCGAAGCCATTCCCGCAGCCATAAAAGAATCGTGGAATTTATTAGTTTATAATGTAAAAAGCTTTAAATTAATATTACGTCCGTCAACAGGTGCTTACAAGCAAGTTAAAAGCCCTGTAGGAATTGCTCGTATGTTGCCCGATGCTTGGGACTGGGAATTTATATGGAATTTTACAGCGTTCTTTTCAATAGCATTAGCTTTTATGAATTTGCTACCAATACCAGGTTTAGATGGTGGACATGCCCTTTTTACTATTGTAGAAATGATTACAGGGAAAACACTAAGCGTAAAAGCAATGGAAAAAGTGCAAACTTTTGGAATGATTATTTTACTAACTTTAATGGTCTTAACCTTTGGAAAAGACATTTATGAACTTGTTATAGATAAGTTTTTTAAATAAAAAAGTATAAATTGTTTGCGAATATAATTTTTCACTTTATATTTGCACTCGCAAAAAAGGAAAACAACTTCCTCCTTAGCTCAGTTGGTTAGAGCATCTGACTGTTAATCAGAGGGTCCTTGGTTCGAGCCCAAGAGGGGGAGCAACTTTTTTGCAAAACATAAAAACCTATACGGTTATTCCTCCTTAGCTCAGTTGGTTAGAGCATCTGACTGTTAATCAGAGGGTCCTTGGTTCGAGCCCAAGAGGGGGAGCTCTACTGACAAAGTCGCCAATTTGGCGACTTTTTCTGTTTATTTTCTATATTTTTGTTTTGTTACTCGAAAGATGCTCGCGCTAGCTTTGGGAACTTCCAATGATATCAACCGGAAGGAGTAGGCATAGTGATGGTATTCCCGTTTTAACTGGTTCACCAACAAGTAATAAAGTTGATATACCTGTAACTTTGCGTTTTTACAATGCTATTTTATTAAATAATCCAATAGATTGGAAATATAGTAGTGGCAAAAAAATAGGAAACAATGATTAAAAGTTTTAGAAATTGATTTTGAATTGAATGGCACGAGCAAGATGCTCGCGCTAGTTTTGGGAGCTACGGTAAAATTGATTGATATGAAATTTTTAGATAAATTATTTTCATGTGATATATAAATTTAAGAATTTGTAGGTAATAAAAAGCCAATTGCTGAAACAATTATTGGTATTTTAGCTTTAATTATTTTCAATGTGTTATTTCACTGATTGGATTTTTAGGTGTTTTATTTGATATTTCTTATTTTTTTAAAATAATTCTTTTCATTTAATTGTTATATTATTTGGAATTATTTTAGTTTTATTAATTTTTTATTATTTGAGTAATAAAAATATGATGAAATTTTAGAAAATAATAAAGTAAAAGAAATTAGTGATATTAGAAAAGGGGAATATTTTTGTGTTTTTTATATATTTTGCTTCGTTTTTAATGATTTGCTTGTCATTTTACTGGTTATATTTAAAAACATTAGGTATAATAAGTAGTTTGGATGCTTCGGTAGACACAATATTTGGGGGCAGTTGCTTTTTTGGTCCAATAGGATTTGGGATAAGCGCAACTTATTTTTAAGTAAAACTGCTTATGAATATTTTAGTGGCAAAACATTATTTGAAAACCTTAAAGATGATACAGATATTAAATAGAACCTATGCTTTTTTGCAAAGTATAATAAAAACCCTGCTCCCCTAGGCTGGCGCAAGCGTCACGCTTGTGCTTTAAAAAATAAAACCAAAATCCAGCTTTAAGAGTGGCAGTATTCCAAATGTGGTGTTAGTGCAATTCTTAAAAACAACAACAATCTTCAAAATATTTTTCATATAATTATACAAATAAAAAACACTTTTTTTCGTTTGTACTATATTTGTATAAAATAGCATTTATGAAATTTCGTTTCGTTTTAGTATTGTTTTCCATTTTTAGCTTTTCGCAAAACAACCAGTTGTGGAAAAGTTATTATTCCTATAACGAAATTGTAGATGTAGCCCAAACATCAAACCAAATTTATGCCGCTACAGTAAATAGTGTTTTTTTTAATAATAGTAACCAACAAGATTTTAATTTTATAAACTCAATAAACGGTTTTAAACCCGAAGAAATTACTTGTATTCACGTTTCCGAAACCCATCAAAAAATTATTGTAGGAAACACAAACGGCCTTTTGTTAATAGCCAATCCAGATGGAACAACAATAAATAAAGTCGATATTATTGAAGAAGTTCCTGTTGCACCAAATAAAAAACGAATCAACCATCTTTACGAATACAACAATAAAATTTATATTGCTACCGATTATGGAATTTCAGAATTTAATTTAACAACATTAGAGTTTGGAACAACCTATTTTATAGGCACAGCAGGACAAGAAACTAAAGTATTTGCAACAACGGTTTTAAACAACGAAATTTATGCGGTAACCCAAAACTATGGTATTCGAAAAGGCGATTTAAGCAATCCTTTTTTATATGATTATAGCCAATGGCAAACTTTTGATAGCGGAAGTTGGTCGAATATTATTACGTATAATAATCAGTTAATAGCACAAAATAGTGGAGCAGGTTTATATCGTTATAACGGAAGTTCATTTGTACAAATTTTAAACACAATTGAACAAGCCAAAACATTAAAAACAAACCAATTAGACCTGATAATAACGACACCCAATCGAGTTTTTGTACTAAACCAATCGTTTATTCAATTGGCTTATATAACATCAATTCCAGATTACGATGTAACATTTTCGGCAGCTACAGTAGTAGGCGATAAAATTTATATAGGCACAACTACCGAAGGACTTTTTACTACCGATTTGTCAAATCCATTCAATTTTGAAAACCTTACACCAAACGGACCGTATCAAAATTATATATTTAGAGTAAGAAAAGCACCAAATAAATTGTGGACAGTTTATGGCAACTATACATTCGATTATAATCCATACCCTCTAGACGAGTTACCAGTAAGTTATTACACCACAGCAGAAGGTTGGAGTAGTATTCCTTATGCCGACTTGTTAGGAGCAAAAAGCTTGTCCGATATTGCTTTTAACCCAAACAATCCTAATGAAGTTTTTATTAGCTCCTATTTTTCTGGATTAGTAAAGATTGATGAAGAATCAATTTTATTGTACGATGATACCAATACAGGAACAAATGGCTTAGAATCATTAAGCACTTCTTCTACCGATATTAGAATAAACAGTCCCGCTTTCGACAAAATGGGTAATTTATGGGTAACTAATAGAGGAACCGATTTAGCTGTAAAAGTGTTGCGAAGCAACGGACAATGGCAATCGTACAATATAGGCGATTATATTACAAGCGGTCGTTTTGCCCCTATGGCAATCGATAAAAATAACACAAAGTGGCTACCCACTAGAGGTAATGGCGTTGTTGCCTTTAATGACACACAAAACAATAAAACACTTACAATTACTGCAGACGATGGTTTAGACGCATCTAACGCATTTTGTGTAGCAGTAGATAACAACGACCAGTTATGGATAGGCACAAACGCAGGATTACGAATATTATCAAGCGTTAATCAATTTTTACAGCAAAACGAACTTACAGTTTCCAATATTGTAATACAAGAAGGCGATTTAGCGCAAGAATTATTTTATGAACAAACAGTTGTAGATATTGCAGTTGATGGTGCAAACCGAAAATGGGTAGCCATAGATAATGGTGGTGTCTTTTTGGTCTCGGCAAACGGACAACAAACAATCTATAACTTTACAAAGAAAAATTCGCCACTACCAAGCAATAACGTTAACGATATCGAAATAGATGGTGTTACAGGCGAAGTATATTTTGCAACCGACAAAGGAATGGTGTCGTTTTTAGGCGTTTCTACAAAACCAAGTAACGATTTGTCTGAAGTATATGTGTATCCAAATCCCGTTCGACCAAATTACACAGGAACAATTAAAATTTCAGGCTTAACCGATAAAGCAAATGTAAAAATTACCGATATCGAAGGAAATTTAGTGTACGAAACCACATCGGCAGGTGGCACAATAGAATGGAACGGAACGGCTTTTGGTTCACATCAAGTAGCTTCGGGGGTTTATATGGTTTTTGCGGCTACTCAAGATGGTACAGATACTACGGTAAAAAAAATAATGATAATTCGTTAAATGCTCATTAAAACCAAAGCCATTGTTCTTTCGGCTATAAAATATCAAGAAAAAAGCCTCATCGTAAAATGCCTAACCCATACCGATGGTGTCAAATCATACTTTGTTGCCAATGCGTTTACAGGCAAAAAAAACCAACAAAAAAATGCTTTTTTTCAACCGTTAAACCTTTTAGAAATTGAAGCCAACCACAAAAACAAAGGCACACTAGAACGATTTAAAGAAATAAAATTAGCACATCCACAACACGCTATTCATCAAAATATTTTTAAAGCAACAATAGTGCTATTTCTATCCGAAGTATTGCATACAGCTCTAAAAGAAGAAGGAAACAACCAAAATTTATTTATTTTTTTAGAAACCGCAATTTTATGGCTCGAAAATCACGATGAGGTTGCCAATTTTCATTTAATTACCTTATTGCAACTCACAAAATATCTAGGCTTTTATCCACAGCAAAATAGCGATAAACCCTATTTTGAACTTACCGAAGGCGTTTTTGTAGATTTTCCATCGCCAAGTTGTCTTGATTTAGACCAAACGCTACTGTTCAAAAAATTAACACAACTTAAATTTGATGATGAACAAAAGGTGTTTTCTGCACACCAGCGACAACTTTTGCTAAAAATAATAATCGATTTTTATTCGCTTAACATCGATGGATTCAAAAAACCAAAATCACTCGAAGTGTTAAAAGAAGTCTTTAGTTAAAATATAAAAATATTTTGGGCGTGCCCCTTCGGGTCGCGTCTTCCGCTATATCTTTTTTTCGTACCTCAAAAAAGGATGCCGCTACAACCGCTCACGCAAACTTTTGCCGTTTCTCTTTTGCCTTTTTACTTATAATTACTACTTTCGCAAATCCGATTTAAGAAACGAAAAAATGAGTGCAAAATTTACTGAATACAAGGGACTTGACTTGCCAACCGTAGCGTCTGAAGTACTTGATTTTTGGAAAAAAAACAATGTTTTTGAAAAAAGCGTAACCTCACGCGAAGGTGCAACGCCATGTGTTTTTGAAGGACCACCGTCAGTAAACGGATTACCTGGTATTCACCACGTATTTGGCACGCGCTATTAAAGATATTTTTTGTCGCTATAAACCCAAAAAGGCTACCAAGTAAAACGTAAAGCTGGTTGGGACACGCATGGTCTTCCAGCTATTGGAATTAGGTACTGAAAAGAACAGGGGATCACCAAAGAAGATATCGGAACTAAAATTTCAGTAACCGAGTATAACGCTGCAAACGTACCGTAATGCGCTATACCGATGTGTGGAACGACCTAACCGGAAAAATGGGGTATATTGGGTAGATATGGAAGATCCGTATGTCACTTACAAATCCAAATATATGGAACGTTTGGTGATGTTAAAACAAATCTACACCAAAGATTTGATGTACAAAGGTTACACCATTCAGCCCTATTCGCCAAAAGCAGGAACAGGTTTATCCTACACGAAGTAAAACCAACCGGTTCGTACCGCGATGTTACCGATACAACTATTGTAGCACAATTTAAAGCAATTGACGCTTCGTTGCCAAACTTTTACAAGGCTTTCGGTACTGTACACTTCTTAGCTTGACTACTTACATCTTGGACGTTGCTAATACAGCGTTGCACTGTTGGCCCTAAATGATTATGTTTTAAAGTAAAAACATTCAATCAATACACCTTTGAACCTATAAATGTTATTTTGGCTAAAAACTTAGTCGGAAAACAATTGGGTGGAAAATATTTTGTTGCAGAATCAAACGATGATTTTACAAATTACAAATCTGAAGACAAAAATCCCATATCAAATTTTAGCAGAAGCAAAAGGCGCTGATTTAGTTGGAATCATCATACGAGCAATTATTACCATTCACTGCATATCAAAACCCTGAAAATGCTTATACTCTCATGATTTCGTTACTACCGAAGATGGTACAGGTATCGTTCACACTGCGCCAACTTTTGGTGCCGATGATGCAAAAGTGGCAAAAGAAGCAACACCTGAAGTACCACCAATGTTGGTGTTAGATGCAAATGGGAATCCTGTGCCGTTGGTTGATTTACAAGGTCGTTTTGTGGCACAAATGGGCGATTTTGCTGGAAAATATGTAAAAAATGAATATTACAATGATGGTGAAGCACCCGAAAAATCGGTTGATGTTGAAATTGCTATTCGTTTAAAAGAAGAAAACAAAGCCTTTAAGGTTGAAAAATATGTACACAGTTATCCACATTGTTGGCGTACCGACAAACCAATTTTATATTATCCACTAGATTCTTGGTTTATAAAAATCACGGAAGTAAAAGACCGAATGTTCGACCTTAACGAAACCATCAACTGGAAACCAAAAGCTACAGGCGAAGGACGTTTTGGAAATTGGTTAAAAAATGCCAATGATTGGAATTTATCGCGTTCGCGTTATTGGGGAATTCCATTGCCTATTTGGAGAACAGAAGATAAAACAGAAGAAATCTGCATAGGTCTTGTAGAAGAATTGTATAATGAAATTGAAAAATCAGTTAAAAAATGGTGCAATGTCTCAAAATCCATATAGAAAGATTCCAAATTCGAAATATGGATGGAAAAAGAGTAATTACGATTTGGTTGATTTACATAAAAACATTGTTGACGAAATTGTGGTTATGTCTCCATCGGGCAAGCCGATGATCGTGAAAGCGATTTAATTGGATGTATGGTTCGATTCGGGCGCTATGCCGTATGCAATATGGCATTATCCGTTTGAAAATAAAGATTTGATTGAAGAAAATAAAGCATTTCCAGCCGATTTTATTGCCGAGGGTGTTGACCAAACGCGTGGTTGGTTTTATACTTTACATGCTATTGAACATTAGTTTTTGATCAAATTGTTTATAAAAATGTAGTTTCTAACGGATTGGTATTAGATAAAAACGACAAAAATGTCAAAACGTTTGGGCAATGCAGTTGATCCGTTTACAACACTTGCCGATTATGGAGCTGATGCAACACGTTGGTAGCATGATTTCGAATGCCAACCCTTGGGATAACTTAAAGTTTGATATTGAAGGTGTTGCTGAGTGTCGTAAATTCTTTGGAACTTTATATAACACCTATTCGTTTTTTGCATTATATGCTAACATTGACGGATTTACCTATAGCGAAGCAGAAGTACCATTAGCTGAACGTCCTGAAATTGATCGTTGGATTTTATCCGAATTACATACTTTAATACAAAAAGTTGATGAAGCTTATGCTGAATATGAACCTACGCGTGCAGCAAGAGCCATTTCTGATTTTGTACAAGAAAATTTAAGCAATTGGTATGTGCGTTTATGCAGAAGACGTTTTTGGAAAGGTGAATACGGCACTGATAAAATAGCAGCGTATCAAACGCTTTATACGTGTTTAGAGACGGTAGCCAAACTTTCTGCACCAATTGCGCCATTCTTTATGGATCAAATGTATCGTGACTTAACCAAAGCTACTCAAAAAGAAAATTTTGAAAGTGTACATTTATCACATTTTCCTACAGCAATTAAGGGTTTTGTAAATAAATCACTCGAAAGTAGAATGTTAAAAGCACAAACGGTTTCGTCATTAGTATTGTCGCTTCGTAAAAAAGAAATGATAAAAGTACGTCAACCGTTGCAACGCATAATGATTCCAGTACTTGACGAAGTTTTTAAACAAGAAATTCAAGCTGTTTCGGATTTGATTAAAGCCGAAGTTAATGTTAAAGAAATTGAACTTTTAGAAGATGTTTCGGGTGTATTGGTTAAGCAGATAAAGCCTAATTTTAAAGCACTTGGGCCACGATTTGGAAAAGATATGGGTTTGATTTCTAAAGCAATACAGGGTTTTAACCAAGAACAAATTAATCAAATTGAAAAAGACGGTACAATAACGCTTGATATTTCCGGAAAAAGTATTAATTTAACACTCGAAGATGTAGAGATTTCTTCGCAAGATATACCAGGCTGGTTAGTGGCAAATGCAAACGGAATTACCGTAGCGCTAGACATTACTATTTCTGAAGAATTGCGTAATGAAGGAATTGCCCGAGAGCTTGTAAATAGAATTCAAAACATCCGTAAAGATTCTGGTTTCGAAGTTACCGATAAAATAAAAGTTCAGTTACAAAAAGAAAACACAATAGAAAAGGCCGTAATTGCAAACGAAGCATACATTAAATCGGAAACATTAACCAATGAACTGATTTTTGTAGAGGAACTAAAAAATGGTACGGAAATTGAATTTGATGAGTTACAAACAAAAGTAATAATTTCTAAATAATGTGAAATAAGTAATTAGTTCCATTAGATCGAAATTAAAATTAATTTAAAACTGATGACATTATGGTAGAAGAAAAATTACGATATTCTGATGCTGAATTAGCAGAGTTTAAAGCTTTAATTTTAACAAAAATAGAAAAAGCGAAAGCCGATTTAGATTTGATTAAAAGTGCTTACATGAACGATTTAAACAATGGTACTGACGATACATCGCCTACTTTTAAAGCATTTGAAGAAGGCAGTGAAACCATGAGTAAAGAAGCAAATTCGCAATTAGCCACAAGGCAAGAACGTTTTATTCGCGATTTAAAAAATGCACTTATTCGAATTGAAAATAAAACCTACGGTATTTGTAAAGTAACAGGTAAGCTAATAAGCAAAGAACGATTACGAGTTGTACCACATGCAACAATGAGTATTGAAGCCAAAAACTTACAACGTTAATCTTTTCTAAAAAAATTAAAAAACGCCTAAAAAGGGCGTTTTTTTATAGAATAAAATCTATATTTTTGCACAAATTCTAAATAATGTCGTTAAAAAAAGCCTATATTCTTGTTTTCTTAGTTTTACTAATCGACCAAGTTTCTAAAATTTATATTAAAACACATTTTTTTATTGGCGAGTCTATTAACGTTTTAGGCTTAGATTGGTTTCGCATTCACTTTATCGAAAATGAAGGAATGGCTTGGGGTGCGGTAATTCCAGGCGAATATGGTAAATTGTTTTTAACATTATTCCGTATTGTTGCTGTTTTTGGTATTGGTTGGTGGCTGTGGGATTCGGTTCGTAAAAAAGCATCAAATTATTTAATAGTAGCAATAGCTTTAATTTTAGCGGGCGCTGTGGGCAATATTATTGACTCTGTTTTTTATGGCGTTATTTTTAACGATAGTTATAACCAAGTAGCTACTTTATTTTCTAATGAACCTTACGGAACTTGGTTTCATGGCGAAGTGGTAGATATGTTGTATTTCCCTTTTTGGCATGGTAACTTACCCGAGTGGCTGCCCATTTGGGGCGGAAAACCGTTTTCCTTTTTTAATGCTATTTTTAATGTAGCCGATGTGGCCATTTCTACAGGTGTTGGGATTTTAATCGTATTTAACAAAAGAGCATTTGCTCATGCGGATAAAGAAAATTAATTTTTTTCCTTTAGTAAAGCAATTAACTCATCTTTCTCTTTTAACCTTAGTTCATATTGTTCAATAAGTTTGTCTGATAATTGGTTAATAATATAAGCGTTAGTAGAATTTCCACCCTGTTGATTACTATTGATTACTATATTTGATTCTTTAAACAAATCTTCAGGTTCAAGTTCAAACACTTCACAAATTTTTTCTATGTTATTTGCCCATGAAAAGCCTTCTCCTGATTCTATACGTTGATAAGCAGAGCGAGATATACATAAATAATCTGCCGTTTGCTCTTGTCTCCATTGTTTAAGTTTTCTCAACTCAAAAAGTTTTTTACCTATACTTTTACTCACCATTTTTAATTATATTTGAAAGTTGTAAAGATACAACTTTTAGTATTGGTTTAAAAATAAAACAAAATTACCCATAATTCGAACAATGAGTTATTAAGATATCTTATAGTTTTGTACTTATGTTTAATTAAAAAATCATTTTATGAAAAAAAGTTTCTTAACATTAATTATTATAGTTTTAGTACTAAATTCTTGTTCTACAGACTCCGAATTAGAAGTGTCAAAAATTTCATCTCAAAAGATTTCAGAAGTAGTTAATGAAAAAAATCTTTCTGTTCAAAAATTGAAATATAGTTTATTGAGTAAGGAAGACAAATTTTCAATTTGGGAAAATAAGATAAATAATTTAATTAACGACAATTTAAATGATGAACAGAAGAGTTTAATACTTGATTTAAAAAATCATTTAAATGTATCAATATTTGATGATGATTTGAATAACGACACAAGGGAAATATTCAAAACAGTTTATTCAAAACAGTTTTTAGAAAAAGCAAATACTATTTTTTCTGAAGAATTTATAATCACAAATTTTTATTATATAAATTACAAATTTTATGATGGAGAAAACTCGAATTGTAATTGTACTTCTCAAAGTTCAGTTACTTGTTTAAGTACAATTCAAAATCCATTATTTTGTAAAAAAGGTTATGCAGATTGTAAACAGTCATTAAAAAATTGTGGATTCTTATTACGATATGATTGTGACGGTATGTGCTTATCAGTTCATGATATGTAATCTATGAAACAACAAATAATTTTTTTAGCACTAACATTAATTTTGTTTCTATTAAACGTATTTACTGGTTTAATAGGCGTAAAGTTTCAATTTATTTTTATAGGATTAGTAAACTTTATATTCTGTATATATCTTTTAAACATAAATCCTTATAAAAAAATAGGGTGGGGTTTAATATTTATATACCCAATTCTTGGCTTGTTTCTTTTGATTCATTCAATACTTTATGATGTAGATGGATACAGAGGGTTATTGATTGATTTGATATGTGTGGTATCATCTGTTTTTGCAATTTTAGTTCACAAAAGGAAAAAATATTTTTTTTTAAGTTATATTCTAATTTTTATTGTTTTATCATTTAATTTTGACAATCTTAATAACTATTATTTAGATAAAGTTGATTCTCAAGGTTATGTAAATGTAGATTTTCCTGATATTGTTTTTGAAGATTTTAACAAAAAACCAATAAAATTACCAGCTAATAAAGTATTGGTTCTTGACTTATGGACTACACATTGTGAGTATTGTATAGAGTCATTTCCTAAGTTTGAAAAGTTAGAAGCTCAATATAAAAATGATAAAGAAATTGCGTTTTTTTCTATTAACATTTATGAAGATTATTCCGAGAAGGAAAAAAGTTTACAATTTTTAAAAGGATTTAAATTTAAAAACTATTATCATGACATTAGTTTATTTGAGAAGTTAAATTTTAATTCAGTTCCAAATTATGTTGTTATAAATAAAAATGGATTAGTAACATATTTTGGATCATTAAACGACACTAAATTTGAAACCTATAATAATATACACAACATAATTAAAGATGCTAAATAAGTTTATTTACCTATTATTTTTATTTTTTTTGAATTCTTGTGTCAATAATTCTTGTATTTCTAAAATTGAAATTGAAAAATCACAAAATATTGGTTTTGTTAAATTTGGAGATACTTTAATAAAAAAGATACCTTTCAAAAACATTTCTTCAAACACTTTAAAAATTATTAATATTGAAAGCAGTTGTGGTTGTACTTTTGTTAAATTAAAAGATTCAATAATAGAATCAAACTGCTCAAGTGAATTGACTGTAATATTATCGCCAAAAACAGAAAACAAAAAAATAATCAGTGAGTCAATAGTTATTGAAGCAAATACAGACCCTATATTCAATGTAATTTATTTAAACGGTAAAATAGAAAATTAATATTTGTTTTCAAAAGAAAAAATAGCTTCACACGTCACACAAAAATCCAATTTCACATCACTTTCTGAAACATCATTAATTTTTTCTTCTGGAGGAAAGAACGATAATCCAATTTTAATCGTTTCGGGCTTGCATTTGCTTAGAAAGGTGTCATAAAAACCTTTTCCGTAACCTACGCGATTTCCACTTTTGTCATATGCTAAAAGCGGTACAAAAACTACATCAATCATTTCTAATGGAACCGGTAAACCATTTACAGGTTCAGGAATATTGTATTCGTTTTTTACAAATTTTGTATTATCGGTTAGTAGAAAATGAATCATTTCACGAGTTGTAAAATCACTTTTCGAAACCACAATTTCTTTATCTTTTCCGGTTAAAATTTGTAGAATAAATTCGGTGTCAACTTCTTTTTGTTCCACTATTGGCAAAAAAAGATGAAAATAGGTTTTATCCCATATGTTTAGTTGAAGTAATCGATTAGCAATTGCCAAACTTTTTTCTTCAATTTCTAGCGGTGATAAATTTTGTCTTAATACTTTGTACTTCTGTCTTAATACTTTCTTATCCATTAATAGACGCTTTCAATTCGTCAATAAAAGTAGTTAAATGTTCAATTTCTACGTGATCCATTAATACAATTTTATACCATCTGTTATGTTCATTATGTTGTTGTGGTACTAAATCATACTTTTCTGCTATAGTTTCCGGAATGTTTTCAGAATGAATAGTAACAATATTCATATAAGGTTCGCGAAAATATTTTATTCCTAATTTGTCTAATTCGCTGCAAAGAAAATGTGTGCGCATTTGTAAAATGCTAATTTTTTCATACCAACCATAGGGTCCGTAGGTAAACAAAATCATCCAAATGGCAACAGCATTTGCACCAGAACGGCTTCCGCAAAGTGTTAAATCCATTCCTTCTACATATTCGGCTTCTTTGGTTAATACATTTTCAATTAATCCTTTTCGGCAAATAAAAATTCCGGTTCCATAAGGAGCTTGAAGCATTTTATGCGCATCAATAGTAATCGAACTAATTTTTGGGTTACTGAAATTTATTACCGACATTTTATTACTAAATGGATACACAAACCCACCATAAGCGCCATCTATGTGTAATTTATAACTAGCGTTGTATTTTTCTAATGTATCGGTATAAACATTAGGATTATCTACGGAACCAAACATTGTAGTTCCCATATTGGCAACTGCCATGAAATATTTTTTGCCATTTTTTTGTGCATCAGAAATAATTTGTTCCAATTTGTCTTTCTGAATTTCACGGGATTCAAATTCTACAGGAACTTTTAACCAATCGATTTGTAATAAATTAGAACCTTTAGGTATTGAATAATGGGTATCTTCTGATGCTAAAATGGCAATTTCGTCAAGTTTTGCATTGTATTCGTTAAAGAAATAATTACGGAACACCCAAAGCGCTTGAATATTTGCTTCTGTTCCACCAGGGGCAATGTAACCGTCAAATTCATTTTCTTTAGCATTAAAAATATCAACTGCAATAATATTAAGCGCTTCTCTTTCAATATCTTGTGTTCCAATGAATGCTTTTTCTGAAGTTCCAAAAGTGTGACAACCAATGTTATTTGGATTGGCAACATAGGTTTGAAGTGTAGGTGCATCTTTTAAAAATGGCGCATCATCATAAAAAACTTTTCCGTCTAATTTTGAAGCAGGATAACCCAAAGACGCATCTTTAGAGAAATTTACATTTTGTTGTAGCGCATTGTTTATTCTATTTTTGCGTTGTTCGGGCGATAGTTTTTTCCAAAATTGCATACCATTTTAATTTTGGTAAAGATACGGTATAACAAAAGTCTGAAAATATGATAATTGTTAGCTTTGTAATTGCGTAGAAATATGAAAAATGGCATCACCCTGATATACGAAAGGCGCATGGTTTACATTGATGAGGTAGCCGCTATTTGGCGATTTTACAGCACGTTCTACTTTTCCATACGGATCTGAAATTACGGCTAAAAGCGTGCCTTTTTCAACAAATTTTCCGGCTTCAACTTTTAAGTGAAACATACCCGATGCGTTTGCTCTTATCCAATTCGATTTTTCAATAAAAAGGGTCTCTTTTTCGGGTTTAGTTTGTGTTTTTTTCGGGTTTAGCATATTTAAGTGTGCTAAAAATCGTTTCGTTCCGTCTAAAGCTTGTTTGGTAATTTCGTCGTTTAAATCTAACGATTTTCCACCTTCAAACAATAGCATTTTTACATTCATTTTATCGCAAGTGCTTCTAAATGAACCTTGAATATTTTTAGAATACAAAGTAAATGGTGCGTTAAAAATAGCGGCTAATTTTTTTAACTCGGTATTTCCTTGTTCAATTCTAATTTGAGAAGCATTAAACCGTTGTGCGCCGCCAGCATGAAAATCGATAGCATAATCAATATTCGGAATTATTTCTTGCACAATATAATAGGCGAATCGGCTAGCAAGCGAACCTGTTTTACTGCCTGGGAACACTCGGTTTAAATCGCGTTTATCTGGAAATTCGCGCATTTGATTAATAAATCCAAAAACATTTAAAACAGGAATACAAATAATAGTACCTCGTTTGGGTTTATTTATTTTTTTGGTAATAATTTGGCGCACGGTTTCGGTTCCGTTTATTTCATCGCCGTGCAACCCTGCCGAAAACAAAACAGTAGGTCCATCTAGTTTTGCGCGTTCTACAATAATAGGAACATTTAGTTTGTTCATGGTATGAAGCTTGGCTATTTCCATAGAAATAGTTTTGCTTTCGCCTGCTAAAATTGTTTCGCCAAAAAGAGTTAGTGTTTTATTAGTCTTCATCGTACCAAATGTATAAAAATTGACAAATAAAATAACAAATCTTTTATCTTTGTTGTTTTATCTTTTAAAATGCAATCGCCACTCGAACTTCAAATACAAACCTTACCCGATAGCCCTGGAGTTTATCAGTATTACGATAAAGATGGAAAAATTTTATATGTAGGAAAGGCTAAAAATTTAAAAAAGCGAGTACAATCATACTTTACAAAGAGTCATGATAATTATAAAACAAAGGTTTTAGTAAAAAAAATAGTTTCTATAAAGCACATTGTTGTTCCTACAGAAACCGATGCGCTACTTTTAGAGAATAATCTGATAAAAAAGCTACAACCACGCTATAATGTATTGTTGAAAGACGATAAAAGTTATCCGTGGATTTGTATTAAAAATGAACCATTTTCTCGAATTTTTCAAACCAGAAGAATGATAAAAGATGGTTCAGAGTATTTTGGTCCTTATACTAGCGGAAAAACAGTTCACACACTTCTCGATTTAATTAAAGAGTTATATCCGTTACGAACATGTAATTATGATTTGTCTAAAACCAACATCGATTCGGGGAAATATAAAGTTTGTTTAGAATATCATATTGGCAATTGTAAAGGGCCGTGTGAAGGACATCAAACCTTAGAAAATTATCAAAACCAAATTCAAGCCGTACGTGAAATTTTAAAAGGAAATTTCAAAGAAAGTTTGAAAGATTTTAAACAATTGATGCAAGATTTGGCGATAGAAATGAAGTTTGAAGAAGCGCAAAAAATTAAAGAAAAAATAGAGGTTTTAGAAAACTATCAAGCAAAATCAACAATTCTTAATCCTAAAATTACAAACTTAGATGTTTTTTCAATAGTTTCCGATGAAACGATGGCGTATGTAAATTTTTTACAAATTTCTTATGGCGCAATTGTGCGCTCGCATACTTTAGAAATAAAGAAAAAACTAGAAGAAACCGATGCCGAACTTTTAGAATTAGCAATTGTAGAACTTCGAGAACGCTTTCATTTGAATTCAAGAGAAATTGTAGTGCCTTTTGAAGTAGATTTGGGCGAAAACATAAAAATTACGGTTCCGAAACTTGGCGATAAAAAACAAATTTTAGATTTGTCTCTTCGCAATGCGAAACATTATCGTTTAGATCAATTAAAGCAGATTAAAATTGTAGATCCCGAAAGACATACTAAACGAATTATGGCACAAATGAAAAAAGACTTGCGCCTTTCGGTAGAACCACGACATATAGAATGTTTTGACAACTCAAATATTCAAGGAACAAATCCAGTTGCGGCGTGTGTAGTGTTTAAAGATGGGAAACCTAGTAAAAAAGACTATCGCCATTTCAATATAAAAACAGTAGAAGGGCCGAATGATTTTGCTTCAATGGAAGAAGTAGTATATCGTCGCTACAAGCGTTTGCTAGAAGAAAAACAATCGTTACCACAATTAATAATTATTGATGGCGGAAAAGGACAATTATCATCGGCATTAAAAAGTTTAGACGATTTAGGTTTACGAGGAAAAATAGCCATTATTGGTATTGCTAAACGTTTAGAAGAATTGTTTTATCCAGATGATCCTATTCCGTTGTATCTCGATAAAAAATCGGAAACTTTAAAAATAATCCAACATTTACGTAATGAAGCCCATCGTTTTGGTATTACACATCATCGCGATAAGCGCAGTAAATCGGCATTACAAACGTCGTTAGAAACCATTCCGGGCATTGGCGAAAAAACCATGATTACGCTTTTAAAACATTTTAAAAGTGTTAAAAGATTGCAGCTAGCTTCGGAAAAAGAAATTTCTTCGGTTGTAGGGCTTTCAAAAGCCAAAAAAATTTCCGAATTTTACAAAAGCATTCAATCCAACTCTAAATGAAATCAATAATCTTGTTTATTAGCGTATTTTGTATAGTAAATATTAGCTATGGGCAAGAAATTAAAAGCGAAATAAGTAAGCCAAAAATAGGTTTAGTACTAAGTGGTGGAGGCGCTAAAGGCTTGGCGCATATTGGTGTTTTAAAAGTTATAGATTCTTTAGGTATTAAAATCGATTATATAGGCGGTACTAGTATGGGTTCTATAATTGGTGGGTTGTATGCGGTGGGCTATACGGGTAAACAGCTCGATTCTATTTTTCGGCATGTAGATACAGAAGCATTAATTCAAGATTTTGTTCCTCGAGATTCTAAAAGCTTTTACGAAAAAAGAAACGACGAAATGTATGTGTTAACACTTCCGTTTAATGATTTTAAAATAGGATTACCTTCGGCTTTTTCAAAAGGACTTTACAATTATAACTTGCTTTCTAAATTAACAAAATCGGTTTGTAACGAAAAGGATTTTTTAAAACTACCCACGCCTTTCTTTTGTGTAGCTACCGATATAGAAACAGGTAAAGAAGTTATTTTAGATAAAGGAAGTTTGCCACAATCGCAAATTGCAAGTAGTGCTATTCCATCTGTTTTTAACCCTGTAGAAATAAATGGAAAACTTTTAGTAGATGGCGGCGTTGTAAACAATTATCCTGTTGAACATTTGCGTAAACTAGGTGCCGAAATAATTATAGGTGTAGATGTTCAAGATAGTTTAAAAACTCGAAAAGAACTACAAGCGGCATCAGAATTGTTAACGCAAGTTTCTAACCTTTCTATGATTGAAAAAATGGAAAAGAAAAGAAAACTTACCGATATTTATATAAAACCGAACATAACAAATTACAATGTTATTTCATTTGAAAAAGGAAATGAAATTATTCCAACAGGTGAAATAGCGGCTTTAAAACAATTAAAAAAACTACAACAATTAAGCACTAAAAATTACAACAAGAAACCTAAAAAAAAGGAAACAGATTCTATTGTGGTTAATCAAATTATTATAAATCCGCTTAAAAATTACACAAGAGCTTATATAATAGGACAATTAAAATTTAAGCCATATAGTAAAATAAGTTTCGATAGGTTTGAAAAAGGAATAAATAATTTAAACGCATCGCAAAACTTCTATTCTATAACCTACTTTTTTGAAAAATTAGACAACGGTACAGAAAATATTATTTTAGATTTAAAAGAGCGCAAAAGCAATATGTTTTTACGATTAGGTGTGCATTACGATAATTTATACAAAAGCGGTGTTTTGCTTAATTTTACGAAGAAAAAATTTATTGCGAATAACGATGTGTTTTCTTTCGATTTTATTGCAGGCGATAATATTCGATACAATTTAAATTATTATATAGACAACGGTTTTTATTGGAGTTTTGGAGTCAATTCAAAATATGCAAAGTTTAATAAAAATATCCCAAGCGATTTTAATAACGGCGATATTTTAAGAAGCTACAGTGTTAATTCTATAAATATCGATTATGCAGACTTGTCAAATCAAATTTATTTTCAAACGTTATTTGCACAAAAATATTCGTTTGGATTAGGAGCAGAACACAAATTTTTAAAAATTACGTCAAACACACTAGATTCTTCCTTGTCAACTTTCGAAAACAGCACTTATACTTCTTTGTTTGGTTATATGAAATTCGACTCGTTCGACAAACAATATTTTCCTAAGAAAGGATGGTATTTTAATGGCGAATTAAAAACATTTTTATACGCAACAGGTTATACTAATTTCGAACAATTTTCATATTTAAAAGCCGATGCAGGAATAGTGCAAACATTTTTTGAAAACTATACGCTAAAATTACAAACCGAAGGAGGTTTTCATGTGGGTGAAAACACAGTAAATTTTTTCGATTTTGCTCTAGGAGGCTATGGTTATATGCCTGTAAATAATCTTACCCCATTTTTCGGATATGATTTTATTAGCATACTAGGCGATAGTTATGTAAAAACAACATTTACAGCAGACGCTACATTATATAAAAAACATCACATAAACGTTACTGCAAATTACGCTATTGTAGGAAATAAAATTTTCGAACAAGTCGAAAATTGGCTAACAAAACCATCGCATTCTGGCTATGCAATTGGCTATGGTTTAGAAACAATAATTGGTCCAGTAGAAATAAAACACTCTTGGTCGCCCGAAACACACAATCATTTTACATGGATAAGTGTTGGTTATAAATTTTAATTATCCAAAAAAATTCCGATATTTGTGCGTATGAAACCATATTTCAACGGTTTAATGTCCCATCTTAAATTCCTCATTAAGAGAAATCCTGAATGAGACGACTATCTTTTAGATTAATAGAAAAGATAAAAGCATCATCAACTTTTAACTTTTAACTTTTAACTTTTAAACTAAAAAGAAATGCCAATATATCATAAATTAGGAAAAATTCCCCACAAAAGACACATTCAATTCCGAAAAGAAAACGGCGATTTATATTATGAGCAACTTTTTGGTACGGTAGGTTTTGATGGTATGTCAACCAATATGTACCACAATTACCGCCCTACAATGGTAAAAGAAATTGCCAATCAATATTCGGTAGCGCCTAAAATAGCCAATGCAAACAATATTCAATCCTATCGTTTACGAGGTTTTGAAGTGCCACCATGCGACGATTTTTTAGAAAGTCGCAAAATTGTATTAACCAATACCGATTGCCATATTGTTTTAGCAGCACCACGTAAATCAACCACCGAGTATTTTTATAAAAATACCGATTCTGATGAAGTAATTTTTGTACACAAAGGTTCTGGAAAATTGAGAACAATGCTTGGTAATCTGGATTTCAAATATGGCGATTATTTAGTAATTCCTCGAGGAATGATATACAAAATCGATTTTGATACCGAAGAAAATCGCTTGTTTATTGTAGAATCGCATCGCCCTGTATATACGCCCAAACAATACCGTAACTGGTTTGGGCAATTGTTAGAACATTCGCCATTTTGCGAACGCGATATTCGCCGCCCAGAAGTGTTAGAAACGCACGACGAAAAAGGCGATTTTTTAATCAAAATTAAAAAGAAAGACGAAATTTTCGATTTAATTTACGCATCGCACCCATTTGATGTGGTTGGCTACGACGGTTATAATTATCCGTATGCGTTTTCCATTCACGATTTTGAACCCATAACAGGAAGAATTCATTTACCACCACCTATACATCAAACTTTCGAAACCGATGCGTTTGTAATTTGTTCATTTGTACCAAGACTTTACGATTATCATCCACTATCTATACCAGCGCCATATAATCATAGTAATATTGATGCTGATGAAGTATTGTATTATGTTGATGGCGATTTTATGAGCCGAAACGATATCGAAGCAGGGCATATTTCATTACACCCAGCAGGTATTCCACACGGCCCACACCCAGGAGCGGCTGAAAGAAGTATCGGAAAAAAAGAAACTTTGGAACTGGCGGTAATGGTTGATACGTTTAAACCTTTAATGGTTACAGAAGAAGCAATGAAAATTGCAGATGGAAAATATTATCAGTCGTGGCTTGAATAAATGTGCCGAATTAGCGAATGATTTAATTGATTTAGAGAATTGTCTTATGAAATTTACAAATAGTGAAAAATATAAAGAAAATATTCTTTTGAAAGAAACTTTTGAATTTTCAATTTTAGTTGTAAAATATTCAGAACTACTCGAATCAAATAAAAAATTTGCTATTGCAAGACAATTAATTAGAAGCGGTACATCATTGGTGCTAATTCAAAAAAAGCTCAAAACGCAGAAAGTAAAGCTGATTTTATACATAAATTAAAAATAGCACTTAAAGAAGCAGATGAAACAGAATATTGGTTGTTTTTTATGCGAAAACCTTGAAGGATATCCTTCTGCAGAAACATTATTAAATAAATTAAACGGAATAATTAAAATGTTAAATAAAATAATTAGCACGTCGAAAAACAATTCGCATATTCGCTAATTACCAAAATATCAAATTATTATGAAAGAAATAAAATCAGTAGAATACGGACTAGAAAAAATATTTGAAGGCGCACAAGATTTTCTTCCGCTTTTAGGAACCGATTATGTCGAGTTTTATGTAGGCAATGCCAAGCAAGCAGCCCATTTTTACAAAACCGCTTTTGGTTTTCAATCGTTGGCTTATGCTGGTTTAGAAACAGGCGTAAAAGACAAAGCATCGTATGTGTTAAAACAAGATAAAATTCGCTTAGTTTTAACAACTGCACTAAATAGTAATTCACCAGTTGGCGAACACGTTAAAAAGCACGGCGATGGGGTAAAAGTAATTGCACTCTGGGTGGAAGACGCGCGTCATTCGTTTGCCGAAACTACAAAACGTGGCGCAAAACCCTACTTTGAACCTGTTGTTGAAAAAGATGAAAACGGCGAAGTGGTACGTGCCGGTATTTATGGTGCGTATGGCGAAACCGTATTTATTTTTGTTGAACGCAAAAACTACAACGGTGTCTTTTTACCGGGATATCAAGAATGGAAATCAGACTATAATCCAGAAACTGTTGGTTTAAAATATATAGACCATATGGTTGGTAATACTGGCTGGAACCGTATGAACGAAGCCGTAAAATGGTTTGAAGATGTAATGGGATTTGTGAACTTTTTATCGTTTGACGACAAACAAATTACTACAGAATACTCGGCGTTAATGAGTAAAGTAATGAGTAATGGCAATGGTAGAATTAAATTCCCGATTAACGAGCCAGCTAACGGTAAAAAACGTTCGCAAATTGAAGAATATTTAGATTTTTACGAAGACGAAGGCGTACAACACATTGCTGTAGCAACCGATGATATCATTACTACAGTGTCTAAAATGCGCGCACGTGGGGTAGAATTTTTAAGCACACCGCCACAAGCCTACTATGATGCCATTCCTGAACGATTAAAAGATCATATGTCTAAATTTAAAGAAGACATTAATGAATTGCAAAAACTCGGTATTATGATTGATGCCGATGAAGAAGGTTATTTGTTACAAATATTTACCAAACCGGTAGAAGATCGCCCTACACTTTTCTTTGAAATTATTCAACGAATGGGAGCAAAAGGTTTTGGCGCAGGTAATTTCAAAGCCTTGTTTGAATCAATTGAAAGAGAACAAGAATTGAGAGGAACGCTATAAAATAGAATTCTTTTTATAAATTATTAAAAAAAAACCAATAAAAAAAGTATTTGTTGTGTTAAAATAGTTAAAATTTACTTTTCATTGAATTATTTTTAATGTTTGCTGTAGATTTGCACTCACAAAAAAGAAAATAGCAGTATTTAATTTTTTGTAATTTTCATAATTTATAGTTTTGGTTGGTTAATAACAGAAAAACTCGGTCAGTATTTTTGGCTGAGTTTTTTTGTTTAAGTAACTTTGGAACGAAAATTGTATTTTTTGTCTATAAAGACATAAAATTATGAAAAAAATAGCAGCACTTTTTATCATTTTTATTACTACAAATTCTTTTGTAAAGCAAGACAGTGCTTTTACAACAGGAGAATGGTTTAAACTTCGCATTCATTATGGTTTGGTTAATGCAGGTTATGCTACTTTAGAAATAAAAGAAACCACAAGAAATAATAAAAAAGCACACTACGTTGTAGGTAAAGGCTGGACTGTAGGTATGACCAAATTATTTTTTAAAGTTGAAGACCACTACCAAAGCATTTTCGATAAAGAAACAGGAAAACCGTATCAATTTCTTAGAAAAATAAACGAAGGGGGTTATACTAAAAATCAAGAAGGCTTTTTTAACCAAGACAATAACACTGTTTTGGTTAAAGATTATAAAAAAAATACACAAAAAACATTTTCTGTTCCCGAGAATGTTCAAGATATAGTATCAAGTTTTTACTATTTAAGAAACTATCCAGGTATTGAAAAATTAAAACCTGGTGAATCGGTAGCAATTGATATGTTTTTCGATGACGAAACCTTTAAGTTTAAGTTAAAATTTATAGGAAAAGAAGATATAAATACTAAATTTGGTACAATTCCTTGTATGGTGTTTCGTCCGTATGTTCAGGCAGGTAGAGTTTTTAAAGAACAAGAAAGCTTAACTGTTTGGATTTCAGACGACGACAATAGAATTCCTGTTAGAATTAAGGCTAGTTTAGCCGTAGGTTCTTTAAAGGCAGATTTAGAAGAATTTAAAGGACTAAAGCATTCATTTAAAATTAAAGTAAAATAATGGAAGAAACAAAGTATCAAAATGAAATAGCGCAATTAGAACAAAAATTTAATAAAATAGACCAAAACACCAAAACGCATCTCGAAGGATTGCTATGGTCTAAGCCTATAACATATTGGGATTATATTCAAACAGATGCTTTGCTAAATTTACAAATACAGCGCACTACTTTGCCCGATGAAATGGTATTTATTATGTACCATCAAGTAAACGAGTTGCTGTTTAAAATGATTTTGTGGGAAATAAACCAATTGTGCCATACCGAAAAACCAACAACCGAATATTTTACCGAGAAATTAGGAAGAATTAGTCGCTATTTCGATATGTTAACCACATCATTTACGATAATGATGGATGGTATGGAACCCGAACAATATTTAAAATTTCGCCATACGTTAACACCAGCTAGTGGTTTTCAAAGTGCACAATATCGATTAATAGAATTCGCATCAACCGATTTAATTAATTTAATAGATTATCGTTTCCGAGCAACAATAGATAGAAACACACCTTATTCGCACGCTTTTGAACATTTGTATTGGCAAGCTGCAGGAAAAGATTACC
Source organism: Flavobacterium sp. (assembly GCF_041392005.1). Lineage (GTDB taxonomy): Bacteria > Bacteroidota > Bacteroidia > Flavobacteriales > Flavobacteriaceae > Flavobacterium. The sequence goes on from NZ_JAWKMX010000002.1 coordinate 131,740, forward strand.
AAACAGGAAAAAAATCGTATTTAATTTTAGAGTTTGAACGAAAATATAAAAAAAACTTTCTAGAATTTATGGAAGAATACAACACCATAAATATTTGGCAAAAATTTAAACAACTGCCACTTCAAGACCAACAAAATCGAACGCTTATTAATGCTATGCGCCATTACGACAAAACCGTAAATATAACTTGGGTTATGGGGCATTACTATGCCGCTAAAAAATATATTGAAAGCGACAAAACTGGTACAGGCGAGGCAACAGGCGGAAGCGATTGGAAAAAATATATGCTACCCAAATACCAAAGAAGAATATTTTTTCCAGAATTATGGACACAAGAAGAATTAGATACTTGGGGAGAAAATGTTTAATGTATAAAAGCCAAACCGTTGAAAAAAATAGTTATTGTATTAGCCGCCATTTTATTTTTTGTAGCTTGTAAAGACGATCATAAAAAACAAAATAAATCATCAAAAAAAGTTCAAATAGAAGAACCAATTGTTAAAGATTTTGGTTTTACGTTTAATAATTTTAAGGTAGTAAAAGACACCATTAAATCGGGCGATACCTTTGGAACAATATTGGAACAATATTCATTTCCAGATAGTATCACAATTCATCAACTTACCGAAAAAGTTAAAGATTCTTTTAATTTAAGAGGCATAAAAGCAGGCAAACCCTATTTTTTGTTTTTAAACAAAGAAAGGCCACAAAATCTTGAAGCCTTTGTATATGTGCAAGATAAAATTCATTATACCGTAATCGATTTAAGAGATTCTGTAATAGTTACTAATAAACAAAGACCTACAACCATTAAAAAAAGAACGGTTGCTGGAAAAATTGAAGGCTCACTTTCAGCTTCTTTAGACAATGCAGGTGTAGGTGCGTCTTTAGCACCTAAACTGGCAGAAGTATATAAATACACTATCGACTTTTTTAAAATTCAAAAAGACGATAAATTTGCAGTTACTATTTACGAAAAATATATAGAAGATTCTATTTATGCAGGTGTAGAACGAGTAGAATCAACTTATTTTCAACATAAAGGGAAAGATTTTTATGCGTTTCCTTATCAAGCAAGCGAAAATCAAAAACCGCAATATTACGACGAAAACGGAAAAGCATTAAAGGCAATGTTTTTAAAAGCACCTTTAGATTATTTTAGAATATCTTCTCGTTTTTCAGGTAGGCGTTTTCATCCTGTACAAAAACGCTGGAAAGCACACAACGGAACTGATTATGCAGCGCCAACAGGTACACCAATTAAAGCAACAGCATCGGGCGTTGTAGAACGTGCGGGTTATACTTCTGGAAATGGAAATTATGTTAAAATACGACATAATGCCACCTATTCTACACAATATCTTCATATGTCTAAAATATTGGTAAAGAAAGGACAACACGTTTCGCAAGGACAAACTATCGGTAAAGTAGGTAGTACAGGTTTAGCAACAGGTCCGCATGTGTGTTATCGTTTTTGGAAAAACGGCGTTCAAGTAGATCCTTTACGACTTAAACTACCAAATGCAGAACCTTTAGATAAAAAAGAAAGAGATAGGTATTTACAATATATTAAACCTTTTAAAACAGAATTAGACAGTATTATTCAATTAAAACTTAAAAACAATGCCATTGAATAAAATTAATCCATCAGGAACAAATGCTTGGTTGCAACTTCGCGAGCATTTTATAGCGGAAATGATGACCGTAAAAATGCAAGATTTATTTGCAGACGATGCTAGTAGAGCCGAAAAATTTTCAATAAAATGGAATAACTTTTTAGTAGATTACTCTAAAAATAAAATTACCAATAAAACACAAAATCTACTTTTAGAATTAGCAAACGAAGTAGCATTAAAAGAAGCTATAGCATCATATTTTAATGGCGAAAAAATAAATGAAACCGAAGGTAGAGCTGTTTTGCATACTGCATTGCGAGCAAACGAAAATACCGAAATTAAAATTGATGGTGTAAATGTAATGCCACAAATAATCGAAGTAAAAGCAAAAATAAAAGCATTTTCAGAGGCTGTTATTTCAGGGAAAATGCTAGGTTATTCTGGCAAAAAATTTACCGATATTGTAAACATTGGTATTGGCGGTTCCGATTTAGGACCAGCAATGGTAGTCGATTCGTTGCAATATTATCGTAACCATTTAAATGTACATTTTGTGTCGAACATAGATGGCGATCATGTGCAAGAAATTATAAAAAGAGTAAACCCCGAAACCACACTTTTTGTAGTTGTTTCAAAAACGTTTACAACACAAGAAACGTTAACCAATGCCGAAACAATTCGCAAATGGTTTTTATCTAAAGAATTTGAAACTAAACCGACTGATATTGCCAAACATTTTGTAGCAGTTTCTACCAATTTAGAAAAAGTAGCCGAATTTGGAATTGCTTCCGAAAATGTCTTCCCTATGTGGGATTGGGTTGGTGGTCGTTTTTCATTATGGAGTGCTGTTGGACTTTCTATTGCTTTAGCGGTGGGTTACACAAATTTTGAAGCGTTATTAGCAGGTGCTAATGAAATGGATGAACATTTTAAAACAGCCGATTTTTCAAATAATATTCCTGTTATTTTGGCACTTTTAAGCGTTTGGTACAATAACTTTTATGGTGCCGAAACCGAAGCTATTATTCCGTATTCGCAATATTTGCAAAAATTTGTTCCTTACTTGCAACAAGGTATTATGGAAAGTAATGGTAAATATGTAGCGAGAGATGGAAACATTTGTAATTATCAAACAGGAACCATAATTTGGGGCGAACCAGGTACTAATTCGCAACATGCGTTTTTTCAATTAATTCATCAAGGAACAAAGTTAATTCCTACTGATTTTATTGGATTTAAAAAATCGTTATACGGTAATGATGAGCATCATACTAAATTAATGTCAAACTTTTTTGCACAAACTGAAGCATTGTTAATGGGTAAAACTGAAGAACAGGTAATGGAAGAGTTTGTAAAGCAAAATATAGCTAAAGATAAAGCCGAAAAGTTATTGCCATTTAAAGTTTTTCAAGGCAATAAACCTACAACTACTATTTTAGTAGAATCGTTAACGCCTAAAACGTTGGGTTCGCTTATTGCTATGTACGAGCATAAAATATTTGTTCAAGGTGTTATTTGGAATATTTTTAGTTATGACCAATGGGGAGTAGAACTAGGAAAGCAATTGGCTAATTCTATTTTAAACGAATTAGAATCGGGTACAATAAAAAAACACGATGCTTCAACACAATTTTTATTAGCTCAATTTTTAAAATAAAGTTTTTAGTATCTTTGTTAAAACCACTAATCAATAAACAATATGTACACAGCTATTCAAACAGCACATTCTATTTTTGCTTACATTGTGCTAACACTTCTAGTACTAGCAGCAATAAATGCTATTACGGGTTTAACTAGCAAAAGAGTTTTTAAAGATAAAGATTTGCGCATTTCGCTTTTTGCGCTAATAGTTACACATTTGCAATTACTATTAGGTTTGTTGCTTTATTTTATTTCGCCTTTAGGATTAAAATCATTCGGACAAATGGGCGATGCGGCTCTTCGATTAACATCGTTAGAACATCCGTTAATTAATGTAATTGCTATTGTATTAATAACTATTGGTTGGTCTAAGCATAAAAGAGAAGAAAGTAGTAATGGAAAATTTAAGAAAATTGCCATTTTTTACTCGTTAGGTCTTTTGTTAATTCTTTCAAGAATTCCGTGGAAACTTTGGTTTGCTTAATTTAGTAAAATGAAAAATACAATTATAACATACAGTACAATTTTAGTTATTGTACTGTTTTTTTGTTATAGTTTTACAACGCCAAATAGCAAAAACAGACATTTTTATAATAAAACTGTAAACGATTCTATTGTAATTGATTCATTGCGAATAGATTCTATAGGAAACCTGTATAAACTTTATAAAGATTCGGTTCACGCATCGTATTATCACGATAAATTTAACGGAAGAAAAACCGCAAGCGGAAAAGTATTTAATAACTCCGAATACACAGCTGCACATAAAACACTTCCTTTTGGTACAAAAGTTTTGGTTACTAATTTAGTAAATAATCAATCGGCTTTAGTAACCATAACCGATAGAGGTCCGTTTATAAAAGGAAGAGAAATAGACTTAACCAAAAAGGTTTTTATGGAAATTGCCCAAAATAAAAAAAGAGGCATATTACAGGTTAAACTAGAAATCCTTTATGAGCAATAGTTTATAACTTAGCTCATTGATTGGATTTTCAGTATAAAATTCTAAAAGAATTTTACTCGAATTGACGATTTTGAGTAATGGTTAATTTAATATGTTTATTTTAAAGCACTTCCTTTAGCAGCCCACCAAGGTAATGACTCAACCTCGAGACGTCCTGCTTTTACAGCAGGATCAAGTTTTGCTAAACTATCGGCTTGTTGTTGGGTTTCGGTATTAAACAACAAAAAACCAGCAATTACATCGTGATTTTCACTTGGGCCAGCAACACTAATATAGCCTTGCTTTGCTAGCCATGAAATATGCGCCAAGTGCTTTTTTTGTATTTCGGCTATTTCTTCTTTATTTTGATTTCTATTGGCTCCTTTTTTTAATAAAACCAAAAAATATTTTTGCATAACATAAGTAGTGTCGCCATCTTTATAGCTAAAAGTTTCGTGTTTTGTTGCGGGTTTTGTCGCTTTGCTAGCAACATTTTTTGTGTTTTCTACTTTTATCGATACACAAGAAAAACACATTCCAAGCAAAATAACGATTAAATAATTTTTCATTTTTCCCAATTTTTATAAGGATTTTTACTTAAATTAGAGTTGTAAAATCGAATGTCGTTTGTTACTTCTTTTCCTAGCCAATTTGGCTTTTCAAACACTTCGTTTTCCGATGAAAGTTCAATTTCTGCAAGAATTAAACCTTCATTTTCATCATCAAAAACATCTACTTCAAAAAGATGATTGCCTATTTTTATTTCGTGTCGAGTTTTACTAATTATTCCTTTTTCACAAAGCAACAACAATTGCTCGGCATCTGTTACGGCAATTTCTTTTTCCCATTCAAATCGGCTCATTCCGCTTTCACTGCTTTTCCCTTTTATGGTTAAAAACCCCTTGTTTCCTTTAATTCGTATGCGAACCGTTCTTTCGGGAACAGACGATAAAAACCCTTGTTTTATGCTATAAAACCGATTCGATTGGGTTAAGAAAGTTGTATTGGTAACTAAAAATTTACGTTCAATTTCAATCATTAAAAATAATTTTTACCAAATATAAAGTAAATTTGTAAGATGAGTTCAGAAGAAGAAAAAAGAAAAATTATTCATATCGATATGGATGCGTTCTACGCTTCTGTAGAGCAAATGGACAACCCTGAACTTAAAGGAAAAGCACTAGCAGTTGGCGGCAATGAAACGCGTGGCGTAGTTTCGGCAGCAAGTTACGAAGCACGAAAATTTGGTGTGCGAAGCGCAATGAGTGGTATTCAAGCCAAGCGTTTGTGTCCAGATTTAATTTTTGTTACACCACGATTTGATCGCTATAAAGAAATTTCTAAAAAAATTAGAAAAATATTTCACGATTATACCGATTTAGTTGAGCCGCTTTCGCTTGATGAAGCGTATCTTGATGTTACTGAAAACAAAAAGAATAATGCAAGTGCTACGTTAATAGCAAAAGAAATTAGAGAACGTATTTTTAAAGAAGTAGGTTTAACAGCTTCGGCAGGAATTTCAGTAAATAAATTTGTAGCAAAAATTGCTTCCGATTACAATAAGCCAAACGGACAAAAAACGGTAAATCCAGATGAGGTTGTAGGTTTTTTAGAAACATTGGATATTCGAAAATTTTATGGCATAGGTAAAGTAACCGCCGAAAGAATGTATCAATTAGGTATTTTTACAGGTTTAGATTTAAAACAAAAATCAATAGATTATTTAGAACATCATTTTAGCAATAGCGGAAAATATTATTATAACATTTGCCGTGGTATTCATAACAGCCAAGTTAAACCAAACCGAACCATAAAATCGGTAGGAGCCGAACGTACTTTTTTCGAAAACTTAACGTCAGAAGTTTTTTTGGAAGCGAAAATAATAACAATTGCAAACGAACTCGAAAAGCGATTGCGAAAAAATAAAATTGCAGGAAAAACCATTACTTTAAAACTAAAGTATTCCGATTTTTCTATTCAAACAAGAAGCAAAACCTTACTCTATTATATATCAGACAAGAGTTTAATAATTGATGTAGCAAAAGAGTTGTTGTATCAAGAACGTTTAAAAAACTCTGTTCGTTTGTTAGGTATTTCACTACATAATTTAAACAATGAAACCAAACAAAAAACTGAACCAAAACAAAAAAGTGTTTCGGTTCAGTTGCAGTTTAAGTTTGAATAAAACATTATTCTATTTCAGATACACGAAGTGTATTTACCATACCTTTTTTCATAATTGGCATAGCCGCAAGGTTAATAACCATATCGCCTTTTGTAACATAGCCTCTGTCTTTGCAAATTTGGTTTAAATCGTCAACAGTATCATCAGTACTCACAAATTTGCTGTAATAATAAGCCCGAACACCCCAAAGTAAATTAAGCTGTGTTAAAATTCGTTTATTCGATGTAAATACTAAAATATGCGATTTTGGTCGCCAAGCCGATATTTGAAAAGCTGTATAACCCGAGTTGGTTAAAGTGGTAATTGCTTTAGCATCAATATCATCGGCCATAATAGCGGCGTGGTAACAAATAGATTTGGTAATAAAACGCTTGGTTCTAATGTGTGGCGGATTTAAAGGAACTTTAATTAAAGGCGAATGTTCTACGCTTTCAATAATACGAGTCATGGTTTCAATAACTTGTACCGGATAATTACCTACAGAAGTTTCGCCTGAAAGCATAACCGCATCGGCGCCGTCCATTACCGAGTTCGCTACATCATTAACTTCGGCACGAGTAGGCGTTAGGCTCGTTATCATGGTTTCCATCATTTGCGTAGCTACAATTACAGGAATACGAGCTGTTTTTGCACGATGAATTAATTTTTTTTGAATTAAAGGAACTTCTTCTGCTGGAATTTCTACTCCTAAATCGCCACGAGCTACCATTAAACCATCACAAAAAGCAACAATTTTATCGATATTTTCTACTGCTTCGGGTTTTTCAATTTTAGCAATAATTGGAATTTTATGGTTCGAATGTTTGGCAATTAAATCTTGTAAATCTTCTAAATCTTTTGGCGTGCGTACAAATGAAAGCGCAATCCAATCGACTTCGCTTTCAATGGCAAAAACGGCATCGCGAATATCTTTTTCGGTTAATGCGGGTAAAGAAACTTTGGTATTAGGCAAGTTTACTCCTTTTTTAGAACGCAACGGACCACCTTGTAGAACACGTGCTTCTACTTCGGTTTTTTTATCGGTTTTTACAACTTCAAAAATAAGTTTCCCGTCGTCTAGTAAAATTTTTTCGCCTGCTTTTACATCTTTTGGAAATTCTTTGTAGTTCATATAAACACGTTCCGAAGTTCCTAAAACATCGTTAGCGGTTGTAAAGGTTATAATGTCGCCTTTGTTTACTACAACATCTTCTTTCATTACGCCTACACGCAATTTTGGACCTTGTAAATCGGCTAATATTGATGTGGTAAAGCCAAATTCCTCATTTAACTCTCGAATATTTTGTATGCGTAATTTTACGTCTTCGTAATCGGCGTGCGAAAAGTTAATTCTAAAAACATTTACGCCAGCTTCTATCATAGCTTTCATAATGTGTTTTTCGCTACATGCTGGACCTAAAGTGGCTACGATTTTAGTTTTTTTACTTGTTAACATTTTTAAAATATTAAGTTGTTTTTCGATTTTAGTTTGGTTTGTTCTATTTTAAAAAGTGTAATTACACCTTGTATTTTTTCTATTTCTTGTATTGTTTTATTGCAATTAAAATGCGAATCGGTATTTTCTATTTTTAAAATAAAATCGGCATTTTTTATTTCGGGCAAAAAATAACCAACAGTTTCTAGATAACTAAATAACCCATTGTTTTGTTTTTTAATGGCTGCTTCCGATTTGTTGCTAATTAAATGCCAAGATAAATCGTGCTTATAATCGTCAAAATAAAAATGAGAAAATAAATTTTTTCCGTTTGTTGTTTGCAATTCAATATCGTAATCGCGGAATAATTTTAGGTCTAAAGTTTTATTCAAAAAAAACGCTAGTCTATAATCGTCCCAATTAGAATTAATGGCAATAAGTTCATAATCAGAACTTATAAAATCGTTAATATGAAGTTTGTGAATTGCCATACCTTAAAAAACAAGTTGTAAATATAGTGTTTCTAAAAGCAAAAAAAAGCCTGTTTATATAAGATTTAACTAAAAAAACAAACGAAAACGATTGCGAGAAGTTTATTTTAGTTCAATTTTTTCTTGTAAAGCAAAAAAGGCTCTTTGTGCTGCTTTTTCTTCGGCTTTTTTCTTAGATGTTGCTCGTGCTCGTGCTACAATTTCGTTATTAATAAATAGCTTAACGCCGAAGTATTTTTGTTCTTCAATACCCAAATCTTCAAAAACATCAAATTTGAATGTTTTTTTTTCTTTTTGGCACCATTCTATAATTAAACTTTTATAACTAATAATTTTACCTTCTAAACGAGAAATGTTAACATAAGGTTTAATTACTTTTTTATGAATAAATTTCTCGCAATACTTAAACCCTTTATCTAGATAAATAGCGCCAATAAATGCTTCGAAAAGATTACCATGTATATTGTCGCCAAAATGCTGTGGGCTTACGTTGCTTTTTACATAATCTATTAGCTTTAAATCGCGGCCTAGTTCGTTTAAATGTTCTCTACTTACAATTTTAGAACGCATTTTGGTTAAATAGCCTTCATCGCCATTTGGTACTTTGTTAAATAAATGAGCCGATATTACACTACCTAACATCGCATCGCCTAAAAATTCCATTCTTTCATAATTAAACGGATTTCCTTCTTCATCGGTTTTATTTGCTGATCGGTGCGTAAATGCTCTTTTGTAGTGTTCTAAATTAGAAGGCTTAAATCCGAGTATTTTGGTTAGTTTTTCAAAAAAAATCCCGTCTTCTTCAGAACGGGAATTTTTAGCTATTTTAGAAAAAAAACGACGCATAGCATTTTTTTTATTCTTCAATTTTTTTAAACAATACGCAAGCATTGTGTCCGCCAAAACCAAAAGTATTACTCATTGCTACGTTAACTTCGCGTTTTTGCGCTTTATTTAACGTTAAGTTTAATGAAGGGTCAATATTTTCATCTACAGTTGTATGGTTAATTGTAGGTGGAATTATGCCATTTTTTATGGCTAAAATAGAGGCTATAGCTTCTATAGCACCTGCCGCACCTAGCAAATGCCCTGTCATTGATTTGGTTGAATTAATATTGATGTTTTTAGCGTGCTCTCCAAATACATGACTAATTGCTTTTAACTCGGCCACATCACCAAGCGGAGTTGATGTTCCGTGTGTGTTAATGTGGTCAACATCTTCGGGTTTCATACCAGCATCGCGCAAGCAATTTTCCATAACTGCAATTACACCAATGCCTTCTGGGTGTGGGGCTGTTAAGTGGTAAGCATCAGACGATAATCCGCCACCGCCAACTTCACAATATATTTTTGCACCACGTGCTTTTGCGTGTTCATACTCTTCTAATACTAATGCGCCAGCGCCTTCGCCTAGTACAAACCCGTCGCGTGTGGCATCGAACGGACGAGAAGCTGTTTCTGGACTTTCATTTCGAGTAGATAAAGCCTGCATAGAGTTAAAACCACCCATACCAGCAATGGTAACAGCAGCTTCTGAACCACCTGACACAATAACATCGCACATTCCTAAACGAATGTAGTTGAAAGCATCTACTAAAGCATTGGCTGAAGAAGCACAAGCAGAAACAGTAGTATAGTTTGGTCCCATAAAACCGTTTCGCATAGAAATATGTCCAGGCGCAATATCGGCAATCATTTTTGGAATAAAAAAGGGATTAAAGCGCGGTGTTCCATCGCCAGCGGCATAATTCATTACTTCATCTTGGAAGGTTTGAAGACCTCCTATTCCAGCGCCCCAAATTACGCCTACTCTATATTTATCTACGTTTTCTAAAGAAATACCTGCGTCTTTTATAGCTTCATCACTCGCTACAATAGCATATTGAGCAAATTTGTCTAACCTACGCACTTCTTTTCTGTCGATAAAATCTTCAATAGAAAAGTTTTTAATTTCGCATGCAAATTTTGTTTTGTGCTTTTCAGTATCGTAATACGTAATAGGTGCAGCACCACTTTTTCCGTTAATTAAACTTTGCCAATATTCTTGAAGATTATTTCCTATAGGAGTTAATGCTCCAAGACCAGTAACTACAACACGCCTTAATTGCATAAATTATACTTTTATATTCTATAAAAAAACCCAAAGCGCTTTTAATGGTAACTAAAAGAAACAATGGGTATTACACTTGTTTATATTAATGATTGTAATACAATCAATGTTTTTACAAATCTACTTAAAAGATTGTAACGAAACAATTAAAAGCACCCATAAAGGGTGCTTTTGTTATTATTTCTTAGCCTCTTCGATGTAAGAAATAGCCTGACCAACAGTAGCAATGTTTTCAGCTTGATCGTCTGGAATTTGAATATCAAATTCTTTTTCGAACTCCATAATTAGCTCAACAGTGTCTAATGAATCAGCTCCTAAATCGTTAGTGAAGCTTGCTTCTGTTACAACTTCGTTTTCGTCAACACCTAATTTGTCTACGATAATCGCTTTTACTCTTGATGCAATGTCTGACATAATCTTTAATTTTAAATTTAATTTGTTGGCAAAAATAAAAAACTTTATTTTAAAACAACATTTTTGTTATTAATTATGACTACGAATTTAAAAAAAATAATTTACAAAGACTCTAATTTTCTATTTTTTACCAATTATTATTCTTTTTTTTGTGTAATAAAAATTACAGGATAATGAAAAAAATAGTTTTATTTGCTTCTGGAAACGGCACTAACGCCGAGAATATTATAAAACATTTCAAAGATTCGAGCTTGGCAAATGTAGCCGCTGTTTTTGTAAACAATCCTCGTGCCAAAGTTATACAAAGGGCTAAAAACCACAAAGTGGAGGTTTTTTTGTTTGAAAAAGAGCAACTTAACAACGGATTTGTATTAGACGAATTAAATAAAATTCAACCCGATTTAATTGTTTTAGCAGGCTTTTTATGGATGTTTCCTATAAGCATTATAAAAAAATATCCAAACCAAGTAATTAATATTCATCCGGCATTATTGCCAAAATATGGTGGAAAAGGAATGTATGGAATGAATGTTCACGAAGCTGTTTTAGAAAATAAAGAGAGAGAAACAGGAATAACCATTCATTTTGTGAACGAACATTATGATGAAGGTGAATTTATTTTTCAGCAAGCTACAAATATAGAAGATTGCAAAACTGCAGATGAAATTGCCAAAAAAGTTCACGAATTAGAACAAAAATATTTCCCCCAAGTAATTGAAAAGCTAATTACTAATCACTAATCACTATTTACTTGAGTTTCGAAGTCTACATATATACTGATGGCGCAGCAAAGGGAAATCCTGGGCCAGCGGGTTATGGTATTGTAATGGAAATGGCTGGAACATCTTATAAAAAAGAGTTTTTTGAAGGCTTTCGCTTGTCGACAAACAATAGAATGGAATTATTGGCAGTAATTGTAGGTTTAGAAAAATTAAAAAAACCGCATACAAAGGTTTTGGTTACTTCCGATTCTAAATATGTAGTTGATGCAGTTGTAAAAGGCTGGGTTTTTAATTGGGAAAAAAAATATTTTTCAGGCAAAAAAAATCCTGATTTATGGATGCGATTCTTAAAAGTTTACCGTAAACACGAAGTACATTTTCAATGGATCAAAGGTCATAATAATCACCCGCAAAATGAGCGTTGCGACCAATTAGCCGTAATGGCATCGGAACAAGAAAAACTGAATATAGATACTTTTTACGAAAAAGAAGAAGGGAAGTTATTGTAAAAATTTATTTTTAATAGTAACCTTTCAACTTTTCCCTTTTGACTTTTAACTTTTTACAAGTATCTTTGCGCCTTATTTCAAATTCAATTTAATGAACAAATTATTAATAGTAGGAACAGTAGCTTTTGATGCTATTGAAACACCTTTTGGAAAGACTGATAAAATCTTAGGTGGTGCGGCAACATATATAGGTTTAGCTTCTAATTTTTTTAATGTAGATGCAGCTATAGTTTCTGTTGTGGGTGAAGATTTTCCAAAGGAATATTTAGACTTATTAGAAGATAAAGGTGTAAATATTGAAGGAATTGAAGTAGTAAAAGGTGGAAAAACTTTCTTTTGGAGTGGAAAATACCATAACGATTTAAATTCTCGCGATACTTTAGTAACAGAATTAAATGTGTTAGCAGATTTTAACCCAATTGTTCCCGAAAATTATAAAAATTCAGAAGTTGTTCTTTTAGGAAACTTGCACCCCATTGTTCAATCGGGAGTTTTAAACCAATTAACCGAAAAACCAAAGCTAGTGGTGTTAGACACCATGAATTTCTGGATGGATTGTGCTTGGAACGAATTAATGGATGTTATTAAACGTGTAGATGTAATAACAATTAACGATGAAGAAGCACGCCAACTTTCGGGTGAATATTCTTTAGTGAAAGCTGCTGAGAAAATTCATACAATGGGTCCAAAATACGTGGTAATTAAGAAAGGTGAACACGGCGCATTGTTATTTCACAATAAAGAAGTGTTTTTTGCGCCAGCATTACCATTAGAAGAAGTTTTTGATCCAACAGGTGCAGGCGATACATTTGCAGGAGGTTTTGCAGGCTATATTGCACAAAGCGAAAATATTTCTTTCGATAATATGAAAAACGGAATTATTTATGGTTCAAACTTAGCTTCTTTTTGTGTAGAAAAATTTGGAACCGAACGAATGGAAAATTTATCGAAACAAGAAGTTCAAAAACGTTTGCAACAATTTAAAGCGCTAACACAATTTGATATTGAACTAGAAGAATAAAAAACTACGCCTCGAATTTTCGAGGCTTTTTTATACAAAACTACTTATACACAACACAATGAGCGACGCAATTAAACACGAATGTGGTATTGCTTTACTACGATTAAAAAAGCCGTTAGAGTTCTATAAACAAAAATATGGTTCGGCTTTTTATGGCATTCAAAAAATGTATTTGCTAATGGAAAAACAGCACAATCGAGGGCAAGATGGTGCGGGTTTAGCCAGTATAAAATTAGATGTGCAACCAGGGCAACGTTACATTAGTAGAATACGATCTAACGATAACCAACCCATAAAAGATGTTTTTTCGCAAATAAACGAACGCATTAACAAAGAACTCGAAGAAAACCCAATTTTAGAAAACAACATAGCTCTTCAAAAAGAACATATTCCTTATATAGGCGAATTGTTTTTAGGTCATGTTCGCTATGGAACTTTTGGTAAAAATAGCATCGAAAGTGTACATCCTTTTTTACGTCAAAACAACTGGATGCACCGCAATCTTATTGTGGCAGGAAACTTTAATATGACTAATGTTAAAGAACTGTTTCAAGATTTGGTAAACTTAGGACAACACCCAAAAGAAATGGCCGATACCGTTACGGTAATGGAAAAAATTGGTCATTTTTTAGACGAAGAAGTGGCTAATATTTACCAGCAATGTAAAGAAGAAGGTTATTCTAAAATTGAAGCGTCACCCATAATTGCCGAACGATTAAATGTACAACGCATATTAGAACGAGCTTCGCGCAACTGGGATGGTGGCTATGCCATGGCAGGTCTTTTTGGTCACGGCGATTCGTTTGTAATGCGCGACCCAGCAGGAATTAGACCCGCTTATTTTTACGAAGACGACGAAATAGTTGTAGTGGCTTCAGAACGCCCTGTTATTCAAACCGTATTTAATGTTCCGTTTGAAAAAGTTCAAGAATTAGAGCCAGGAAATGCCATTATTATTAAAAAAAACGGCAGTATTTCAATACAAGAAATTAGAACGCCATTAGAAAAAAAAGCATGCTCGTTTGAACGAATTTATTTCTCTAGAGGTGGCGATGCCGAAATTTATCAGGAAAGAAAAAAATTAGGAAAATTAATTTTTCCAAAAGTTTTGGAAGCAATTCATAACGATACACAAAATACTGTTTTTTCGTATATTCCTAATACAGCCGAATTATCGTTTTATGGAATGATTGAAGCCGCGCATCATTACTTAGATGCTAAAAAAACAAAAGCAATTCTATCCACCCAAAACTTAAGCGAAGCTAAAATAAAAAGTATTTTAGCCGAAAGTATTCGTACCGAAAAAGTGGCTATTAAAGATGCTAAACTGCGAACATTTATTACCGAAGACAGTAGTAGAGACGATATGGTAGCACATGTTTACGATGTGTCGTATGGTGTAGTACAACCAAACGACAATTTGGTAATTATTGATGATAGTATTGTTCGTGGAACTACCTTAAAACAAAGTATCATTAAAATGATGGATCGTTTACATCCGAAACAAATTGTTGTAGTTTCTTCGGCACCACAAATTCGCTACCCAGATTGTTACGGTATTGATATGGCAAAATTAGAAGGTTTGGTAGCTTTTAGAGCAGCATTAGCGTTGCTAAAAGAAAGAAATCTATATTATATAGTAGAAGAAGTTTATCAAAAATCGAAAGCGCAAGAATACTATAAAGACACCGATGTAGTAAATTTTGTAAAAGAAATTTATGCACCGTTTACCGATGAAGAAATTTCGGCCAAAATTGCCGAAATGTTAACACCAGAAAACACAAATGCTTCTATAAAAATTATTTACCAATCGGTAGAAAACTTACACAAAGCGTGTCCAAAAAATTTAGGCGATTGGTATTTTACAGGAAATTACCCTACACCAGGAGGTAATCGTGTGGTAAACAGAGCTTTTATGAACTTTTATGAAGGAAAAGATACACGGGCCTACTAAAAAGTGATATAAATTCTTACATTTTTATAAATAATAGTATTTTTATTATTCAGAACAAATAATTGTAAACAACAGGAAAACAGGTAATTATATTTTTTTAGCTGTAAAAGTTTATTTTTTTATAGTATAGTTTTAACTATTTATCGTTTTTTAGAAACCGTTTAACGTGTTTTTTACCACTAATGTTTTTTGTTAAAGTACTTTAGCAGTACCAATAAAATTAGTAGGTTAAGTTTTATGGTAGATTTGGGGCAAAAAGGTGAAAGAAATTTCACCTTTTTTTATTAAAAAAGTGAAGTTGTAACTACAACTTCACTTTTTAAGTTTTAAAATTAATTACAATAATTATTTTTCAGTTGCATATCGTTTGGCAACTTCTTCCCAATTAATTACATTAAAGAAAGCTTCAATATAATCAGGACGTCTGTTTTGATAATTTAAATAGTAAGCATGTTCCCAAACATCTAAACCTAAAATAGGTGTTCCGCCACAGCCAATACCAGGCATTAAAGGATTGTCTTGATTAGCAGAAGAACACACTTCTAGTTTTCCACCTTTGTGTACACAAAGCCAAGCCCAACCACTACCAAAACGTGTAGCTGCCGCCTTTGCAAATTCGGTTTTAAAAGCATCAAACGAGCCAAAATCACGTTCAATAGCATCGGCTAAATCTGCGTTTGGTTTTCCACCACCATTTGGAGACATAACGGTCCAAAATAAATTATGATTGTAATAACCACCACCATTATTTCTAACAGCAGTATTATCCATATCGAGGTTAATTAAAATATTTTCAATTGTTTTTCCTTCTAAATCAGTGCCAGCAATAGCATTGTTTAAGTTGGTAGTGTAACCATTATGATGTTTCGTGTGGTGTATTTCCATTGTTTTAGCATCAATATTAGGTTCTAACGCATCGTAAGCATACGGTAATTTTGGTAATTCAAAAGCCATATTATTTAATTTTTAGATTAGTAATATTTTTCTCAAATTTACACAAATAAAAATAGATATGGTAACTTACCACATAAATTATAACTATTTGCATATAAATATAACTAATTATATCTTCTTTGGAAACATACTCATTTACAATCTATAACGCATCGGCAGGTTCAGGAAAAACCTATACTTTAACAAAGGAATATTTAAAAATCTTATTGTTAGCGAAAACTAGCGATGCGTATAAAAAAATATTAGCCATTACTTTTACAAACAAAGCTGTAGAGGAAATGAAAACAAGAGTTGTAACCAGTTTGTTTGAGTTTTCTAAAGAAAACACAGCCGAAGAAAAGTTAAGTTTGTTGTACGATGTGGCGCGTGAAACAAAGCTATCTATAGCTGTTATAAAACAAAAATCGGCGGCAATTATTACAAGTATTATCCATAATTATACAGCTTTTGGAATTTCTACAATTGATAAGTTTACTCATAAAGTAATTCGTTCTTTTGCGCAAGATTTAAACTTGCCCGCTAACTTTGAAGTAGCACTCGATACCGATTCGCTTTTGCAAGAAGCGGTAGATGTTGTCATTTCAAAAGTAGGCGAAGATGAAAATTTAACAAGTTTGTTAGTCGATTTTACTAAAACCAAAACAGACGATGATAAAAACTGGGATATTTCGAGAGAATTATTTGAAGTATCAAAATTAATTACTAACGAAAATAATAGCGAAAAAATAGCCGCTTTTAAAGAAAAAAAATTTACCGATTTCGCTAACATAAAAAAAATAGTACACGCTAAAATTGAAGAAATCTCACAAATTTGCATCGATTTAGCAAATGATAATTTACAAAAGATTAATCAAAACAGTAGTGTAGATTCTTTTTTTAAAAAATATGTTCCTAATTATTTTCAGCGTATTAGCAGCGGAAATTTAAGTATTAATACAACACCTATAAAATACTTAGACGGAGAAAAAAGCAGGTATAGTGCAAAAGTTTCTGCATTCGATAAAAACTGGATAGATGAAAATGCGCATACAATTTTAAATGATATTTACACTATTAATCAGCAAATAGGTAAAATACAGTTTTACAATGCTTTTTTACAAAATATTAATCCGCTTTCGCTGTTAAACACAATTCAGCTTGAGTTTAAAAAAATTCAAGAAGAGCAAAATGTATTGTCGATTTCCGATTTTAATTCAATAATTCATAACCAAATTAAAGAGCAACCCGCACCGTTTATTTATGAACGATTAGGCGAAAAATACCGACATTATTTTATTGATGAATTTCAAGACACATCTGTTTTACAATGGCAAAATTTAGTACCCTTAATTAACAATGCGCTTTCGTCTGAAGAATACGGAATAAAAGGAACATTAATGCTGGTTGGCGATCCAAAACAAGCTATTTATAGATGGAGAGGGGGAAAAGCCGAACAGTTTATTGCGCTAAGTAAAAATGAAAATCCGTTTTCAAATAAAGATAAATGGGTAGAAGATTTAAAAACCAATTACCGAAGTTACAGCGAAATAATTGAATTTAACAATTCGTTTTTTAATTACCTTTCTAGTAAGTTTGAAAACGAAGATTATGCCGATTTGTATAAAAATCATTCGTATCAAAAAGTAACCAATAAAAAAGGCGGATGCGTTAGCATATCGTTTATAGAAAACACAGAACCAAATGAAATTTTTGAAGACGAAACCTCTGGTTATTCCTACAAAACCCAGCAATATTTACAAAAAACAATAGAAACAATTCAGTATGTAAAAGCAAACGGATTTTCGTATAAAGATATAGTGGTTTTAACTCGAAAAAAGAAACACGGAATAGCACTGGCAAATTTTTTAACCGAAAATGCTATTCCTGTTATAACTTCTGAAACATTGCTTATTCAAAACGCTACCGAAGTAAAACTGATTATAGCGGTTTTACGTTTTCTAACTAATAATAAAGATTTAGAATCGAAATCTTTTATGTTGTATTATGTGGCAAAATACAACCAAAACAAACAGGAAATTCACGATTTTATTGCGCAACATATACAAGCAACAGAAAGCAAATTAGAAAAAGTTTTACAACAATTAAATATTCCAATTTCATTTACCTATTGCAAAACAAAGGCGTTGTACGAAATGGTCGAAATTATTGTACAATCATTTTTACAAGAAAAGGCTAATACTGCTTATGTGCATTATTTTCAAGACTTAGTTTTAGAAAAAGAAAGTAAAACACAATTAGGCGTAGCCGATTTTTTAAACTATTGGGATACAAAAGGTTTTCAAAAAAGCATTCCTACACCAAACGGAATAGATGCGGTACAAATAATGACTATTCATAAAGCAAAAGGGTTAGAATTTCCGGTAGTAATTTACCCGTTTGCCGAAGAAAGTTTAGCCGGAAATACTAACGATAAAATGTGGATAGATTTTGATGATACTGATGTAATAGACTTTCCTAACGCGTTAGTAAATTTAAAAAAAGATGTAGTTAATTATGGCGAAAGGGCAGAACAACAATATTTTCAAAAAAGTCAAGAAGATTTGTTAGATACGATAAATGTATTGTATGTAGCTTTAACCAGAGCCGAAGAGCAATTGTATATAATCTCAAATAAAATACAAAATAAAGAAGGTTTTAATCAAAATAATTTGGCCTATTTTTTTATCGAGTATTTACAATTACAAAATAAGTTTTCAAATGAAGAAACTGTTTTTCAAATAGGAAATAGCAAGCGCATTTCTGTTCCTAAAAAAACTATAAACAATAACAAAAACATTACTGTTGTACCTCAAAAACTAGAACGAAACAAAATAAAAATAGCAAAACAAGAGGCATTGCTCTGGAATACAACACAAGCAGAAGCAATTAACTACGGTGTTGTAATTCACGAAATACTAGCTTGGATATATTCTTACAAAGATGTGGCACAAGCAACACAAAAAGCCATACAAAAAGGATTAATTACAGAAAATCAATCGGAAACCGTTATAAAAACATTAAATGAAGTAGTGCAAAACAAATTGCTTCAAGATTTTTTTAACACAACCGGTTTAGTGTACAATGAACGCACTATGGTAGATTCGATTTACGGCAATAGCAAACCCGATAAAGTAGTTGTAAACGGAAATAAAGCATTATTATTAGACTACAAAACAGGCGAAAAAAAACCATCTCATGAAAAGCAACTTTTACAATACCAAGAAATTCTTACAAAAATG
This sequence comes from Flavobacterium sp., assembly GCF_041392005.1. Taxonomy (GTDB): domain Bacteria; phylum Bacteroidota; class Bacteroidia; order Flavobacteriales; family Flavobacteriaceae; genus Flavobacterium. Next base: position 150,932 of record NZ_JAWKMX010000002.1, read on the forward strand.
AACCTTGTTGTAGAAAAAAAAGTATTGGTTTACATAGGAGAAACGATAGAAATAATAACTTTGTAAAAATAAAATACATACGCTATGTACAGCAGCATAAAACAACACTTACAAAACGAAATAGCTACCATAAAAGAGAATGGACTATTTAAAAAAGAACGTATTATAACCTCTCCGCAAGATGCAGAAATTACCATTTCTACAGGAGAAAAAGTACTCAATTTTTGTGCAAACAATTATTTAGGTTTATCCTCGCATCCTGAAGTAATAAAAGCCGCTAAAGACGCTTTAGATACGCACGGTTTTGGTATGTCGTCAGTACGATTTATTTGTGGTACTCAAGACATTCACAAGCAGTTAGAACAAAAAATAGCCAGTTTTTATGGTACAGAAGACACTATTTTATATGCAGCAGCATTCGATGCAAATGGCGGTGTTTTTGAACCTCTTTTAAGCGAAGAAGATTGTATTATTTCAGATAGTCTAAATCATGCTTCTATTATAGATGGAGTGCGTTTGTGTAAAGCAGCGCGATATCGCTACGAAAACAACAATATGAACGATTTAGAGGCTAAATTAAAAGAAGCTAACGCAGCCGGTCATCGTTTTAAACTAATTGTTACCGATGGCGTTTTTTCAATGGACGGATTGGTTGCGCCACTAGATAAAATTTGCGATTTAGCCGATAAATACGATGCTATGGTAATGGTTGACGAATGTCATGCGGCAGGCTTTATTGGCGCTACAGGCAAAGGAACACTAGAAGCAAAAAATGTTTTAGGTAGAGTCGATATTATTACAGGAACACTTGGTAAAGCACTAGGTGGTGCTATGGGCGGCTATACAACAGCTAAAAAAGAAATTATAGAAATTTTACGTCAGCGTTCTCGTCCTTACTTGTTTTCAAATTCACTGGCACCCGCTATTGTAGGCGCGTCTATTAAAGTTTTCGAATTACTAGAAAAAGACACATCGCTTCGCGATAAGCTAGAATGGAATACAAACTATTTTAAAAAAGGAATGAAAGCCGCAGGCTTCGATATTATAGATGGCGATTCTGCTATAGTTCCCGTAATGCTATACGATGCAAAATTATCGCAAATTATGGCCGATGAACTTCTAAAAAAAGGCGTTTATGTAATTGGCTTTTTTTACCCTGTTGTACCAAAAGAAAAAGCCAGAATACGCGTGCAATTATCCGCGGCACACACACAAGAACATTTAGACAAGGCTATAAAAGCATTTGTTGAAGTAGGTAAAGCCTTAAACGTAATAAAATAATATATCTTTTTTTAACAAAACTTTTTGAATTTAAAAAAAAACCTTACATTTGCCTTAATTATAACGCATTGTAATTAAATTAGTAAAGTATGAAACAACTTAAATTTTTTGCTGCTGCTTTAATGTTTGCAGGTTTAACAACTCAAGCGCAAGACAGCAACAACCCTTGGGCAGTATCATTTGGTGTAAATGGTGTTGACACTAAGATTAGTATGCAAGCAAACGACAAATTAATTTTTGAAGAATTAATGAATGTTGATGGTAACTGGAATGTTTTACCTTCAGTTTCTTATGTTAATGTGTCTAGACACATTGGAAACAACTTTTCAATTGGATTAACAGGATCTGTTAATAAAATTGATAAATGGGTTACTTTAGATCGTTCAGATTTTGGAACTAAAGCTACTCATATGCACACAGTTTCAAACCCAGGCGACTTATCGTACTATGGTATTGATGCTGCTGTTAAATACAGCTTTATGGAAATGGTTGGAACAAAATGGTTTGATCCATCATTACATTTAGGTGGAGGTTACCAATTTGTTGGTGATGCTTCTGCTGGTACTGTAAATGGAGGTGTTGGTATTACTTTTTGGTTTACACAACAAATCGGTCTTCAATTACAATCTACATTAAAGTATTCGTTTGACGATGCTAGAATGCCACATGCAGATGTGCCAACACATATGCAACACTTTGCTGGTTTAACTTTCAAATTTGGAGGTAAAGACACAGATGGTGACGGTATTTATGACAAAGACGATGCTTGTCCTGAAGTAGCAGGTTTAAAAGAGTTTGACGGATGTCCAGATACAGACGGCGATGGTATTGCTGATAAAGACGATGCTTGTCCAGATGTTGCTGGTTCTAAAGAATTCAACGGATGTCCAGATACAGACGGTGATGGAATTATCGATAACGAAGACGATTGTCCTGAAGTAGCTGGTCCAAAAATCTTAAACGGATGTCCAGATAAAGATGGTGACGGTGTTGCAGATAAATACGACAACTGTGTAGATGTAAAAGGTCCAAAAGAAAATAAAGGTTGTCCATGGCCAGATACAGATGGTGACGGTATTCTTGATAAAGATGACAAATGTCCTACAGAAAAAGGTGTTGCATCTAACAACGGATGTCCAGAAAAATCTCCAGAAGTAACAGAAGCTGTACAAAAAGCATTAAACGATTATGCTAAGACTATCTTGTTCGATACAGGTAAATCTACAATTAAAGCACAATCTGCAAAAGTTTTAGGCGATATTATCGCAATCTTAAAAGAGTATCCTAATGCTAAGTTTACTATTGATGGTCATACTGATAGCGTAGGTAGTGCTTCTTCTAACATGAGATTATCAGATTCTAGAGCTTTATCTGTAAAAGATTACTTAGTTGCAAACGGTATTGACGCATTTAGATTATCATCTAAAGGTTACGGCGAATCAAGACCAATTGATACTAATAGCACTGCAGAAGGTAGAGCACACAACCGTCGTGTTGAAATTAATTTAGTAAAATAATATACACTAAATAAAGTTTATAAAAGCGTACCAATTTTGGTACGCTTTTTTTATTTTTATACTATGACAAATACATTTATAAACCATATTGCAACAATAGTATTTAAACGTTTTATTAGCCAATCGAAGCCAGTAGAAATTATTGTGCCCAATAAGCGTGCTAAAGTATTTTTATTAGAATCGCTTAAAGCACAAACAAATGAAACTATTTTTGCGCCTAATATTCTTAGTATAGAAGAGTTTATACAAAAAGTTTCAGGAATTACTTCTGTAAATTCTGTTGAACTATTATTTCAATTTTATGAAGTGTATTTAACAATAACACCAAAAGAAACGCAGCAAAGTTTCGATGTGTTTTCAAATTGGGCTAAAACCGCTATTCAAGATTTTAACGAAATAGATCGCTATTTAAAAGATCCAATAAAAGTGTTTACTTATTTGTCTGAAATAAAGGCATTAGAACGATGGAAACTGGAACCTCAAGAAAAAACAGCACTAATAGATAAACATCTTGAATTTTGGAACAATTTGGCTAAATATTACACCCGTTTTTACCATCATTTAAAAGAGAATAAAATAGGCTATCAAGGGTTAATTTATAGAGAAGCCGTAGCGCAATTAGAAAATTATTCGCATCAAAACACTTTAAATCATTTGCTTTTTGCGGGTTTTAATGCCTTAAATGATGCCGAAGAAAAAATAATGCTTCACTTTCTTGCTGCAGATAAAGCTACAGTATTATGGGATATTGACGGTTACTTTTTAGAAAATGAAAACCACGATGCAGGTTTGTTTATTAGACGAATAAAAAAGAAATGGAAATACTATCAACAACATTCGTTTGAAACAGTATTTACTAATTTTGGTACAGCAAAAAACATCGAAATAATTGGCACGCCAAAATCGGTAGGACAAGCTAAGATAGTAGGTAACATTATAGAAAATCTTACTAATAATGGAGAAAAAAGTAGTGCTATTGCCGTGGTTTTAGCCGATGAAAATTTATTACTTCCAGTAGTAAACCATTTGCCTAATAGTGTTGATGCCTTAAATATTACAATGGGTTATCCTGCTAAAAATAATACAGCTCAGTTGCTAGTAAATGCTTTGTTAAAAATGCACACTAATGCAAAAAATCGATCTGAAAACAAATATATTTTTTATTATAAAGATGTATTAACGGTTCTTAATCATCCATTAATTGAACCGTATAGTAATTTAGATGCAGTGGTACAAAAAATTAGAAATGAGAACTTTACATTTTTTGGATACGAAACACTTAAAAAGTTAAGAAACTCAGAAAATAATATAGATGAAGGTTTATTTGAATTACTATTTACACCTTGGAATAGCAATTTAGAAGCAATTTTAAATACATTAAATACTATTTTAACCTATTGCAAAGGCAAACTCGACAAATCGAATGAAAACGAAAGCCTTACATTGGTTTTTATTTATGCCGTACACAAAACATTAAATCAAATACTATCGTTTCAACAAAAATATAAAACACTTACTACTCTGGCAGAGCTCAATAGCTTGTATCGTCAAATAGCAGATTTAATAGAAGTTTCTTTCGAAGGCGAACCACTTTCGGGCTTACAAATTATGGGCGTGCTAGAAAGCCGATTGTTAGATTTTGAAAATGTTATTATAACATCGGTTAACGAAGGAAGATTGCCTTCTGGAAAAACGCAAAACTCGTTTATTCCATACGATATAAAATTAGAACTAAATTTGCCTACATACAAAGAGAAAGATGCAATTTTTAGCTATCATTTTTATCATTTATTGTTTCGAGCAAAAAACATATTTTTACTTTACAATACCGACAGCGAAGGGATTGATGCTGGCGAAAAAAGCCGTTTTTTACAACAATTAGAAGTTGAAGCATTACCACAACATACCATTAAACATAGTATTTATAACGCTGTTTTACCAGAGCAAGCCTACGAAAAAATTAGTATTTCTAAAACTGCTATTTTAGTAGAACAGTTACACGAAATAGCAACTAATAAAGGGTTTTCGCCATCGTCATTAACTACCTATTTACGCAACCCAACTCAGTTTTATTTTCAACGGGTTTTACGCATTAACGATGCCGATGAAGTAGAAGAAAACATTGCGCTAAATACCTTAGGAACAATTATTCACGATGCTTTAGAACAGCTTTATAGTCCGTACATTAACACGGTTTTAACGATTCCTATCATTAATCAATTGCTAAGTAAAAGCGACATCGAAATAGAAAAACAATTTAAAAAAGTATATAAAGAGGGCAATATTAAAACAGGTCGTAACTATTTAGCTTTTGAAGTTGCAAAACGCAATATTTATAATTTTTTACAATATGAAAAAAAATGTATTGAAGAAGGCGATAGTATTGAAGTTTTAGCTTTAGAAAGTAATTTGCATTGTTTTATTGAAAATGAAATAGTACCCTATAAAGTTAAAATAGCAGGTAAAGTAGATCGCATCGAAAAAAGAAACGGTATAATAAGAATAATCGATTATAAAACAGGAAGGGTTGAAGCTGCCCATTTAAAATTAAAAGATTTTAATGTGTTAATAAACGACACAAAATATGATAAAATAATTCAATTGTTAAGTTATGCTTTAATGTATCAATATAAATGCAAAACATTGCCTAGCAATGGTATTGAAGTAGGAATTATTTCCTTTAAAAATTTAAAATCTGGTTTTATTCCTTTCAAATACAATAACGAAGTGTTGGTAAATACTCAAATTTTAGATATTTTTACAACTGAAATTTCAGTTTTAATACAAGAAATTTTAAACCCCAAGCTAAACTTTATAGAAAAAACAGAAAACATTTAAACCCTACAAGTATGGATAATTTAAAAGGCTCTTTCGAAAGTATTTGGAATAACATATTAGAAAATGCGCCAAGCATTATAGCCGCTGCATTAGTGCTTTTTATTGGTTTTTTTATTGCTAATAAAATTAAAGCCTTAATAAAAAAGAAAACAGCTCAAATTTCTGAAAAAGTTTTAACAGGTGGGTTTCTTTCACAATTTATAAGTAGTACTATAAAATTAATTAGTATAGTAATAGCACTTCGAATAGTTGGCTTTACCGATTTAACATCGAACCTTTTAGCAGGAGCTGGAATTTTAACTTTTGTAGTAGGTTTTGCCTTTAAAGATATTGGAGAAAATTTTCTAGCAGGAATTATTTTAGCCTATAAAAGCCCTTTTAGAATAAACGATTTAATAGAAACAGGCGGTATTACAGGTAATGTAGTTAACTTGTTTCTTAGAGAAACACAGCTTAAAACTTTCGATGGCAAAGATGTTTTTATTCCTAATGGGCAAATATTAAAAACACCACTTTACAATTTTACTATCGATGGGTATTTGCGCTACGATTTTGTTATAGGTTTAGATTATGGTACTAATATTTCTAATGCTATTTCAACAGTTTTAGAAGCATTAAAAGATATGAATGGCGTATTGCAAGATACCAAAAAACCAAATGTTATAATTGATGAGTTTTCGGCAAGTACCATAAATTTAAGAATACTCTATTGGGTAAATACTTTTGAAGATTATACCGTAGAATACCCAACAGGAATTAAAACCGCCGTAATGAAAGTTGTTTTCGATAAATTAGTAGCAGCAGGCTTTAGTATGCCGTCAGATATTGTCGAAATTAAACAATATAACGGTTAATTTTTAAGTTATTTGTTTCATAAAGTTTAAAACCGTAATTTCTAGCTCTAGTTTGTTTTCTAAATGACTCATATGCCCATCGGGAAAAGCTATTAATACTACATCGGTGTTTTCTACTTGTTGTTTGCATTCTTCAAAGTTTAAAACAGGATCTTTTTTTCCTAAAAGTAATAATTTTGGAAAAGACGTAGTGTGTAATAAAATTTCTCTATCGGGTCTAATTTTCATTCCTTCTTGCGCAGCAATAATGCCTTGTAGCGGTGTTTTTAAAGCCTCTTGTTTTGCATAATTAATTTCGGCTATAAGTTGGGTTCTATTTTCTTCGCTAAACAAATTGGCAACAGCCATATTTATAGCAGCTACATAGTTTTGTTTTACCGCTTTTATAGCTCGATCTCTATTTGCTTTTCGTTCGTCGCTGTCAGGTTTTGAAGTAGAATTAAGTAAAATTAAGCCACGTATCATTTTTGGGAATAATTCAGCAAAAGCCAAACTTACATAGCCACCCATAGAATGCCCTATAAAAGTTGCTTTTTCAATTTTTAACGAAACTAACACTTCATAAACCGCATCAGCCATATCGTCCATCGTATGAATGTAACCAATATTTTCCGATTGACCATGACCCAACAAATCAATACATACAACTCTATAATTCTCGGTTAATTTGGGTGTTAAAAACTGCCACATAGTGCTGTTTTCTAAAAAACCATGAAGCAATACTATAGCTTTTCCTTTGCCGTTATCGGTAAACTTTATTTTAGCATTTTTATATAAAATGGTCTTCATTTTATGGTGCAGGATTTGGAATTAATTCTTGAATTTTTTCAATTTCCGCAATAATTTCAGGTTGAAGCGAAACCGTAAAAGCGGCTATATTTTCTTGTAATTGCGCTAAGGTTGTAGCGCCAATAATGGTAGAAGAAACAAACTTTTGGTGCTTTACAAAAGCAATTGCCATTTGTGTTAACGTTAAACCATTGGCTTTAGCTAAATCGTCATACATTTTAGTAGCTTCAAAACAATTTTTAGAGGTATAACGCGTAAAATGTGGAAACAATGCCAAACGCGAATTGGGCACAAATCCGTTTAAATGTTTACCCGATAAAAAACCAAAACCTAATGGCGAATACGCTAAAAGACCAACATTTTCACGCATTCCTATTTCCGAAAGGCCTACTTCATACAAACGATTTAAAAGCGAATACGGATTTTGAATTGTAACAATTCGTGGTAAATTGTGTTTTTCACTTTCTAGTAAATAGCGCATTACACCCCAAGGATTTTCGTTTGATAAGCCAATGTGTTTTATTTTTCCTTCTTTTATTAAGCCATCAAAAACGGTTAAAATTTCAAAAATACGATCTTGCCAATCGGTGTCTAATTCTTGTACACCACGTTTTTGAAACATATTCATTTTGCGTTCTGGCCAGTGCATTTGATACAAATCAATATAATCGGTTTGTAGTTGTCGTAAACTTTTTTCAACTGCTTCGTGTAGGCTTTTTTTAGAAAAATCAAGAGGTTTTCTAATATAATCCATACCCCTGTTTGGTCCTGCAATTTTAGTAGCAATTACTAATTTTTCTCTATTGCCAACTTTTTTTAACCAATTTCCAATATAGCGTTCTGTATTACCATAAGTAGCTTCGCAAGCAGCAATAGGATACATTTCGGCAGTATCAATAAAGTTAATCCCTTGTGCTACAGCGTAATCTAGCTGGTTGTGCGCATCAACTTCGGTGTTTTGCTTGCCAAAAGTCATAGTGCCTAAACAAACAGTGCTAATTTTTATATCGGTATTAGGTAAAAAAGTATAATTCATATCTAGAAAATTTATTCGCCAAAAGTACAAATTTTAAAAAAAGAGGTTTTTAAAAAGTAAAAAGAGTAAAATTTAACCTAAAAAAATTAACAGAAATTTTGCAAACACCTATAAACCATAAAAAAAGGTTGTTAATAAAATGTTGAGAACATAAAAAGATAAATTCCTATAAAACAGTTTAAGTTTTTAATTTTATAAAACCTTTTTTTAGGACACATTCAACAAAAACTTCAAAATGGAAATAAAACACATAACTAAAAGAGATTTTAGCACCAAAACCTTTGAGCTTCAAAAGATTACGGAGGCTGTTTTAAAAGCGATGAAAGCGGTTAATCATGGCGAGCAAAGCGATGCAGATGAAATTGCACAAAACGTTTACCAAGAGTTATTAGTAAGAAAAGGCCAAGAACAAAATTATATACCAACAGTTGAAGAAGTTCAAGATATTGTAGAAGAAAAATTAATGCAAAGCCAGTTTCACGATGTAGCAAAAGCCTACATTATTTATAGAAACAACCAAGCATTAAGCAGAAAAAGCAATATTTTCGAGAAACGTATTAATTTAAAACCTTTTGAATATCCACAACTCTACGAATATGTTTCCGCCATTCGCCATTCGTATTGGATTCATACCGAGTTTAATTTTACTAGTGATGTTCAAGATTTTAAAACAAAACTTACACCAGTAGAAAAAAGTGTCATAAAAAACACAATGTTGGCTATTTCGCAAATAGAAGTGGCTGTTAAAACATTTTGGGGCGATATTTATCATCGTATGCCAAAGCCCGAAATTGGTGCTGTTGGTGCAACTTTTGCCGAAAGCGAAGTACGCCATCACGATGCGTATTCGCACTTGTTAGAAGTGTTAGGTTTAAATAACGAATTTGAAGAATTAAAAAAGAAACCTGTAATAATGAAACGGGTGCAATACTTAGAGTCGGCTTTGCGAAATGCCAAAAGTGAAGATAACCAAGAATATGCCGAGTCTATTTTATTGTTTTCGTTGTTTATAGAGCACGTTTCGCTGTTTTCACAATTTTTAATTATTATGGCTTTTAACAAACATAAAAACATGCTAAAAGGAATTTCGAACGCAGTTGAAGCTACTTCTAAAGAAGAACAAATACATGGCGATTTTGGTATCGACATTATCAATATTATTAAAAACGAACATCCCGAATGGTTTGACGATGCGTATAATAAAATGATTCAAGATGTATGTAAAGACGCTTTTGTTTCGGAAAGTAAAATTGTAGATTGGATTTTTGAAGAAGGCGAAATAGATTTTTTACCAAAAGCAGTAGTAAACGAGTTTATTAAAAATCGTTTTAACAACTCACTCGAAAGCATAGGAATAAACAAAATTTTCGAAGTTGATCAAGCATTATTAAAGCAAACCGAATGGTTCGACGATGAAATTATTGGCACAAAACATGGCGATTTCTTCGTAAAACGATCAATAAACTATAGTAAAAGAACACAAAGTATAACAGGCGACGATTTATTTTAATTTATGGAAAACAAAACAACTAATCAAGCAGCTCAAGCAAACAGCCATCAACAAATGGTTACTGCTCGAAAAGAATTTTTAACAGGACAGCACGAAAACAAACCAAATGGAGGTTTTAAATGGTTAAACGATTATAGCCGTAAATTTTTAGAATCGGGTTATCTTACCGAAGGTGCTACACCAGAATCTCGAATTAGAGAAATTGCCGACAGAGCCGAACAAATTTTACAAATGCCTGGCTTTAGCGACAAGTTTTATGGCTACATGTCTGAAGGTTTTTTCTCATTAGCATCACCTGTTTGGTCAAACTTTGGTAAACGTCGTGGTTTACCTATTAGCTGTTTTGGTTCGCATATAGACGACGATATGGGCAATATTTTATATACCCAATCGGAAGTAGGTATGATGTCGAAACTAGGCGGTGGAACATCGGGCTACTTTGGTAAAATTCGTCATAGAGGCGCAGCCGTTAAAAACAATGGCGAAGCATCGGGAGCTGTTCATATAATGCAGTTGTTCGAATCTATGGTCGATGTGGTTAGCCAAGGTTCGGTTCGTAGAGGTCGCTTTTCGCCGTATTTACCTATTGATCACCCAGATATTTTAGAATTTTTAGAAATTGGTAGAGAAGGAAATCCTATACAACAACTTACACACGGAGTTACGGTTACCAATCAATGGATGCAGGAAATGATTGATGGCGATGCCGATAAAAGAGCTATTTGGGCAAAAGTATTACAAAGCCGTGGCGAAATGGGTTACCCATATGTTTTCTTTACAGATAATGCTAATAACGGAAGCGTAGATGTTTATAAAGATAAAAACCACCGTATTCATGCAAGTAATCTTTGTACCGAAATTATGTTGCCTTCTAGTAGCGATTGGTCGTTTGTTTGTGTGCTTTCGAGTGTAAATGTGCTGCATTACGACAAATGGAAAAATACGGACGCAGTAGAAACCATGATTTACTTTTTAGACGCCGTTATTACAGAATTTATAGAAAAACTAGAAGTATATCGCGATTCTCCTAATAGAGACGACCGCCAAACCTTCTTGTTTATGGAACGTGCTTATAATTTTGCAAAAGAAAATCGCGCTTTAGGGTTAGGAGTTCTAGGTTGGCACTCATTATTACAATCAAAACGATTGGCTTTCGATAGCCAAGAAGCTTTTAACTTAAACAACGAAATTTTTAAAGTAATTAAAGAAAAATCGTATAAAGCATCGGCAGAATTAGCAGTAAAATTTGGCGAACCGGAAGTGTTAAAAGGCTACGGTAGAAGAAATACAACGTTAAATGCTATTGCGCCTACCACATCATCGGCATTTATTTTAGGACAAGTGTCGCAAGGAATTGAGCCTATTTGGTCAAACATTTATGTAAAAGATATTGCCAAAATAAAAACAACTATTAAAAACCCATATCTAGAAGAATTACTAGAAGAAAAAGGACAAAATACAGATGAAGTTTGGCGAAATATTAGAGATAATGATGGTTCTGTACAACATCTCGATTTTTTAACTGAAGCCGAAAAAGCCGTGTTTAAAACCTACTCTGAAATTGATCAATTAGATATTATTTATCAAGCGGCAGCACGACAAGCCCACATCGACCAAGGGCAATCGGTAAATATTATTGTGCATCCAGAAATGCCAACAAAAGAAATTAATAATATTCATGTTACTGCTTGGAAATTAGGTTTAAAATCGTTGTACTACCAGCATAGTATGAATGCGGCACAAAAATTTAAACAGAAAAAGGAATGTACCAGCTGCGAAGCTTAATTATGTTGATAGTTAAAAATGCTACTTGAAAAAGTAGCATTTTTTTATCTTTTTAATTATTCTTCAAGCGCGTTCCAGCCTCTAGCTTTTAATGGAATTTTAGTGTTTTCGCGAGTAATTAAATGAATACCTTCTTTAGCTTCAGTTATATGCCCAATAACCGTAAAATTCGGATTTCCTTTTATTTTATCAAAATCGTCCATTTTTATAGTAAAAAGCAATTCGTAATCTTCGCCACCATTTAGAGCTACAGTAGTAATATCGATATTAAATTCTTCGCAAACATTAATTAATTGTGGATCGGCAGGAATTTTTTCTTCATACAAATTACAACCTACACGGCTTTGTTTGCATAAATGTAAAATTTCAGACGACAAACCATCGGAAATATCAATCATCGAAGTCGGTTTAATTTCTAGCTTTTCAAGAATAGGTTTAATGTCTTTACGGGCTTCGGGTTTTAATTGGCGTTCAATTAAATAAGTATAAGCCTCTAAATCGGGTTGGTTGTTAGGATTTACTTGAAAAACTTGTTTTTCGCGTTCTAAAACCTGTAAACCCATATAAGCAGCACCTAAATCGCCAGTTACAACCAACAAGTCATTTGGTTTAGCGCCATTTCGGTACACAATATCGTTTAATTTTGCTTCGCCAATAGCAGTAATGCTTATTAATAACCCTTTTTGAGAGGAAGTAGTGTCGCCACCTACAATATCAACCTTGTATATTTCGGCAGCCAATTTAATTCCGGCATATAATTCTTCTAGTGCTTCAAGCGGAAAACGATTAGAAACAGCTAACGAAACCGTAATTTGAGTAGGCGTAGCATTCATAGCACAAATATCGGAAACATTAGCTACAACAGCTTTGTAGCCCAGATGTTTAAGTGGCATATAGGCTAAATCGAAATGAACACCTTCAACAAGCAAATCGGCCGAAATAACGACTTTATTATCTGTAAAATCTAATATTGCAGCATCGTCGCCAATACCTTTTACAGTAGATTTTTGCGTTATTTTTAAATCTTTAGTTAAATGTTCTATTAAGCCAAATTCGCCTAAATTTTCTAATGAAGTTTTGGCTTGGTTTTTATCTTCGAGCATGAGCATATTTTTTGCAAAGATAGCGCTAATGTGTCAATTTGTTGATATGCCAATGAGTCAATTATTTTATTAACACACCAACACATTGTCTTATTGTCTCATTGATTATTATCTAATTCGTTTAGTTTTTCAAAAATCAAATTCGATTCGTAACCTTTTCGAGTTAAAAAATCGACAAACTTCTTTTTCTTTTTTAAGTTATTTTTTTCGTTTATGTTGTGCCACTTTTTTTCGGCAAGTGTGTTAAAATTTTCAAGGTAAATTTCGTTGGTAATTTCATCTAAACCGGCTTGAATATTTCTTACAGAAATACCTCTAAATTTTAATTCGTTTTTAATTCTTGTTTTGCCCCAAAGCTTATAATGGTGTTTTCCACGTGCAAAACTTTTAGCAAAACGTTCTTCATTTATAAAATTATTTTCGATTAAATGGGTTATTATTGTTTCTTTTTCCTCTGGTAACACCTTAAAACTATATAATTTAGCTTCCACTTCTTTGTAACAACGTTCTTGGTAAGCACAATAACCCTCCATTTTGTTAATAATTTCTTGAATAATAGTCACTTTATAAACTTGTTTTTTTAAAACTTAACGTAATTTTAATGTAAAAATTATTCTAAAACAGTGAATCACAATTATTTTTGAATAAATTTGTTCCCGATTTTTTAAAATTTAGACAAAACTATAAAAAAACTATAAAATGAATTTACGATTAGTAATAATAACTTTTTTGTGCTCTTTTTTCTCTTGGGGGCAGATTTCCGAAAGTTTCGAAAGTGGATTACCCACTTCTTATGGTTCTACAACCTCTTACACATTGTCTTCGGGCACATGGACTGGTTCTGCTAATCAAGTTATTAGAGGAACGACAGGTGCAACTGCTGGCTCTTATTCTTTACAACTAAGAAGTCAAACAGGAGCACAAATTACAACTCCAACATTAACTGGTGGTGTTGGCACTATATCATTTAATGTTCAAGCTAGTACAGCTTCTGGAGGACTTCAAGTGAGAATATCTACTGATAATGGTGCAACCTGGACACAACCTACGGGTTCACCAATTTCATTTGGTACAACTAATGCTGCTCAAACTTTTACAGTAAATGATCCTAATGTTGATAAAGTTCAATTTTATAGAACAGGGGCTACAGTTTATATTGATGAAGTAGTAATTACAACAGCAGCACCAGTTGGACCCACAATTACCGTTACCCCAACTTTACTAAATGGTTTTACCTATGTAGTAGGTAGTGGCTCTTCTGCTTCACAATCGTTTACGGTTAGCGGTTCAAACCTAACAGCAAACCTTGCTTTAGCAGCACCTACAAACTACGAAATTTCATTAACATCGGGTAGTGGCTATGCTAGTAGTTTATCGCTAACCCCTTCTAGTGGAAGTGTTGCTAATACAACTATTTATGTACGCTTAAAAGCGGGATTGTCTGTAGGAAATTACAATAATGAAGATATAACTGCATCAAGTAGCGGAGCTACTTCAAAAACTGTTACTTGTAGTGGTAATGTTACAGCGTCTTCTAATTCCGATATTGTTGCAGTTACAGCATCTGAAAGTAGTACAATTTCGAGTACAGTAAACAATGCAGCACCGTTGACGTCTACAACAGGTGTGCAAGTATGGCAATTTACCGTTCGCGATGGTGGCGGAACTGCTGATGCCGATAACTTACCCACTATTTTAACCGACTTTACATTAGCACAAGGTTCTGGAAATCAAGTAGGAACTTGGTCTGATGCAATTGAAACGATAGCACTGTTCGATGGAAGTACTTTTATTGCATCAGGAACAGTTACGGCTAATCAAATTCAATTTACAGGTTTAACTATTTCGGTTGCCGATAATACAAACAAAACGCTTTCGTTGCGTTTATCTTTAAAATGTCCGTTAGGAGCCGATGCTTTTGATGGAGAAGATTTTGTATTTTCATTGTCAAACGCTAATACAACATTTGCAGCAGCAGGTTCGCAAAAATCTAGTTTTTCGGCACAAGCATCAACCAACGGTGAAAATGCTATCGCAGTTACTGCAACAGAGTTAACCTTTACAACGCAACCATCAACAACAGGTGTTAATGCAGCTATGGGCAATGTTGTTGTTGCAGCTACCGATAATTGTGGTAATGTAGCTACAAGCTTTACAGGAACAGTTAGTATTACTAGTACAGGAACTATGATCGGAGATCCAGTTTCGGTAACGGCTGTTAATGGCGAAGCAACTTTTTCGGGAATACTTCACACCACCACAGGAACTGGTTTTACCTTAACCGCTTCTTCAACAGGATTAACAGGTGTAAGTAGTAGTTCATTTGATATTGCAAATGTTACCACACTTCAACCTGGAGACTTGGCTATTTTAGCTGTTAATACAGCAGCAGAATCATCTGGATCAGCAGACGAAATTTCTTTCGTTTGTTTTCAAGACCTATTGCCAGGAACAGTAATATACTTAACAGATAATGGGTATGAAAGAGTTTCTGCTGGTTTGTGGGGCGATACCGAAGGTATTATTTCACTTGAAAGAACGACTACAACATTACCTAAAGGAACAATTATAACCATTCATACACAAAACGGTGGGGCTAACAATGGTTCTCATTTTACAGTTTATACATGTGGTGCTATAGACAACAATTGGAATAAAGGCTCTGTATTATCATCGTTTTTTGACTTAAATAAAGACGATCAAGTTTGGATTACTCAAGGTGGAACATGGACAAACCCTTCGGGATCTCATGATATTTCTTATGATGGAAATGTTTTGTATGGATGGACTGATATTGATTGGAAAACAGCTCCTGGTTATGCAAGTACAAAAGGGTCAACAGTTTTTCCAAAAAGAGAATGTTATACAACAAATGTAGAAAATCCAGAAACAGGTTATTCACAAGTAAAATTTAACGACCCAGTAGATCCTGATTTTTCAACAATCAATAGAACGAGATTAGATTGGATTGCTTTAATAAACAACCCTTCAAATTGGGATTATTATACGAGTTATACAGATTATTATGCCAATGGATATGATTATGTGGGAAGTACAACTTGCCCTACAATGACTATAGTTACAGGTACAGAACAAGAGGGGTTGTGGACAGGAAAAACCGATACCAATTGGTTTAATTGTTCAAATTGGGATACGCTTGTAGTACCAGATGAAACAGTTGATGTTTTAGTAAATGACAATACAACTAATAACCAAGCCAAAATTGATATAACAGCTCCATTTGCTTCGTATTACAATAATTTAGCTAAAGCTAAAAACCTAACCATTACAGGTGAAAAAGTTGAAATTGTAGGCAACGTAAATAATATTTTAGAAGTTCACGGAAACTTATTAATTGACAGTCCTGCAGGTGCATTAGATATGGACGATTCTAATTCTGCAACAACCGACGGAACCATACATTTATATGGTAACTGGACCAATAACATGGGGCAAGCCGCTTTTGAAGAAGGAAACGGAACGGTTCATTTCGATGGCTCAACCGATCAGGTTATTAGCAACGTTACACCTCAAGGTACCGAAGAGTTTTATAATGTAGTTTTAAATAATGATTTTACTACTGGTATTTCAAATAATTTAATTGCTAAAGGAAATTTAGTTGTTAATTCAGGAAAAACAGTTATAGTAAATAGTAATGATTTTATTGAAGTAACAAAAAATGTAACCACAACAGGCGCAACTTTCACTATTGAAGATGACGGATCGTTAATTCAACTTGATGATTCAGGTGTTAATACTGGAAATATTACTTACAACAGAACTACTACAGGAAATTCTTATGATTATGTTTATTGGTCATCGCCAGTTGAAGGGGTAAATACTCCAAGTTCAGGATACATTTATCACTGGGATCCAGTTGCAACAAATGCTAATGGAACCGAAGGATATTGGTTGCCAGCATTAAATACACCAATGATTAAAGCAAAAGGTTATATAATGCGCAATATTTTAAGTAGAAGTTTTACAGGTGTTGCAAGAAATGGTGTCGCATCAATAGCTATTAGAAGAGGAAGCGATATGAACACAAATACAGATGATGATAATTGGAACTTATTGGGTAATCCATATCCATCTGCAATTTCTTTAGCAACATTTTTAACAGCAAATAATAATGCCAGTACAGGTATAAAAGGATCGGTTTATATTTGGAGACATAATGCGCCGTTAAGCGCTTCTAATCCTGATCCTTTTTATCAAGATTTCGTTTTAAATTATGACGTAAATTCTTATATTTCGGTAAACGGCTTAGGAAGTAATCCAGATGGTTATGGCGATTATATTCCAGCGGGTCAAGGGTTTTTTGTAAGTATGGTCGATGGTGCAGCTGTTGCAGATAATACTAATTATGTTGTTTTTAATAATAGTATGAGAACAAGAGGTGCTACTTATGACAACTCACAGTTTTATAGAAGTACAAGTTCTAAGGCAAATCTATCAAATGAAGAACCTGAAAAACATAGAATTTGGTTAGATTTAATTAATGGAGAAAACAACAATTCGGTTACCACTTTAATTGGATACGCAACAGGGGCAACAAATGGTTACGACAATATGTTTGATGCAATTCCTTATGCACAGAACACTTTTAATATCTATAGTTTAATTGAAAATGAAAAATACCTAATTCAAGGTCGAGCATTACCTTTTAATGATAATGATCAAGTGCCATTAGGTATTTTAGTTCCAACAAATGGAGTGTATAGTATAGGTATTAATAAAATTGATGGATTATTTTTAGAAACAAATCAAGATATTTTTCTTTACGACGCAGAATTAGCTATATATCACGATTTGCGAGAAGTTCCATATACTTTTACCGCTACACAAGGCTATAATGGTAATAGATTTGTATTAGTATATAAAAACACAGTTTTAAGTGCCGAATCGGCTGTTGCTTCAAACAGTAATGTTTATATTTCTAATGGTGATACATTAACTATTCATTCAACTAAAGAAACTATAGAAAAAGTAGAAATTTACAATACTTTAGGGCAAATACTCTATAAAAAAGAGCAACAAAATACATTGTTTTTACCTATAGAAAAAATTCAAAAACAAAACCAAGTTTTGCTGGTTACCATTCATTTAACAAACGGAAAATCAGTTACACAAAAAGTAATTTTTTAAATAAAGAATTAAATACTTTTAAAAAACCAATCTGAAATAGATTGGTTTTTTACTTTTATAAGCTATATTTTTTTGTAATTTTGAATATATCTAAAATTATAAAATGGAGAATATAAAGCAATACGTTCAACAAAATAAAGAACGTTTTATACAAGAATTAATAGAATTATTAAAAATACCATCAGTTAGCGCCGATAGTGCTTATGCTCACGATGTTGTTTCAACAGCAGAAGCCGTAAAAGAAAGTTTAGAAAAAGCAGGCGTAGATCTTGCAGAATTGTGCGAAACACCAGGTTATCCAATTGTGTATGCCGAAAAAATTATCGATACAAATTTACCAACCGTTCTAGTATATGGGCATTACGATGTGCAACCACCAGACCCTATGGATTTATGGACATCGCCACCATTTGAACCCGTAATTAAAACAACAGAAATTCACCCTGAAGGAGCCATTTTTGCCCGTGGCGCTTGCGACGATAAAGGACAAATGTATATGCACGTTAAAGCCTTCGAATACATGATAAAAAACAACAACTTGCCTTGTAATGTAAAATTTATGATTGAAGGCGAGGAAGAAGTAGGTTCAAAAAGTTTAAGCTGGTTTGTAGAACGAAATCAAGAAAAATTAGCGAACGATGTAATATTAATTTCCGATACAGGAATGATTTCGAACCAACAACCATCTATAACAACAGGTTTGCGAGGCTTAAGTTATGTTGAGGTAGAAGTAACAGGACCAAACCGCGATTTGCATTCGGGCTTGTACGGTGGCGCGGTAGCCAACTTCTATTAATATTTTGGCAAAAATGATTGTCATCGACAAAAATAACCACATAACCATTCCAGGGTTTTACGATAAAGAAGAATTATCTACTGAGTGAAAGAACCGAAATGGCAGCACCATTTTCATTAGAAAACTATAAAAAAGCATTAGATATTAACGATGTTTATGGGGAAAAAGGTTATGTAACAAATGAACGGAATTCTATTCGTCCCACATTAGATGTAAACGGAATTTGGGGCGGCTATACGTGCGAAGGCGCAAAAACAAGCATTGCCAAAGCCTATGCAAAAATTTCACGCGTTTATGCCTAATCAAGATTGGGAAGAAATTACAACACTATTTGCCAAACATTTCGAAAGTATTGCTCCAAAAGCTGTAAAAGTAAAAGTTACGCCTCACCACGGCGGCCAAGGGTATGTAACTCCTATTGATAGTATTGGTTACAAAGCAGCAAATAAAGCTTATACCGAAACTTTTGGTGTGCCTGCAATTCCTGTACGTTCAGGCGGAAGCATTCCTATTGTAGCACTATTTGAAAAGAATTAAAAGCAAAACAATATTAATGGGTTTTGGCTTAGATAGCGACGTTATTCATTCGCCAAATGAACACTTTGGAATTTTTAATTATTTAAAAAGGAATCGAAACAATACCACTGTTTTATAAATATTTTGTAGAAATGAGTCAATCATCATAAGCAAAAAAGGAAGTTCAAACGAACTTCCTTTTTATTTGTACCGCGGGTGGGAATTAACAGTTCTTAATCAGTTATTTTCTGAATTACTTAAAATTGTTGCAACTCTTTGTTTTTAATGCCTAACAAATTTTAAGACAAACTTTTTTATTAACTGAAATTAAGCCTAATTAAAATTAATTAAGTATATTTCGGCAAAATTTCGGCAAGAAATGAACTTGAAATATTTTATTGTTAAGGGTAAAAAAAGTATTGCAGCATTTATGTTCGTTTTTGGGATAGTAAGCGACTAGACCAGAAACACGAACAGGAATAAGTACACTTATATCGGACTGGTCGGAATCAAAACAAAGAATAAAAGTACGAGTAAATTCTTTAAATACTGATGAGTTAAATAAAAAACTTGACGATTTAGAACGATTTATTTACGATAGTTACAATTTTGACTATAACAATAAAGCTTTCATTTCAAAGGATTGGTTAAAAGTAAAAGTCGAATCTTTTTTTGGTCGAGTTTCAGACGACGAACTCTATAAGGCGTATTTTATTGATTGGGTTGAGAGATTTGTTGCAACAGCTCATAAAAGACTTAATAATGGAAAGCCAATTACTGCAAATACAATAAAAAATTATACTTCTACACTCACGAAATTGAAAGATTTTGAGGAAAGTCAAAATACAAAATATCGTTTTGAAGATATTGATTTGAATTTTCATAGAGATTTTATTTTTTTCTGCCGTGAAAAATATGGTCTAAATAATAATTCAATAGGTTCTTTAATTAATAGAATAAAAACACTTTGTCGAAATATTGAATTTAGACGGTTATCAAATCAATCCAAAATATAAGCATCAGGAGTTTTCAATTCCTAAAAATGAAACTTTTGATATTTACTTAAATGAAAATGAAATCAAACAAATTTTTGAGTATGATTTTAGTTGCAGCGAAAAATTAGACAATACTAGAGATTTATTCGTAATTGGTTTAGTTACTGGGTTAAGGGTTTCTGATTTTTTAAAGATTACTAAAGACAATATTCTTGGAAATGTAATAAACATTACAACAACAAAAACCAATCAAAACTTAACAATACCCATTCACCCTTTTTAGTGAAACATTAAAAAAAAGAAATGGAGATTTTCCAAGAAAAATATCAGACCAAAAGTTTAATAAATACATAAAAGAAGTTACAAAAGAAGTTGGTTTGAAAGAAAAAGTATTCGGTTCAAAACGTGATGAAGAAAGTAAAACAAAAGCTGAGGGTTATTTTGAAAAATGGGAATTAGTTACTTCCCATACTTGTAGGCGTTCTTTTGCAACAAATTTATATTTAGCTGGAATAGATGTTGCAATTATCCGTAAAGCAACAGGACACACGTCGGAAAAGACATTTATAAACTACGTTAAGGCTAGTAACGATGAACATATAAAGAAAATCAGTGATTATTGGAAAAATAAATCATAGTATGGATAATAAGTTGACAAATAAAGAATTTTAAAACTCATTTTATTCAAGACAATTTAGAGAGTTTTACCATAGCAAAGAAAGGACTTTAAGTGATGATGATTTTGAAATTTGTAAACAAATTGCAGAAGAAGTGAATTGGGTAATTGAAAGCGAATTTAAAGAAGATTTTCAGCTATTTGGGCTAAATACCCTTTTGTTTAAATTGAGTAAATTTACTTCTAAAGAAGATAAAGAAACTTTTTAAAAGGAAGATATAAGAAATTGTGGAAAAAATTAGATAATTCAGAATGTGAATACAGTTTGCTGTTTATGAATAAAGCAGTAGGTTCACAACTTCATAACTGGGTAGATTTTTCTATCTGAAATGATATATAAGTTAAAAAAGAACTATTTAAAGACTTTATTTCGGGTAAAGAAATAAACGACTTAAATATAGAAGATATAGATGAGTTTGTTACTTTTTCAAGAAAGTATTACCCTATAAGATTTGGAAATTGAATTTATAGAGAGCATTTTAAAAAACAAAAATGTTATAGAAGATTTCGACAACAAGGATATTAAGGCTTTTTACTTTATAAAAATCCACCATTAAAAGATAAAACAAAAAAAAATAAAAATCTTGATACCTCTAAAAAAATTCTGTTACTTGAAAAATATTGTATGATGAAAAATGGAAAAATTATTCATCAACAAAAAAAGGAGAAATACTAACTTATCTGATAGACGTTCATAAAGATACTATTAAAAACAATTATTTAGAACTTGATAGATCAGCTGGAAAAAAAAGAAAAAAAGAAAAAACAAAAGCAGATAACGATTACATAGACGAATTATATAAAAACATTTTAGGGTAGGTTTTAGGATACCCTAAAATATTATAGCAGATTAACCCACCTTAAGTTTGTCATATCAATTCAAAAAACGAATAGTTATGACAAAACAAATTCTTTCAAATCGAAAACGTACTTCAGCACAAGAATTTAAAAACGAAATTCTAAAAGGAATAAATGAAGCTTTCAAAAAGTTGCAAAAGAGTTGCAACAAAATGACAAAGATAAATTATTAAGTAGGGAAGAAACTGCAAAACTTCTCTCTGTTAGTTTAGTAACCTTATGGGATTGGACTAAAAAAGACATCATTCCTGCTTACAGGATAGGTTATAAGGTTAGATACAAAAAAGGCGAGGTTCTACAAGCCTTAAAAAAAATGAATAATTTTAATAAATCACTGAAACCAATTGCAATGACCGTTGCAATTGGCTATAATTTTCTACTATTATGATAAAGAGTAACTTAAACAAAGATACACTTTAAATTATATTTCGCCTATTGAAATAACTTTAAAAGCATTGAAATTAAATGATT
The DNA here is from genome assembly GCF_041392005.1 of Flavobacterium sp. Lineage (GTDB taxonomy): Bacteria > Bacteroidota > Bacteroidia > Flavobacteriales > Flavobacteriaceae > Flavobacterium. The sequence goes on from NZ_JAWKMX010000002.1 coordinate 173,105, forward strand.
TACCTAAAAGTAACATATCAAGTCCTTTTACTGAAGATAAAAATCCCTCATTCCAAGTTTTTAAAAACGGTAGTTTCAAATGTTATAGTTCCGAAAAAAGTGGAGATTGCTTTCAACTTGTTGCAGAACTTAACAGTTTAGACTGTAAAAAGATTTAATAAGAACTTTTGAAATTTGTTGCAACAGAAAACAATTTATGGTTGCAATTAGGCGTTGAAACAAGTAAAACCCTTGTAAAACCTAATAAAAGCGTAGTAAAGAAAGGTTCAAAACAAATTGCAACAACAAGTACAATAGAACCACAACAATTCAAATTTAACAGCATTAAAAAAATAAATTTGAAGAAAAAGACATTTGCTTTTTGGGAAAATATGGTGTAACTATTGAAACTTTAAAAAAATATAAGGTTTCAGCCAGCCAATCATATTCCTTTTTTAGTGAGCGAAAAAATAAAGATTGCATATTTAACTTTAAAGTAAATGAAATTGCTTTTTTGTTATGAGGTAAATGGACGGAATGAGATTTATATTCCAAAACAGAAAGAAAGAAATAAATTTGGACAAAACGGGTTAATTCAAGATGATATTTTTGGGTTGCAACAATTAAATAAAAAGGTTGAAAATATTATTATTTGTGCAGGAAAAAAGATGCTTTGGTTTTAAATGCAAACGGGTTTAGTGCAGTTTCTTTTAGAAGCGAGAATCAACATTTAAAGAAAGAACTATAGAAACGTTGCAACAAACATTGTAGCGAACTATTTATTTGCTAACAGATAACGATAACGCTGGTTTAAGTGCAGTAAAAAGAATAATTGAACAATACCCTCAAATAAAATAGTTGTAACTACCCGAAAACATAAATGATATTGCGGATTTTATGTTTTGAAAAGGTAAAATGATTGTCGAGTTTTTTAAGCAGAAAACAAATAAAAATATTATTGTAGAAACCGCAAAACACGAAGAAAAAGAAACTACAACTATTTTTCATATTGTTGAAGACTATTTAGATGAAAATTATGATTTAAGATTTAACACAATATCTTTAGAAGTTGAAATAACAGAAAAAAACAAAAATGATTGGCAACCTTGCAACGAAAATTTTATGGTTAGAATTACAAAAGAAAAGCATAAAAGTACCTTTAAATTCAATTAATTGCAATATTAAAAAGTAATATAATAGAAAAGTTTAACCCAATATTAAGCTATTTTCAAAACCTTAAAGAATGGGATAAAGAAACTGATTATATTACCAAATTTACAGAGTATCTTATTTTAGATGAAAAGGAAGATCGAGAGCAATTGCAATACCATTTTAAAAAATGGTGTGTTCGTGTTGTCAAGTGTTCAATAATTGAAGACTATTTTAATAAACAAGCATTTGTTTTGACAGATGAGGGAGATGGACAAAATATAGGTAAAAGCTCTTGGTGTAGATTTCTTTGTCCTAAAGAACTCGATAATTACCTTGCTGAAGATATAGGGAATGATAAAGATTCGAGAATTTTACTTTGTAAAAATTTTTTAATTAATCTTGATGAATTAGCCGTTTTATCCAGAAAAGAAATAAATCAGTTGAAATCTTACTTTAGTAAAGATAAGATTAACGAAAGATTACCATACGATAGAAAAAATTCAATAATACCACGAGTTGCAAGTTTTATAGGCTCAACTAATATGAGTACTTTTTTGCAAGACGAAACAGGGTCTGTTCGATGGCTTTGCTTTGTTGTAAAAAAAATTGACTGGAGTTATAAATTAGATTTTAATATTGATAATCTCTGGTCTCAAGCTTATTGTTTATCTAAAGATAAAACGTTTGATGAAACTATGAATTTTGAAGACATTAAAAAGAATGAAGAGAGAAATGATAAATTTCAAATAACAACACCAGAAAAAGATTTCTTGAATAAGTTTTTTGAAGTTGCAACAAAAATAGAAGAATCGGAATTTTTAAACTCTTCGGACGTTTTAAATTATATAAAACTCCACATTTCTTCAGGAATTAGTCTAAATCATATCGCTATGGGAAAAGCTTTGAAATCCTCCGGACATAAAAGAGTAAAAAATAATGGGCTTTATGGCTATTGGGTAAAAAAGAAACCAATTATATAAAATAATTACCTATCTTACCCAAAACGGTCTTTTGTGCTGATTTTATTAGTTTATTAAAGGGTAACTTATTAATTATTTATCTTACCCTATCTTACCTTATTCTACCCTCACAAAATCGGGTAAGATGGGTAACTTGGGTAAGATAGAAAAATTTTTGTTAAGTACTTATTTTACTGGGTTTGGGTAGAAAGGTAAGATAAATTCAAATTTTTAAACTTTTTATTTTTTCTGTCTAAAATCTTTCGTGTTGCAACTTTGTTACATCATAAACAAATAGAAAAACAGAGTTAAAAAAAGTGGAATTTGAAAAAAGCTCTGGGCGTAAAATTGCTTATGGCGAAGCTATGTATTCTGAAAAAGCCGCGGTTATTTCAAAATTAAAACAGATTATTGAAAATTCTACTTATAATAATTTTGGCGATAGAAAAGAAACTGACCCAAAAGAAATTATAGGGTATTTTAATTTTAAATCTAAACTTGTAATTGATGGCGTAAAAAGGCACGTTCGTATTTCTCTAGCAATTTACAACGATAGAAAAACAAAGCTGAAAAACATTGAAGTTGGAAAAATAGAAAATGAAAAAAGCGGCTGTAGCACGATAGGCGGACAAAAACCAAACCTACAAGACGAAGTGCGTAAGCCACTTTTGAATAACAAAATTACAAAAACCAAATCAAAAACTATTCTTTTTATTTTTTAATTTCTAAAAAATAAGATAGTTTTAAACAGTTTAAAAAATCACTTATGAAATCAGAGAAAAAATTTTCAATAGAAAAAATAAAAATAGAGAATGAGATACTTGAAGAAAAAATAATTAAATTAAAGAGAGAGAATTTTAAGTTGAAAATTGAAGTTATCAATATGAAATTTAAAAAGTCTAATTTATTATAATTTTTTCGGCAAAAAATCGGCAAAAATTTAAAAATAAAACCCCTAACTTATTGACTAACAACATATTAGAGGTTTTTTAAGTACCGCGGGTGGGAATCGAACCCACACTCCGAAGAACACGAGTTTGAGTCGTGCGCGTCTACCAATTCCGCCACCGCGGCAAGAATTTTGTAAGTGCAAATGTATATATTTTTTATAAAAACGAAAGCAAAATAGTTTAAAAATTGCTTTCAGAGTTAAATTTTATTTCTAAATTTGCACCTCATTTACAGCAACACAACACTAACTAACTACTAAACAATAAATTAATATGTCACAACACGAACAAGAAGCAAAAATTTTTGCATGTTCAAGCAGTGTATATTTAGCGGAAAAAATAGCCGAAAGCTATGGCGTTCCACTAGGTAAAATTACGTTCTCAAAATATAGTGATGGCGAGTTTCAACCCTCATTCGAAGAATCAATACGCGGATTGCGAGTGTTTTTAGTTTGCTCTACGTTTCCTTCTTCCGATAATTTAATGGAACTACTGTTAATGATTGATGCTGCAAAAAGAGCTTCTGCTCGGCACATTACAGCAGTTATTCCTTATTTTGGCTGGGCAAGGCAAGATCGAAAAGACAAACCTCGTGTACCCATAGGAGCAAAATTAGTAGCCAAATTGCTAGAAACAGCAGGCGCAACAAGAATAATGACCATGGATTTACATGCAGACCAAATTCAAGGATTTTTCGAAAAACCAGTTGATCACCTTTTCGCTTCTACCATTTTTCTGCCGTATGTAAAAAGTTTAAATCTAGAAAATTTAACCATAGCATCGCCAGATATGGGAGGTTCTAAAAGAGCTTATGCGTATTCTAAATTTTTAGAATCCGATGTGGTTATTTGTTACAAGCAACGCAAAAAAGCAAATGTTATAGATAAAATGGAACTAATAGGCGATGTAACAGGAAGACACGTAGTGCTTGTAGATGATATGATTGACACTGGTGGAACATTAACAAAAGCTGCCGATGTAATGATGGAAAAAGGAGCATTAAGTGTTAGAGCTATTTGTACACATCCTATTTTATCGGGAAATGCGTATGAAAAAATAGAAAACTCGCAATTAGTAGAATTAATCGTTACCGATTCTATTCCGTTAAAGAAAGAATCAAATAAAATAAAAGTAGTTACGTGCGCTAATCTTTTTGCAGAAGTAATGCACATGGTACAAAACAACAATTCCATAAGCGGAAAATTTTTAATGTAAATTTTTATTTATTAATTATATATTTTAGACAATGAAGTCAATTACAGTTAAAGGACAAAAAAGAGAAAGCGTTGGCAAAAAAGCAACAAAAGCCGTTCGCGATGCTGGATTCGTTCCTTGCGTTATTTACGGAGGAAAACAACCAGTACATTTTTCAGCAGATGAAAGAGCATTTAAAAACTTGGTATATACTCCAAATGCGCATACTGTTGAAGTAGAACTAGAAGGAGGCGAAAAAGTAGCTTGTATTTTACAAGACATTCAATTTCACCCTGTTTCAGATAAAATTTTACATATCGATTTTTATCAATTAAGTGGCGATAAAGAAGTTATTATGGAAGTTCCTGTAAAAGTTGTAGGAAAATCGCCAGGTGTTATGGCAGGTGGTGTATTGCGTTTAAACCAACGTCGTTTAAAGGTAAAAGCATTACCAAAAGATTTGCCAGATTTTGTAGAGGCAGACATTACACCGCTTCAAATGGGTAATAAATTATATGTAACAAAAATTGCTACAAATAATTTTAAGTTAATGCACCCAGATAACACTGTAGTTTGCCAAGTAAGAATTTCTCGTGCCGCAATGAAAGCAGCGCAAGAAGCAGCAAAAGCAGAAAAAGGAGCAGCAAAGAAAAAATAATTTTTGCAAAAAAACTTTTCATAAAGCACCTTTCGGGGTGCTTTTTTTATGTACAAAACAAATCGAATGGCTTATTTGCAAACCATTTTCCTGCTTTTCGCGCTACACGGTAGCTCGCTTCAATCAGGGTTAAAAACCGAAATGTCATCATTTTTAGATACATTTGTACCATGAAATGGTTAACACATATCTTTAAATCAAAACCTAAAACACCTGTGAAAAAATTTTTAATAGTAGGACTTGGCAACATTGGAAGCGAATATGTAAACACACGCCATAACATTGGTTTTAAAATAGTAAATTTTTTAGCTAACCAAGAAAACACCGAATTTAAAACGGCAAAACTTGGCGATATTGCCGAACTAAAAATAAAAGGACGCACCGTTTTTTTGTTAAAACCAAATACCTATATGAATTTAAGCGGTAAAGCAGTTAAATACTGGATGGAAAAAGAAAACATCGAAAAAGAAAACATTCTTGTTATTACTGACGATTTAAATTTATCCTTTGGCACAATTCGCATAAAAGCAAAAGGAAGCGATGGCGGCCATAACGGTTTAAAAAGTGTTCAACAATTACTTAACACAACCGAATATCCGCGATTTCGTTTCGGTATAAGCGACGATTTTAAGAAAGGACGACAAGTAGATTATGTGCTTGGCGAATGGACCGAAGAAGAAAAAGAAAAACTAAAAGAACGATTATCAGTTTCAGTAGAAGCAATAAAATCTTTTGTATTGGCAGGTTTAAACAATACTATGAATGCCTTTAATGGTAAATAGTTACCTAAACAAAAATAATTATTTTCGGTACGCTTATTGCATTTTAAAACTAACCAATAAACAAGTTATTATGAAAACATTATTACCAATAGTTATTCTTTTTTCAGTTTTTTCGTGTAAAACCATAGAAGATACATCAAATGTGAACTCACAAAGCAAAGAAATGACCGTTAAAAAACTACAAAAATGCCCAGACGACGGCGATTGTAAAATTGAAGTTTATAAAAATAAAAGTTTACTAATAAAAAAAGACGGTATTGGTAAAATGTATTATGAATTGGTCGATGCAACCACAACATCTGTCGTCTATTTTGAATATTCTAGAAGAATGCCAGAAGATTTGCAAGACGCTTCATACCGCGAGGAAGTAGTATTTGAAATAGACAATAAAAAAGCTACAGCAAATTTAATAAATACAGAATTAAAACAAGTCAAAATGTTTTTCGGTAAGCATTGTTTTTGTCGCAGCGAAGCGGGCTATTACAATGTTAATAATGGGAATTTACAATATAATTATACTAATGAAAATTTAGAATTTACGTTAAATTTTAAAGTACCCGAAGTTTCTTCTCAAGCTATCAATACTATAATTTATAATTAATCATAAACATAAAAAAAGGGGTTTCCAATTGGAAACCCCTTTTTTATGTAAAATAGTAAAAATTACTCTACAACAACTTTTTTAGTAATTTTTCTAGAACCATCTTCAATGGTTACTAAATAAATTCCAGTTTGTGCATCGGCTAAGCTAATTTGTTCACTAACTAAGCCCGAAGCTTTTAAATTTTTAGATAAAATTAATCGGCCTCTTAAATCGTGTACGTTTATAGAAACATCATTTGTATTAGCTGTTAATTTAATATTAAACACGCCATTATTAGGATTAGGATAAATTACAAAGTCATTTGTTTCGAAAGTTTCGCTAGTTAATACTGGCACAACTTCTGAACGACATAATTGAATTGTGAATGTATTTAAAACGCCACCAGAACCATCAACAACAACATCTTTAGTGTATATTCTCCAATCACCAGCACTATTCTGACCAATTGCTCCCGTAAAATTACCTGTTGAATATGGCAAGAAAGGACTGCCACCAACAGTTGAACAATCAGGTGTTGCCCCTGCTAAATCAAACCATTTATCCATATTTGCATTTGTACAAGCAGTTTGATTATACCAAACACCAGTGTTTAAACCTGTTGACCAAGGAAACCAAAATAATATATTTACTTGTCCAATGTTTGGATGAGTTACATCAGCATAGGTTTTTATATCTGTAATTGTATATGAATCAGTTATAGGTAATGCAATCCCAGGATAATTTCCATCGGAACTTTCGGTAAGTGCATAATTCAAATTAAATTCATAATCTTCACAAATGTTTTGCGTTTGGTAAGTATAGTTTCCAATAGCAATATTTTTAGTGTTTACACTAAAGAAAATATTTTCAGAAGCTTTTACCATAATTCTACAGTAAGGTGCAGTTATAGAAGGAACTGTAATAGCTTGAGAACCATCATTAGGAGTATTTGCTAAGAGAACATTCCAAGTTTCACCATTATCAATAGTATATAAAATATCTACATTTGTTCCTCCAACACTTGCATTAGTATTGTTAACTGCCCAAGTAATTGTTTCTGTACTACCTGGAGCCCAAACAATACCATCAGTATTTTGCGACGTTACAGATAAAGGTCCTTTTGAAGCATCAATGGTTACAGTCATATTAGCTCTTGCTGTTTGTCCGCCTGTAGGCATTTGATTATCTCTAACCGTTAAAGCAAAATTTAAAGTTCTTGTAACCGTTGGTGTTACTTCCCAAGTTGTCGTTGTTAAATTTCCCGTAAACAAATCTGAAAGTTTAGGAAAATACCTTGTTGGATTTGGTGTAGGGTTAAACGATCTGTAATTAGGGCCTGAAGTTTGTGTGGCTGTTGGTTCATTTATTCCAGAAGCAGCATTTGTTTGTTCCCAACAATAGGTTAACGAAGCACCTGCGTCAGCATCTGTTGCGTTTCCTGTTAATGCAAAAGCAGTTCCTTTTGGAATTGTATAATTAGAAAGAGCCGAAATAATAGGCGTATTATTGTTGTTGTTTGTTTGAGGCGCACAATTACCAGAACCAATCATAACGGCATTCATACTTGCGATACTTACAGCATGAAAATAGGGGTCTGAATTAGATTGTACATTGCTGGTACAAATTCCAGCATACGCCATAATAGTGCTTCCGCTACCAGGTTCAACAGCGTTTGCAGCACTTCCATTACCTGTGCAAGAACCGCCTGTTCCACTAAAAGTATGAGGTCCACCAAATTGATGTCCCATTTCATGGGCTACATAATCAACATCATACGGGTCGCCAACTGGCGCAGGAGAACCTGTAATACCTCTTGCTTTTTGCGAATTATTACAAACAACACCTAAACCCGCTAAGCCACCGCCACCTGTACTAACAGTATGCCCTATATCGTAATTTGAAGAACCAATAGTCGAATTAATTACAGATTGACTTTGATTAATTAAAGTACCTGCATTATCATTATCAAAACTATCAGAATTTACAAAAATAATAGCATCGTTATTACCAACTAAATTCATACGTAACGACATGTCTGTTTCGTAAATACCATTAACACGTGTCATAGTTACATTCATAGCCGAGAGTACAGCTGCTTTCTTTTGGGCTAAGGTTGCAAATGTACCTAAACCAGCTGCAGTTATATGATAAGCAGCATATTCTATAGTACACGCCATTGCTAATCGATATTGTCTAAATTTACCATCTGTAGCAAAGGCTTTGCTTTCTGCTACAAGTTTATTAACTCGTGCTATTTCCTCTGGGTCATCTTCAAAATGACAAGCAAAAGTACGTACAGAACTAATGTTTTTTCTGTTGTAAACAATATAGTTGTTTAGATCTTTTGTGTAAGTGTCAATATAAAATGTATCGCCACCAGACAAAGACATTACGTGTAAACCAAATAAGGTAACGCTAAATCGTAATCTAGAAGCAGGATTGTCAATACCTATTGCAACGTACGATTTAATGTCTGGAAATTTATCAGCAAGTTCTTTTTCCATTATTGGTGCTTCAAAAATTTTGTATTTTGACAAAGTTCCATTAGCACTTGGAAAATCAACAATTAAATTTGAAGAAGCCTCTGTTTCCATAGGAGCTGCTAACAATAATTGCTTAAATTCGTTAAAATTCATTTGAAATAAAGCATATTTAGAAGGAAATACATCTCTATCCATTTTTTCAAGGCTGGCGACTCTTTCTTTAGAAACTTTAGTCCAAATACTTTTTTGAGAAAATAAATTCAAACTAAAAAAAGTTAGAATTACTAAAAGTAAAGTTTTTTTCATTTTTATTACTAATTTGTTGTTTAATAAACGAAGATATTAAAATATTTTTGATTGTACGTTTAAAAAGCTATAAAATCTATATTGAAAATCAAATAAACGGCAATAAATCTTACAAAAATAAGAGAGAATAACTATAAAAAAGCAAGTAGAACAAACAATATTTAACTGTAAAAGCAAATAAATAGCACAAAAAACAAATATTAAAATAAAATATAATTTTTAAATACTAGTTTTTTACTTAAATTGCACTACCAAATATAAAGAGTATAAAAATATGAAAAAAATTACATTATTGTGTTTTGTTTTAAGCAGTTTTCTGTTTTTAAATGCACAAACCAAAACCTCACCTAAAGTTTTTGGAAAAGAAATTAGACCAGAATCGGTAACTCCTAGTGGTCACATTAGATGTATTTCAACAGAATACGAAGAATACCTTCAAAGTATAGATTCTAAACGGTTAAATAACCAAGAGTTTGAAGAGTGGTTAGCACCGCTTATTGAAGAGTACAAACAACAACAAGCAACAAGTTCACAATCTGGAGGAATTATTTATATTCCTGTTGTAGTACACGTTATTCATAACGGCGATGCTTATGGTGCTAATGAAAATATAACCGACGAGCAGGTACAGTCTCAAATTACGGTTATGACACAAGATTTTAGAAGAATGGCGGGCACACCAGGTTTTAATTCAAACCCAGTAGGTGCCGATACTACAATTGAATTTGTTTTGGCTAAAGTTGATCCTAACGGAAACCCAACTAACGGTATTAACCGTGTAAATTTATGCGAAGCATCGTGGTCAACAGACGATGTAGATGCAATCGTAAAACCTGCTACTATTTGGGATCCTACCCAATATATGAACATGTGGTCGGTTAATTTCTCTGATGGATCATTATTAGGTTATGCGCAATTTCCTAGTAATTCAGGGTTAAGTGGTTTAAATACAAATGGTGGTGCAGCAAACACAGATGGTGTGGTAGCCGGCTATAGTTTTTTTGGTAGCTCTAGTTTGGCTTCAGGAAACTTTCAACCTCCTTTTGATAAAGGAAGAACAATGACACACGAGGTAGGTCACTTTTTAGGATTACGACACATATGGGGAGATGGTGGTTGTACTGTTGACGATTTTTGTAACGATACACCTGTAGCAGGTGCTGCAAATTTTGGGTGTCCTACAGGAACAAATAGTTGTACCGGAATAACTTATCCAGGCAATGATATGATTGAAAATTATATGGACTATACAGACGATACTTGTATGAACATTTTTACAAACGATCAAAAAACAAGAATTTTAACCGTAATGAATAATTCTCCTAGAAGAAGTTCATTAAAAACATCTACAAAAGATTTACCAATAGCTTTATTTGCAAATGATGCTGAGGTAATTATTGAAAATAGTTGTTCAAATGTTGTGCCAACTTGTGCAAATCCTAATCCAGCAGGTTCAAATAAAATTGTTTCGCTTTATAACAGAGGTACATCAACTTTAACAGCTGCTGTTATAAGCTATAATATGGATGGAGGAACACCTTACACTTATAACTATAGTGGTAGTTTAGCACCTAATAAATTTGCTTATATTACTTTGCCAAACACAGGTGTAAATGGTACTTTAAATACTTCTATAACAAGTGTAAACGGTACTGCAGATCAACGAGCATCAAATAATACAGCTTCTAAAACGTTTGGTTCTACAGGAAGTAACACTATTCCTAACCATCCTTATACAGTATTTACTTTTGATTTAATTGGAGACCCTTGGGGAACTGAAACTACTTGGACGCTTAAAAACTCTAGTAATGTAACTCTATATTCTGGTGGGCCTTATACAGATTTAGGAACTGCGGGAACTCAAAACTTAGTTACTAATCAAACTTGGAATTTACCTGTTGATTGTTATACTTTTACCATAAACGATTCGTATGGAGATGGTTTAAGTGGTAGTACAACAGGAGGTGTTCCTAATGGTGATGCAGGTAGTTGGACTATAAAAACAAATAGTGGTGCAATTACAGTAGGAACCGGAGGAGGAAACTTTGGATACTCTCAGGTTTTCTCTTTTGAAAATACAGCTTTAAGCAACAGTAATTTTGCATTAGATGCAGTTTCACTTTATCCAAACCCTACAGCCGACGTATTAAATGTTATTATGCCAACACGGTTAGGTGATACTGTTGCCTATGAAATATATAATAATTTAGGACAAACGGTAAAAGCGAACAGAGCTAGCCAAAATGAGTTTACAATTAACACTTCCGATTTAAATTCGGGTGTATATTTTATTAAACTACAAACAGAAGTAGGTTCTAAAACATTTAGATTCATCAAGAAATAATCATCTTTATAAATAAACAATAAAAAGGGAATCAATTTTTGATTCCCTTTTTTAATATCTTTACATTTGCAAAAAAATATCGTTTGAAAATTTATAAAAACCTACTAGACTATTCTGCAACAAAAAAAAGTGTACTTACAATAGGCACTTTCGATGGTGTGCATTTAGGACATCAAGAAGTATTAAAAAAGGTTGTAAAACAAGCAAAAGAGCTTAATTACGAAAGTGTTTTGCTAACTTTTTTTCCGCACCCGCGAATGGTTTTGCAAAAAGATTACGATATAAAATTACTTAATACTATTGAAGAAAAAGCACAACTTTTAGCAAAAACAGGACTTCAAAATTTAATAGTTCACCCGTTCAATTTAGAATTTTCTCGATTATCTGCCGAAGAATTTGTAAGAGATATTTTAGTTCAAAAATTAAACATTGGCAAAATTATTATTGGCTACGACCATAGATTTGGTCGAAATAGAACAGCTAATATTAACGATTTAATAAATTTTGGCAACGAATATGGTTTTGAAGTACAACAAATTTCTGCCGAAGAAATTAACCAAACGCCAGTAAGTTCAACCAAAATAAGAAATGCGCTTTTAGAAGGAAATATTACAGAGGCTAATTGTTTCTTAGGCTATCCTTATTTTATTTCGGGAAAAGTGGTTCACGGCAAAAAACTAGGACGAACATTAAGTTTTCCTACTGCAAACATTAATGTAGAAGAAAAACACAAACTTATTCCTAAAAATGGCGTTTATGTAATAAAAGCAAAAGTTAAGAATAATGAATATAACGGAATGATGAGCATTGGAACCAACCCAACAGTGCCTAACGACGTGTTTACTATTGAAGCGCATTTATTTAATTTTAACGAAGATATTTATAATAAAGAAATTACGATACAGTTTCTTAAACGAATTAGAAACGAACAAAAATTTTCTTCTATTACAGCATTACAATGCCAACTTGAAAAAGACAAAGAATTTTCGCTAGATTTTTTTAAAACAAAATAACTTGTTTTACGAACTCTTTGTAAATTTGTATCAATTATTTAAGTTATTATGGCGTTAAACTTAAAACCAATAGAAAGAGTTACTACTATTTCTAAAGAAGATTTTTACAACAATTACGTAAAAAAACAAAAACCAGTAGTGGTCGAAAAACTTACCGAAGACTGGCCTGCCTATACCAAATGGCATCTTAATTATATTAAAGAAGTTGCGGGAAACAAAACGGTTCCTTTATACGACGATCGACCTGTTTCGTATAAAGATAGTTTTAACGAAGCACACGCTACTATGAAAATGGCAGATTATATCGATTTGCTACAATCGACAGCTTCTACAAATTATCGTATATTTTTATACAATTTAATGAAAGAAGTGCCACAACTTCAACACGATTTTAAGTGGCCAAAAATAGGGTTACGTTTAGTTAAACAATTACCAATGTTATTTTTTGGCGGAAAAAATTCGAAAGTTTTTATGCACTTCGATATCGACTATTCTAATATTTTACATTTTCATTTTCATGGCGAAAAACAGTGTGTTTTATTCGAACCTAATCAAACAAAATATTTATACAAAGTTCCACATTCGTTAATAAGCAGAGAAGACATAGATTTTGACAATCCCGATTTTCGAAAATTTCCAGCACTACAAAAAGCACAAGGATTGGTTTGTAATTTAAAGCACGGAGAAATGTTATATATGCCAGAAGGATACTGGCACTATATGAAATATACTACACCAGGTTTTTCTATGAGTTTACGTGCTTTTCCAAGAAAATTAAGCAACCTAGCAAATGCTTTTTATAATGTTTTTATAATGCGCCATTACGACAATTTTATGCGCAAACGCAAAGGACAAGCTTGGATAGATTACAAAAATGAAAAAGCTATTACAAATACCAATAAAAACCTATACCGCTAATTAAGTTTAAGTAAATTTTTGTTTACACGTGCACTTGCTAGTAACGAAGCCAAATAACCTAAAAAAAGAATAGTAACAAAAACAATAATAATATTAATTAACTTAAATGTTACAGGATATGGCAGTGTTTCAGATATCATTAAAAAAGAATACTGTTCTTGCAAAGCAATAAGTACTATGCCAATAAATAAACCCACAATTCCGCCAAAAAAAGTAAGCAATAATCCTTGATATAAAAATACTTTTCTAATAGCATTTATAGGAGTTCCAAGGCTATGTAAAGTTCGCAGGTTTGCTTTTTTGTCAATAATCATCATAATAATAGCGCCAATTAAATTAAAAAGGGCAATTATAATAACCAAAGTAAAAATTAAATAAACCGCAATATTTTCAGTATTTAGCATTTTGTATAACGAATCGTTTTGCTGTATTCTATTTTTTACAACAACAGTATCGTTAAAAATTAAACCCAATTTTTTTCGCAACTCATTCTCATTAGTATTTGGCTTTACATTTAGTTCAATGCTACTGTATTGGTTTTCTTTGTACTGCAATAATTGTTGTGCTAAACTTAAATCGCAATACACATATTTAGCATCAATATCTTCACTAATAGTGTATATTCCAACAGGATTAAGCGTGGTAATTAAAAACGCATCATCAATACTTTCAATTGTACCTTTTCCTGCTTTTGGTGAATATGCTTTTAATACATTCGCAAAATCAAACAAGCCTAAACCTAGTTTTCGGCTTATTTCAGAACCCACAACCACTTCGTTACTGCCAGCACTAAGCCAATTACCAGCATATAAATGGTTGTTTATGTTGCTAATTTTTGTAAACAAACTATCTACACCTTTTATATAAGCAACTTGTTCTTTGTCGTTATAAAAAAACAAAACACGTTCTTCAACCGCTTTGCTATAATTGGTAACATCAGCAAGATTATGTAGTGCATCAATTTGGTCTGGTGTTAAAGTAATCGATTTTCCTAGTTTCGATTCAATTTTATAATCAGCATCGGTTGCCTTAACAAAACTTAAACTTAAATCTTTTAAACCACTAAAAACCGAAAGCACAATAAATAATGCCGCCGCGCCAGCAATAATACCTAACGATGCTATAATGGTAATACTATTAATAGCCGATGTTTTGCTAAAACTAACAGCATATCGTTTGGCTATGTAAAAAGAGAAATTCAAATTACGATTTTTTTCTACGTGCTAAAAGTTCTGGGTTTTCTACAGGATTTTCGTTTCCGGCTAAAGCCGAGTCAATTTTTTCAATATAATCTAAACTATCATCAATATAAAAAACCAAATCGGGTACTTTTCGTAACTGATGTTTTACGCGTTGCGCCAATTCGTGCTTAACAAGTGGACTGTTCGATTTTATAGCCGCTAAAATTTCAGCTCCTTTTTCCGATGGAAAAACACTTAAAAAAACCTTGGCAATCGATAAATCGGAAGTAACATTTACTTTCGACACCGAAATAATAAGATTGTTTATGGCATTTTTACGAATTTCGCCTTGCAAAATATCCACTAAATCGTTCTGAAGCAATTGGCCTATTTTTTTTTGTCTATTTGTTTCCATACTGCAAAAATACACATTATTAACATACGCAGAATAGTTTTTTAAAAGCGAAACTTTGTTTTACCTTTGCGGTTCATTATCCCGCTGTTCGCATTACATGGTAATTGCTACCATCGGGGCTAGTTTGCAAATCATAAACCTTTTGTAGTATGAATAAGATAGAACACATTGGTATAGCGGTTAAAAGCTTAAAAGAATCTAATCTTCTTTTTGAAAAATTATTAGGACAACCACCCTACAAAGAAGAAGAAGTAAAAAGCGAAGGTGTTAAAACCTCTTTTTTTAAAAACGGGCCAAACAAAATAGAACTTCTAGAAGCTACAACTGCAAATAGTGCAATTGCAAAATTTATAGAAAAAAAAGGCGAAGGCATTCATCATATAGCTTTTGATGTAATCGATATAGAAACAGAAATTAAAAGACTACAAAAAGAAGGTTTTGTGGTTTTAAACGAAAAACCTAAAAAAGGAGCTGATAATAAGTTAGTTGCCTTTTTACACCCTAAAAGCACAAACGGAGTTTTAATAGAATTGTGTCAAGAAATAGAATAAAAATTTGTTTCAAAAAAAAAATAGTAGTAATATTGCAAGCTCAAAACTGGTCCTATAGCTCAGTTGGTTAGAGCACCTGACTCATAATCAGGTGGTCCCTGGTTCGAGCCCAGGTGGGACCACAAAAAGCAAGTAATTTAAATTACTTGCTTTTTTGTTATGAAATTGTCAGAAAAACATCATGTAATTTTTAATTGTTGTAGATTTTTTTAATAATAAGCTACTTTTTTAGATTTAAACATTGCATTAAATAAAAATATTTATATTTTCGTACCCAATAAAAGTATTTTTTATAAATTTACTTTAATAAAAAGGTAAGTGGCTTATGAAATTAACTTTAGTCAATTTGATTTATCAAATAACATTTTTAAAACCAAACGGAGTTTTGCCAACTGTGCAAACGCCACCAACTCCGCCACCACCAACTCCGCCACCAGGTGCTCCTATTGACGGTGGCTTGTTTATGCTGTTTTTTGTAGCTATTTTATTTGGAGTTTTTGTGTTATATAAGTACAATACAAAGAAAAAACAAGTTATTTAACGGGTATTTTTTTGTAATTCGTAAATTCTTCTTACATATTTTCCTACAACATCAAACTCTAAGTTTACAGTTGTTCCTATTTTAAATGTTTTAAAATTTGTGTTTTCGTAAGTATAAGGAATTATTGCTACACTAAATTCGTTATGTTTAGAATTCACAACCGTTAAACTGGTTCCATTTACTGTAATTGAACCTTTTTCTATAGTAATGTTGTTTAAGCTAGGGTCGTATTCAAAAGTAAAAATCCAACTGCCATTTGCATTCTCTATGTTTACACAAGTTGCGGTTTGATCTACATGTCCTTGAACAATATGGCCGTCTAAGCGAGAGTTTATTTTCATAGCTCTTTCAATATTAATTATATCACCCACTTTCCACTTGCCAATTGTTGTTTTGTTAATGGTTTCTTGTATTGCAGTAACCGTGTAATTGGTGTTATCTATTGCTATTACCGTCAAGCATATGCCGTTATGAGCTACGCTTTGGTCAATTTTTAACTCATTTGTTATGCTAGTTTCTACAGTAATATGTAAATTGTCTTTTTCCTTTTTTAAAAAGGTAACGGTTCCTAAAGTTTCAATTATTCCAGTAAACATAATTTGTTTTTATTAAATTTGCGATTCAAAATTACATAAATAATTCAACCAAAAATGGTTAAAACATCAGAAAATATAATAGTAGGAATAACTATAGGCGATTTAAATGGAATAGGCGCAGAAGTCATTCTTAAAACATTCGAAGATTCAAGAATGTTAGAACTGTGTACGCCAGTTATTTTTGCAAATGCTAAATTGGTTTCGTTTATACGAAAAGTGTTAGATATAAATATTAATATACAAGGTATTGATAATTTAAACCAAATAGTGCCAGGTAAGTTAAATGTACTAAACATTTGGAAGGAAGGCGTAAATTTAGAGTTTGGCAAACCAGACGATGCGGTTGGTAAATATGCAATAAAGTCTTTTACAAAAGCTACCGAAGCATTAAAAGAACAAAAAATAAACGTATTGGTTACCGCGCCAATAAATAAATATAATGTTCAGTCAGAAGAATTTTCTTTTCCTGGGCATACGGGGTATTTAAACAAAGAACTAGAAGGCGATGCACTTATGCTGATGATTTCCGAAAATTTACGAGTAGGCCTGTTAACAGATCATATCCCTGTAAGTGAAGCTGCTAAAAATGTTACTCCAGAACTGTTGCGAAATAAAATTTTAACCATTAAAAACACATTAATACAAGATTTTAAGATACCAAAACCTAAAATAGCAGTGCTGGGTTTAAATCCTCATAGCGGCGATAACGGGGTAATAGGAAAAGAAGAACAAGAAATTGTGGCACCAACGCTTGCTAAAATGCTAGAAGAAGGTACTTATGCGTTTGGTCCATACGCTTCCGATGGTTTTTTTGGCTCTAACCAATATAAAAAATTTGATGCAATTTTAGCCATGTATCACGACCAAGGTTTAATTCCATTTAAAACAATTTCTTTTGGAAATGGTGTTAATTACACGGCAGGATTAAACCACATAAGAACATCGCCAGACCATGGCACAGCATTTGATATTGCTGGAAAAGGAGAAGCTAATTGCACGTCTTTTCGAGAGGCTGTTTTTTTAGCTATAGATGTGTATAAAAATAGGCAAGAATATAAAGAATTGGCTGCCAATCCATTAAAAATAAAAGCTACAGCAGAATAATTTTAAAAAAATAACAAGAACAAGTTTTGTTTTATAATAAAAATAGTATCTTTGCAAGCCAAAATAATGAGGTAAGCTGTTGTTATGAAAGATTTAAAAGGTTTCTTAATTCAGTTTTCTGGATTAAAATTAGGAAAACATCAGTTTGATTATCAGATAGATAATACGTTCTTTAAGTGTTTTGAATATGATGAGTTTAACAACGCGTCGGTAGCGGTAAGTATAAGTTTAGATAAAAAAAATACTATGCTAGAGCTTGTGTTTAAGCATAAAGGTATAGTAAATGTTCCTTGCGATGTTTCAGGAATCGATTTCGATTTACCAATTAAAGGAAAATTAAACTTACTTGTAAAATTTGCAGACGAGTTTAATAACGAAAACGATGAAATGTTATTATTGCCGCACGGCGAATATCAAATAGATGTATCACAATATATATATGAATCTATAGTGTTGTCGGTACCAGCAAAACGAATTCATCCAGGTGTTAAAGATGGAACTTTAGAAACAAAATCTATCGAAACATTAGAAAAATTAGCACCTAAACATAAAGAACAAACAGAAAAACAAGAACAAGAAATAGACCCACGATGGGCAGCATTAAAAAAACTATTAACGGATAAATAATTAATTAAAAATGGCACATCCTAAAAGAAGACAATCGTCTACAAGAAGAGATAAGAGAAGAACGCATTATAAAGCTTCAACACCTCAAATCGCTACATGTCCAGTTACTGGTGAGGCACATTTATACCACAGAGCTTACTGGCACGAAGGAAAATTATACTACAGAGGTCAAGTTGTAGTAGATAAAACAGAGGCAGTTGCATAATTGCTAAAAAAAACTATACCAAACTCTCACTTTTGTGAGAGTTTTTTTATTATTTACAATAATAGTTTTTAAATTAGTAAAATAAACATTTTTTTAAGATATTTTTTTGTAATTTCAACCACTTTTTAGTTGGTGCAAAAGCGATAAAGTAAATTTATGAGTAAAATTTCAGCCGCAATTACTGCAATAGGTTCTTATGTTCCCGATTATGTTTTATCTAATCAGGTTCTAGAAACAATGGTAGAAACAAACGATGAGTGGATTACCACTAGAACAGGTATTAAAGAAAGAAGACTACTAAAAGAAGAAGGACAAGGCACCTCTTTTCTAGCTATAAAAGCAGCTCAAAACTTATTAGAAAAAGCCAATTTAGATCCAAAAGACATTGATTTAGTAATAATGGCCACAGCAACTCCCGATATGCCTGTGGCATCTACAGGTGTATATGTAGCTTCACAAATAGGAGCAACAAACGCTTTTGCCTTCGATTTGCAAGCGGCGTGCTCTAGTTTTCTTTACGGTATGTCAACGGCATCAGCTTATATCGAATCAGGAAAATATAAAAAAGTACTATTAATAGGCGCCGATAAAATGTCGTCAATCATCGATTATACCGATAGAGCTACTTGTATCATTTTCGGAGATGGAGGAGGAGCTGTTCTTTTTGAACCCAACAATGAAGGATTAGGCCTTCAAGATGAGTTTTTACAAAGCGATGGCATTGGACGTGAATTTTTAAAAATTGATGCTGGAGGTTCTATTTTACCAGCATCTGAAGAAACCGTTAAAAATAAACAACATTACGTTTTTCAAGATGGAAAAACGGTTTTTAAATATGCCGTTTCAGGAATGGCCGATGTTAGCGAAAAAATAATGCAGCGAAACAATTTAACCCACGACGATATTAATTGGTTAGTAGCGCATCAAGCAAACAAGCGTATTATAGATGCCACAGCAAATAGAATGGGTTTAACCGAATCAAAAGTGTTAGTTAACATTCATCGTTACGGTAATACAACTTCGGCAACTTTACCTTTACTGTTGTGCGATTTTGAAGATAAATTAAAAAAAGGAGACAATTTAATATTTGCTGCTTTTGGAGGCGGTTTCACTTGGGGAGCTGTTTACCTAAAATGGGCTTATACGAAACAACAATAAAACAAACATTTTAAACAAAAACCAAAGATTATGGATATTAAAGAAATTCAAAACCTAATTAAATTTGTGGCAAAATCTGGCGCCACAGAAGTAAAGTTAGAAATGGATGATTTTAAAATTACCATTAAAACAACAGCCGAAGGAGCAGAAACAACAACTACTTTTGTACAACAAGTACCTGTTTCGGCAGCACTACCGCAAGCTGCAGCTGCACAACCTGTAGCACCGACTGTTCCTGCTGCTACAGAGAACAACACTTCAGATGATAGTAAGTATATTACCATAAAATCGCCAATTATTGGAACATTTTACAGAAAACCAGCACCAGACAAACCAGCGTTTGTTGAAGTTGGCGCATCAATAGGAAAAGGCGATGTAGTGTGTGTAATTGAAGCTATGAAATTATTTAATGAAATTGAATCAGAAATTTCAGGTAAAATAGTTAAAGTTTTAGTAGATGACTCTTCTCCTGTTGAGTTCGATCAGCCATTATTCTTAGTTGATCCATCATAAAAAGTTAGAAGTTAGGAGTTAGAAGTTAGAAGTTTCTAATTTCAATAATTGTCTAATTGGCACATTGTCTAATTATCTAATTAAAAAAAGATGTTTAAAAAAATATTAATCGCAAATAGAGGAGAAATCGCACTTCGAGTAATTCGAACTTGTCGTGAAATGGGTATTAAAACTGTAGCGGTTTATTCTACTGCAGATGCAGAAAGTTTACATGTTCGTTTTGCTGATGAAGCGGTTTGTATTGGCCCGCCGCCAAGCAACCTTTCGTATTTAAAAATGTCGAATATTATTGCAGCTGCAGAAATTACAAATGCAGATGCAATTCATCCCGGATACGGATTCTTATCTGAAAATGCTAAATTTTCTAAAATTTGTGAAGAACACGGTATAAAATTTATTGGTGCTTCTGCAGAAATGATTGAAAAAATGGGAGACAAGGCAACTGCAAAAGCCACTATGGAAGCAGCAGGCGTTCCGTGTGTACCAGGTTCAAAAGGAATTTTAGCTTCGTTTGAAGATGCTAAAAAAACAGCTAAAAAAATTGGTTATCCGGTAATGATGAAAGCTACTGCTGGTGGTGGTGGTAAAGGTATGCGTGCCATTTGGAAAGAAGAAGAACTTCAAAAAGCATGGGAGAGTGCTCGTCAAGAAGCGGCTGCGGCTTTCGGAAACGATGGTATGTATATGGAAAAACTAATTGAAGAACCACGCCATATTGAAATTCAAGTGGTAGGCGATTCATTTGGTAAAGCTTGCCATTTATCAGAAAGAGATTGTTCAGTACAACGTCGTCATCAAAAATTAACAGAAGAAACGCCTTCTCCGTTTATGACAGACGATTTGCGTAATGCAATGGGCGATGCCGCAGTAAGAGCCGCCGAATATATTAAATACGAAGGTGCTGGTACAGTTGAGTTTTTGGTTGATAAGCATAGAAATTTCTATTTTATGGAAATGAATACGCGTATTCAAGTAGAACACCCTATTACGGAACAAGTTATCGATTACGATTTAATTCGTGAGCAAATATTAGTAGCGGCTGGCGTGCCAATTTCGGGTAAAAATTATTTCCCACAATTACACTCAATTGAATGTCGTATAAATGCGGAAGATCCGTATAATGATTTCCGACCTTCGCCAGGTAAAATTACCGTTTTGCACGCACCAGGTGGGCACGGAGTTCGTTTAGATACGCACGTTTATGCGGGTTATACCATTCCACCAAATTACGATTCTATGATTGCGAAGTTAATTACAACTGCACAAACGCGTGAAGAAGCAATTAACAAAATGAAACGTGCTTTAGATGAATTCGTAATAGAAGGTATTAAAACTACCATTCCTTTCCACAGACAGCTAATGGATGAACCCGATTATGTTGCTGGTAATTACACGACTAAGTTTATGGAATCTTTCAAAATGAATGAAGTCTAATAGATAAATAATCCCGAGTTTTCTCGGGATTTTATTTATAAATTTTTTAATAAATTTTCTACTTCCTCTTTCTGTTTAGCATATTTTATTTGCAAATCAGAACCTTCGCCCATTCGGTTATAATAGTCAAATGCTTTGTTTGCAAAGTGTTTTTTATGAAAATCTGATGCTATAGGAATTAATGGAAATTCTTTATGAAATAACATTTCGTAGTAGGCTTGAAACTCGCGTTCGTTTTTATCTTCAACTTTATATTTTTCCGATTTTTGTTTTACATGCAGCATTTCGTGTGCTAAAAGATTAAGAATCAACCGAAGTGGAAAATTGAACACATTGCTAGGAATAATTACAATTTGTTTATCGCCTACTTCGCCATTAGTGGTTAGTAAAATAAAAGTAGGTTCGGCAGCTTCGCGTAGTGCAAACCGAAGTAAATTTTCTTGTTCTAATTCATATATTTTAACTAACCAATGTGCAGCTTCAATGGTTAAACCCAATTGCGCAAAACCTTGTATTGTTTTTTCTATTTCGGAAAGTGCAATCATGTATTAAAACTACAAATTTTGTATTATAGCCCCGATTGAGGTTTTGTTGGAGCTCTTAAACGGTTCTCGATACATTTTTTTCGTCACTTCGAGTTTTCGCTATGCGAAAGTATCGAGAAGTGAAACAAAACACTCGGACTGACGTTTAAAGCGACTACCGAAAGCGGGACTATTTGTGATTGAATTTTGATTTTGTGCTTCAAAAACACATCCCTAACCCATCTCGAGAGGAGAACTAAAGTGTCTCTTTCAACCATTTAAAAAATTCACGTTGCCACACGATTCCGTTTTGTGGTTGTAACACCCAGTGGTTTTCTTCTGGAAAATATAATAATCGGCTTTTAATGCCTTTTAATTGTGCTGCTTGAAAAGCTTCTAAACCTTGTCCAATAGGTACGCGATAATCTTTTCCGCCTTGAACAATTAATATTGGCGTATTCCAATTGTTTACTAAATTAATTGGGTTAAATTCGTTATACGTTTTTTGAGCCGCTTTATTTTCGGTTTCCCAATAGGCGCCACCCATATCCCAATTAGTAAAGAAAACTTCTTCGGTTGTGCCATACATACTTTGTAAATTGAAAATTCCATCATGAGCAATAAACGATTTGAAACGATTGTTGTGAATTCCAGCCAACTGAAATACAGAATAGCCTCCATAACTTGCTCCCACAGCTCCTAATCGTGATGTATCTACATACGTTTCTTTTGCTACATTATCAATCGCACTTAAATAATCATTCATTGCTTGTCCGCCCCAATCTTTACTAATGTCTTCATTCCATTTTACACCATGACCAGGCATTCCTCTTCGATTTGGCGCTACTACAACATAACCTTGCGATGCCATGAGTTGAAAATTCCAACGGAACGAATAGAATTGTGAAAGAGCACCTTGTGGCCCACCTTGACAGTATAGTAATGTTGGATATTTTTTAGTTTTATCGAAGTTTGGCGGTAGAATTAGCCAAACTAACATCTCTTTTCCATCGCTGGTTTTTACCATACGTTTTTCAACCGTTGGTAATACTAATTTTGAATAGGTTGCTGTATTGATGTTGGTAATTTGATTCCATGATTTTTTCTTTAAATCGTAACTAAAAATTTCATTAGCATGATTCATGTCGCTACGTGTAACCAATACGTTATTTCCGTTGAAACCAATAATTTGGTTTACATCAAATTGTCCTTCTGTAATTTGATTAACACGAACAGCAATTTTGGTTAAACCAGGAAAATTAACTTCGAATAATTGCTTTGTTCCATTAATTGGCGCTAAAAGATAAACTTTTTTGCCGTCTTTGCTCCAAGTAAAACTATCAACCGTTCCGTCCCAAGCGGCAGTTAAATTAATATCAATTCCTTTATGGCGAACAATAATGTCGTTTTTATCAGCTTCATAACCATCGCGTTTCATTTGTAGCCAAGATAAATCGCCATTTGGGGAGAATTGTGGCGCAACATCATAACCCAAATTACCTTCAGTTAGGTTTTTGGTTGTTTTTGAAGTAACATTGTATTCGTATAAATCAGTATTGGTACTTGAGGCATATTCTGTTCCAAACTTTTTTTTACAAACATAAATTACTTTTGAACCATCGGGCGACCAAATATAATCTTCATCGCCACCAAAAGGTTTTTGAGGACAATCATAAGGTTCGTTAGCTAAAATATCGGTTTCAATTCCTTTATTATTGATTATAAAAACGTGATTGTGTTTTCCTTCGTTCCAAGTGTCCCAATGACGATAATCTAAATTATTGTAAACTTGTGCTTGACTTTTATCTAATTCGGGATAGAAATCTTTTCCTAAAACTTTTTCGGTTTTTACTTCTTTGCTAGATAAAATAAAGCCATTTAAATTGCTATTTTTATTAGAAACTAAGGTAGAAGCAATTTCTTTTTCAATTTCGGTTGCATTGCCACCATCAACAGAAATAGTGTAATATTTTGAATTCGATTTGTTTTCTTCAACCGAAGGCGTACTTACTTTATATACGATATTTTTTCCGTCTTTTGAAATGCCTAAAACCGAAACCCTGCCTAATTTCCATAATAATTCTGGTGTCATTACTTGTTGTGCTTGAAACGTACTTGTTATCATAATAATGGTAAATAATAAAAATTTTTTCATCTGAAATTAATTAAATTAATGCAATACTTCCTTAAAAGTATGCTAAAAGTACTACTTTTTTAAAAAAATATGTATAATTTCACGACTTTAACAAAATTTTGATTTTACATGAAAAAATTAGCACTGCACTGGCAAATATTATTAGGAATGGTGTTTGGCGTTTTATTTGCCATAATCATGATACAGTTCGATTGGGGTAAAACGTTTATCGTAAATTGGATTAAACCATTTGGTAATATTTTTATTAATTTATTAAAGCTAATTGCTGTGCCGTTAATTTTAGCATCGTTAATTAAAGGTGTTTCCGATTTAAAAGATATTTCGAAACTTTCGCAAATGGGTGGAAGAACTATAGGTTTGTATGTTTTTACTACTGTTTTAGCGGTTTCTATTGGTTTAGTAGCAGTAAATATTATAAAACCAGGAAGTTATATTTCCGAACAAACACGAACCGAACTTGTTGGTAATTATGCAAACGATGCCAATTCGAAAATTGCTGCCGCCGAAAAACAAAAGGAAGCTGGGCCATTACAGGCTTTAGAAGACATCGTGCCAGATAACATTATTAAGGCTTCATCAGACAATGGCAATATGTTGCAAGTAATATTTTTTGCTTTGTTTTTTGGTGTTTCGTTAATTTTAATTCCATATGAACAAGCACAACCTGTAAAAGTTTTTTTTGATGGATTTAACGAAGTTATTCTTAAAATGATCGATATTATAATGCTTGCAGCTCCGTTTGGTGTGTTTGCATTATTAGCTTCTTTAATTGCCGAATCGCCAAGCTTAGATTTGTTTAAAGCGTTAGGAATGTATGGCCTTACAGTAATTATTGGATTGTTAATAATGATAGGTGTTTATTTATTATTGGTTAAGATTTTTACCAATAGAAGCCCGAAGTTTTTTTTAAACGGCATTGCTCCTGCGCAACTTTTAGCTTTTTCTACCAGTTCAAGTGCGGCAACTTTACCCGTTACTATGGAACGTGTGGTAGATAATTTAGGCGTAGATGATGAAGTAGCAAGTTTTGTATTGCCTATTGGTGCAACCATAAATATGGACGGAACGAGTTTGTACCAAGCGGTTGCAGCGGTTTTTATTGCACAAGCTTTTGGTATGGATTTAAATTTAGGTGCTCAATTAGGTATTATTGCAACGGCAACTTTAGCTTCAATTGGTAGTGCTGCTGTTCCAGGTGCGGGTATGGTAATGTTGGTTATTGTATTAGCGCAGGCAGGAATTCCCGAAGCGGGTTTAGCATTAATTTTTGCTATAGACAGACCGCTAGATATGTGTAGAACAACGGTTAATGTAACGGGAGATGCAGCTGTTTCAACCATTGTAGCAAAATCAGTAGGGAAATTAGAATAAAGAATATACAAAATAGAAAGCACTTTTTAACTTTCAACTTGTAAACTTGTAACTATAATAAAATGAACGACTTCCATTGGACACAACTTTTTAATCCTGAATTCTATATTACTATGGAAGTGGGCGGTGTGCCTATAGGTATTTATATGGTGTTGTTTATAGTATTTGCCGAAACGGGCTTGTTTGCTGGTTTTTTCTTACCAGGCGATAGCTTGTTGTTTCTTTCGGGTATTTATTCTCGAGAACTAGTTGAAACATTTTTTCAAATAGAAAGCGATTTTTATAATGTTACCATATTAGCTTTATTAATTGCAATTGCAGCAACATTAGGCAACATTTTTGGGTATTGGTTTGGAGCACGAAGCGGACAGTTTTTATATCAAAAAGAAGATAGTTTTTTCTTCAAAAAAAAATATTTGGTAGAATCGCAAGTGTTTTTTGAACGTCATGGCGGAAAAGCAATAATTTTTGCTCGCTTTTTACCTATTGTACGAACATTTGTGCCCATTATAGCAGGAATTGTGCACATGGATAAACCAAAGTTTATGCTATATAATGTATTAAGCTCGTTGTTATGGTCGTTTACACTAGTTTTTGCAGGACATTATTTATACGGATTTTTCCTAACCGAATTCGATTTAGATTTAAAACAGCATATCGAAAAAATTATATTACTATTAATTGCTATAACTACTTTTCCATTGGTTATGAAAGCGATAAAATCAAGAAAAAACAATACCAGTTCTGAAGATGCAGCTTAATTGTATGTAAATTGATTACGAAATTTTAAAAAGTATGTTTTCAAAAAAGAAAAAAAATACTCCCCAAAAATTATCGAATGATTTTAAAAGTGCTATGAGACATTTTGTGTATTATTATACAAATGGAACGTTGCCTTTTGTAATTGGTGATGAAAATATTTTAAAGGGAATTGATTATCGAGAGGATTTGAAAGAAGAAGCAAGTTTAGTTGAACAGGCTTTTGCAATTTTCACAAATACTATCAAAATGGACGAAAATGGAAAAGTGTTAAACCAAATTCACGCTATGAAAAGAGCTGCTCAATGGATAAGATTTGTTTGTAGGTCAGAGAATGATGATTATGAAGTAGAGCCTGAATTTGAAGACTGGGAAACGGAATTATATTAAGCAAAGACAATTAAGTAAAATTTATGCAGCTTAGTTATTGGGAACTCAAAAATTGGTTTACAAATGTTGATTACACCGTTGTAGGAAGCGGTATTGTAGGTCTTTTTTGTGCATTGCACTTACGAGAAAAATTTCCAAAGGCTAAAATTCTAATTCTCGAAAAAGGAATATTACCGCAAGGTGCTAGTACAAAAAATGCAGGATTTGCTTGTTTTGGCAGTATTTCCGAAATTTTAGACGACTTAAAAACACATACAAAAGATGAAGTTACAGCACTTGTAATAAAACGCTGGCAAGGTTTACATTTGCTTCGTAAACAAATAGGAGATACTCATTTAGATTTTCAACAAAACGGTGGATTTGAATTATTTTTAAAAGAAGACCAACTTTTTTTTGAAGAATGTTCAGATAAAATTCCATTTATAAACGAAGTTTTACACCCTATTTTCAAAGCCAATGTTTTTCAAAAAAAAGCAAATTCATTTGGTTTCCAAAACATTTTTGACACACTAATTTTCAACCCGTTTGAAGGTCAAATTGATACGGGAAGTATGATGCAAGCATTATTAAAAAAAGCAATTTCAAATAATATTTTAATTCTAAACCAGCAAAATGTAACAAATTTCCAAGATTTAAATGATAAAGTTGAGGTAGTAACCAACGATATTTCATTTACATCAAAAAAACTATTGTGGGCAACCAATGGCTTTGCTTCTAGATTAGTAGAAAATCAAGTACAACCTGCCCGTGCGCAAGTGTTGATTACCAAGCCAATTGAAAATCTTCACATAAAAGGAACATTTCATTTAGATAAAGGCTATTATTATTTTAGAAATGTAGGTAATCGCATATTATTTGGTGGTGGCAGAAATCTTGACTTTGAAGGTGAAACTACAACCGATTTAAGTCAAACAAAAATCATTCAAAATTCGTTAGAAAATTTATTAAAAACCGTAATTTTACCACATTCATCTTTTGAAATTGAGCACCGATGGAGCGGCATAATGGGTGTTGGAGCGCAAAAAAACCCAATTGTTAAACAACTTTCTAATAATGTTTTTTGCGGAGTTCGCCTTGGCGGTATGGGTGTGGCTATAGGCAGTTTGGTTGGTAAAGAACTAGCTGATTTAATTTAATTTCAGAAGAAAAAAACACTTTTACATTAAGAAAAATCTACTACATTTGAATTCAATTTTATTTGTACTTCATGGCAAAATCTACTCAACCTAAAACCAATTTTTTTAAAAGAACATTTCGATTGATTTGGAAAGTTTTTATTTGGTTTAACATCATTAGTATTGGTTTTGTTTTGCTTTATAAATTTGTTCCCGTTCCGTTTACACCTTTAATGGCAATTCGTGCTATTGAACAAAAAATGGAAGGAAAAGAAATGACGTGTTCGCACGATTGGGTTTCAATTGACAAAATTTCTCCTAATTTGCAAAAAGCCGTAATTGCCAGCGAAGATGGAAAGTTTTTAGAACACAACGGTTTCGATTTCGAATCCATGCAAAAAGCCTTTGAAAAAAACCAAAAAGGAAAAAAAATTAGAGGTGGAAGCACCATTTCACAACAAACTGCAAAAAACGTATTTCTATGGCCTGGGCGTAGCTATATTCGCAAAGGATTCGAAGCTTATTTCACTTTGTTGATTGAAGTTTTTTGGAGTAAAAAACGCATCATGGAAGTGTACTTAAATAGCATTGAAATGGGCAAGGGTGTGTATGGCGCTGAAGCCGCTTCACAACATTGGTATCATAAAAGTGCACAAAATTTAAGTCGAAATGAAGCGGCTGGTCTTGCAGTTATTTTACCAAACCCAAGAAAATATAATCCGGTAAATCCGGGTCCTTATATTCGCAAACGAAAAGCTACCATTACAAAGTATATTGGTTACACTAAATTAGACTATTAATTTTTTGGCGTTTCCACAACAAAAAACTTCGTTTTTGTTGCGGTCGGGCTTTTCGCACTACACGATAGTTTGCTACAATCCCTAACGCATCAACTAAACCTGTTACATTTTTTAAAATCGTAACAAAACCAGTCTTTTACCTACTAATAAACAAAAAACATTTAATTATGATAGCACACGAAATAGATTACCACATTTATGGCGAAGAAATGCAATACGTAGAAATAGAGCTCGATCCACAAGAAATTGTAGTTGCCGAAGCGGGAAGTTTTATGATGATGGAAAACGGCATTAAAATGGAAACCATTTTTGGCGATGGTAGTAAGCAAGAGGGTGGTGTTTTTGGCAAACTATTATCAGCAGGAAAGCGTGTATTAACAGGCGAAAGTTTGTTTATGACGGCTTATCAAAATATTGATATGGGCAAACGCAAAGTATCATTTGCATCACCATATCCGGGAAAAATTGTACCAATAGATTTAAAAAAGTATGGTGGAAAATTTGTCTGTCAAAAAGATGCTTTTCTTTGTGCTGCAAAAGGTGTTTCTGTAGGAATAGATTTTTCAAAAAAATTAGGACGTGGCTTATTTGGAGGAGAAGGGTTTATTATGCAAAAATTAGAAGGCGACGGAATGGCGTTTGTACATGCAGGCGGAACATTAGCGCGTAAAGAATTGCAACCTGGCGAAGTTTTAAAAGTAGATACAGGTTGTATAGTAGGCTTTACAAAAGATGTGCAGTACGATATTGAATTTGTGGGCGGAATTAAAAACACCATTTTTGGTGGTGAAGGTGTTTTCTTTGCAACACTTCGTGGACCTGGGGTGGCTTATATTCAATCGTTACCATTCAGTCGTTTAGCCGACAGAGTTATTCAAGCCGCACCGCAAATGGGAGGAAAAGATAAAGGAGAAGGAAGTTTGCTAGGTGGTTTAGGGAATCTTTTAGATGGTGATAATCGATTTTAAAATGTAAAAATAGCATCGTAAAAACGATGCTATTTTTTTATAAACTATAATTCAAATTAATACTCCAGCGGTAATTTGCTTTTACATTTCCACCTGTTAGGTTTTGATTAATGGGTAACATGGCATTTGCACCAAATGAAAATGTATCTTTTCCAATTTCAAAGCCCAATTTTCCAAATAAAATATTGCCTTCAGTGTTTCGTACTTTTTGTCCGTGTTGATAATTGGTTTCATAAATTTCGCCCGCAAAACCAGCTTGCGGAACAAATGATAGTTTTTCTTTTTCCAAAACATAAAAGAAAGTACTTCCATAATTGAATTGGTTTCCAAAACGATAGTTTTTCTCATTTTCGGTTTTAATTGTATAATTTAACATGGTATTTAAACCCATTTTATTTTTACGAATGATATATTCTGAAGCTAAAATATAATCCCAACTTCCCGTTCCTAATTGATAACTCGGGTTTACACTTCCATTATTGGTTTCGTTATACTTTCCAGTTGGCATTTTTACACCACCACCAAGCATTACATGATGTTTATAGTTAAGCGAATCGTTTTTGGTTTTAACTATTGAATAAAAGCCTAATGCGGTAATATCGCCAATACCAGATATAGATTGGTCGCCTAAGTTTGATTTACGATTGTGAAAATGATATGGAACTAATAATGAAACCTGAATTTTGTTAGAAACAGGAATTCTTCCCCATAATTGAATGGTATTAAAATTTTCGTCGTACCATGGTGAGTTACTATATAAACCATCTGAGCTTTTATAGGATTGATTAAAGTAACGAACTCCAACAAAATTAGGATTAATCATAGAAGAAAACCCCATACTTCCTCCACTTGCAGAACAACCACAGGCATCACAATCGTCTAAAATTGTATAATATTTTTTGAATGGATTTTCTATTGTTAAACTATCTTTTTCTTTGGCAAAAGCCATTGAAAAACTTACTAATGTAAATAAAATTATTCTCTTCATTTTTAAAATTCAGCGAAACGAGCATCGGTTAAGAACTCATTGTCGGTTAAGGTTTTTAAGAAAGCGATGATTTTTGTTTTTTCATCATTGGTTAAAGGAATTCCAAGTGTACCGTTATTGTTCAAAATTGGGTCTAAATTTTGTGTATTGGTTACACCACTTGCATAATGATTTAAAACAGCTTCTAAAGTATAAAACCTTCCATCGTGCATGTATGGCGCTGTTTTTTCAATATTACGCAAACTCGGCACTTTAAATATATAACGATCTTCTTCTTGTTCGGTAACGCGATATCTTCCATTGTCTTGAATTTGCGGATTTATAGATAAACCATTATTTCGAAACGTGTTATCCGTAAAAATATCAGTGGCATGACAACTCGCACATTTTTGATTAAAAATTGCATAACCATCTAATTCTATTTGTGTTAAATTTCCACCAGTTTCGTTCCTTTTGTATTTATCAAAACGAGAATTCGATGAGGTAAGCATGGTCATAAACTGCGCTAAAGCTTTCAGCATATTTTCACTGTTTATTTCGCCGTTATCAAAAGCTTGCCTGTATAATTTTTGATATTCCGAATCGTTTTGCATCATGGTAATAATATCGATAATATTGCC
The DNA here is from genome assembly GCF_041392005.1 of Flavobacterium sp. Taxonomy (GTDB): domain Bacteria; phylum Bacteroidota; class Bacteroidia; order Flavobacteriales; family Flavobacteriaceae; genus Flavobacterium. The sequence continues at coordinate 204,441 of NZ_JAWKMX010000002.1, forward strand.
GTTCATTTCTAATTCGTTTGATATGGGAGCCATTGATAATAATTCAATATGATCGGCAGCACCATCCCAAAAAAACTGGGTTTGATAGGCCATATTTTGAATAGGTGGAGCATTTCTAGTGCCAATTCCATCGCCCACTCCATGACTAAAAGTATGTCCGTGATGTGTAAAGGCGTCTTCTTGAATATGACAAAAGCCACAAGCCACAACACCATCTGAAGCTAAGCGACCATCGTAAAATATTTTTTTACCCAATTCAAATCCTTTTTCGGTAAGAGGATTGTTTTCCATATTGTAAGCTAATGGAGGAAAATTGCTTGGAACTTGATAATTAATAGGAATGTTTTGATATTCAGATTCGTTATCGGAACTACAACCTACTAATAAAAGTAGTGTTGCAAAAAATAAAAGTTTTTTCATTTTTTTTGGATTTTAGTCCATTAAAAATAGAAAGTAAGGTTAAGCCTTTGCAAAACCTTACTTTTCAAAAAGTATTAGTCGTTATGTACGTGATGAACTTCAAACATATTAGGCACATTATTCGCCATTATGTTTTGTACAGGAGTTCCACCCATTACATCTAAACCGTCTTCAAAATTTATTTTTGTAGTTCCATCTACAATTTCTTTTAAATCGGCCATAATATGAATTTGCGGTGTAATGTTTGTACGAACCAATGCGTTTTCTGGTAAATCTAATGTTACTGACGCATAGTTGTAAACATCGCCAGTTTTACCTGTATGAACTCTATAATTTGCATCGGTATTTGATGGCGTAGTAGCTGTTCCTTCAAATTTTACAAATTTATAACCTGACAGCCACGTCCATGTCATTCCCAATTCTGCAGCTCTTTCCCAAAGGTCAACTTGGTTATCGCCGCCTGCATTATATTGCTCTTGATCAATTCCAATTCCGAAAGAAACTTTAGTATAATTTGCCGCAGGAATATTAGGTAAAGATAAAAGAGTACTTGCAGCATCAGCTTCGTTTACAAAAAAGTAGCTGTCTGCTTTTGGCACAGTATAAGTTGAACCATCTTCTTTTGTTAAAACGATATTACTTACAATATAAATAGCATTTGTTGCTTTAATTACTTCGCCGTTTGAGTTGGTATAAGGCGTATTAAAAGCAAAATCGGCATCGCCATAAACGTTATCAAATTCTAACTTTAAAGTTCCGTTACCAGAAATAGTATTTGAATCATCTTCGTTTGAACAAGCAGTAAAAGTAAGTGCAGCAACCATAACGATTGCGATATTTTTTAATTGAAATTTCATTTTTTTAATTGTTTAATTTTAAAATATGGATATAAATTATTGTTCGTCTAAAGAAAACTATCTTTAAACAAAATGTGCGATTTTAGAAATAAAATCAATATTAAAGTTAAACAAAAAGAGTAGGTGGATGAAAGGTTGAATTTGTACAAACCCCTTTATACAAATTCAAATAATGGGAATTAATACTTTTTTGAGAGAAACCAAAAGTTGGACTAAAAGTATAGTCTGCAACTTTAGAGAAATATAAGACTTCAATTTCTGAAGTTTGGTTTTTTTTATCTTGCGATTGTGGTTTTTCTTCTTCAGAAACTTTTGCTAATTCTTTTTTAAGATGACACTTACCATTACATTTAAGTTCTGGTTTATCTTTATTTTCACAAAGTTCGTTAGCAATGTATTCATAATTAACCATGTATTCCAAAAAGGGAATTACTGGTTTTAAAAGGAAAAGAATTCCTATAATTATGAATATATATTTTTTCATAATGCAAAATTATACATTTGCACTTTAAAATAAGTTGATATTTATCATAAAAAAAGCCTCTGTTTTTTTACAGAAGCTTTAATAATTTATAGATTGAAAGTTCTATTTCAATTCTCTAATACCCATATTATATAAAGCAAATGCTTGAATATCTACCTGTTCGTTAATAATTGCTTCGGTAGATTTTCCAGCGCCATGACCAGCATTAGTATCAATACGAATTAAAACTGGGTTTGGTCCTTTTTGTTTGGCTTGTAATTCAGCTGCAAATTTAAAACTATGTGCTGGAACTACTCGATCATCGTGATCACCTGTAGTAACTAATGTTGCTGGATATTGAACGCCAGTTTTTACATTATGAACTGGTGAGTAACCTTTTAAGTATTCAAACATTTCTTTGTTTTGCTCGCTAGTTCCGTAATCGTAAGCCCAACCAGCACCAGCAGTAAAAGTATGATAACGTAACATATCTAAAACTCCTACTTGAGGAATGGCCACTTTCATTAAATCTGGACGTTGTGTCATAGTTGCACCAACTAACAAGCCTCCGTTTGAACCACCTTTAATAGCTAAATAATCAGATGAAGTATATTTTTCTTTAATTAAATATTCGGCAGCAGCGATAAAATCGTCAAATACATTTTGTTTTTTCATTTGCGTTCCGTCATTATGCCATTTGGTTCCGTATTCGCCACCACCACGTAAGTTGGCAACAGCATAAATCCCTCCATTTTCCATCCAAACAGCATTAGCAATGCTAAAACTTGGCGTTAAACTAATATTGAAACCTCCATAACCATATAAAATAGTTGGATTTTTACCGTTTAATTCAGTCCCTTTTTTATAGGTAATAATCATAGGAACTTTAGTACCATCTTTTGAATTGTAGAACACTTGTTTTGATTCAAAATCTTCCGTTTTAAAATCTACATTTGGCTTATTGTATATTTTTGAAGTTCCAGATTTTGGTTCAAATTCATAGATTGTACCTGGAGTAATATAATTGGTAAACGAATAATACAATTCGGCATCTTCTTTTTTACCGCCAAAACCACCTGCAGTACCAATTCCTGGTAATTTAATTTCGCGAACTAATTTTCCGTTATAATCGTATTGTTTTATTTGCGAAACGGCATCTTTCATATATTCTGTAAAAATATAACCTGCCCCAGTTGATGCCGATAAAACATTTTCTGTTTCAGGAATAAAGTCTGCCCAATTTTCTTGTTGAGGTTTTGCTAAATCGAAAGTTACAACTCTTTTATTAGGCGCATTAAAATCAGTTGCAACATAAAACTTTGTTCCAACATTATCAATTACATCACTATTACTTTCAAAATTATTTACAATATTTACAATTGGTCCATTATTAGCTAAATCTTTAATGTATAATTCATTACCATTTGTGGCATTTGCGGCTGAAATTATTAGGTAATTTTCATCTTCTGTAACATAACCGCCTACGTATCTTCTTTTTTCATTTAGGCCAAAAATTATTTTGTCTTCAATTTGTTTTGTTCCTAATTTGTGAAAATATAGTTTATGCTGGTCGGTTTTTGCCGAAAGTTCGCTTCCTTTTGGTTTATCGTAGCTCGAATAATAGAACCCTTCGTTTTTATACCACGACATACCACTAAACTTTACATCAACAATAGTATCGCCAATAATTTCTTTAGTTTCTGTATTTAATATAATTACTTTTCGCCAATCGCTTCCACCTTCTGAAATGGCATAAGCTGCCATTGAACCATCTTTTGTAAAGCTTAAACCGCCAAGTGAGGTTGTGCCGTCTTTTGAAAAAGTATTTGGATCTAAGAAAATTTCTTCTTTTCCACTTTCGTTTTTTCTATATAAAACGGACTGATTTTGTAATCCATCATTTTTATAGAAATAAGTATAATTCCCTTCTTTAAATGGTGCCGAAACTTTTTCGTAATTCCACAATTTTTCTAATCTTTCCTTTATTTTATTTCGGAAAGGAATTTTATTTAAGTAACCAAAAGTTACTTCGTTTTCTGCTTTTACCCAAGCTTCTGTTTCGGGACTTCTATCGTCTTCTAGCCATCTATATGGATCTTGAATTGAATCGCCAAAGTAAACAGCTACGGTGTCTACTTTTTTTGTTTGCGGATAAACCACACTCATATCTAATTCTTCAGTTTTAGTTTCTTCTTTTTTACAAGCAATAAATACCGTTGCGGAAAGAAGTAAAATTATTGATTTTTTCATTCGTAAAGTTTTGGTTTCAAACAAAAATACTAAATAACTTTGTTAAGTTTTGTTAAAATAAAAACCCTTTAAAATTTCAAAGGGTTTTTAGAATTATTGTATTAGTATAGGAAAACTAACTTCGGCATCTGTTGAGCCGCCAGCGTTTGTAATATCTCCATTGCTAACACCAGAAGCTTCTTTATTTGGTTCGTGACGTAAAGTAACAGTTAAAGTACCAGAGCCTGCGTTACCAGTTACTAAAGTGAACTCTAAACCAATTGGGTTACCATTATCATCTACATCGTCATAAGTAATTGTTCCTAAAGAATTTGTTAGCTGATAGAATATTTGATGATCTACACCTTCTTCTTCAACTTCTGCTGTAATGTTTTCAGCTGGGTTTTCTAATTCATTTAGAAATTTTACAGAACCTAAATATGTTGTGCTTGCGGCTAAGTCTCCAGAAACTGTAACTTTAGGTGCGTTTGGTCCGTCACCATCTAAATCTTGAGATTGTAATGTTATGGTGTTTCCACCATTTACTAGTGTGACTTTAATTGTAGTAATTACTTCTTCCTCGTTAACAGGTGCTGGTTTATCATCGTTTGAACAAGAAAATAATGTAAATACTAGTAATGCAAATGATGTTAATTTTAAATGTTTCATTTTTTTAAATTTTTAATAATTAAATTTTAATTGAAATTGAAAATTTCTACCCATTTCATCGGCATAAAATCGTTGCCGATTAAGGTAGTCTCTATAATTAGTGTTTAATAAATTTTGAATAGAAAATGCAGTCGTAATTGTTTTGTTTTTAAATACTGAAAATCGACATTCAGCTTGAAAATGTAATAAACTATAAGTATTTGGAGGCGTACTAATATCTACTATAGCTGGAGTTAAATTTCCGTTTACTAAAATAGTGGTTTCAAAATTAAAATTGGGATAATTCGTTTGATTTAAAACTGTTTCTGATTTTAATTCTAACAATAATTTATTCCATTTTTTATTTGTATACTGAATACTTTGTGTTGTGTTAAAAGGAGGCATATCGATTAAATAATCATCTTTTTTTAAATCGCGACCTATTAAATATGCAAAGTTTCCATTATACTTAAAATGCTCATTGATAATCCAACTTCCACTAACGTCAATACCAGTTAATAATGCATCGGTTTGTTTATATTCCCAAACTGGAAAAGCACCGCGAATTGTTGTTTCAATGCTTGTTGGTTGTAAATAAATAAAATCGACAATACGATTGATAAAAGGATTAGCTTCTAAAGTAACTTTCTTCCATTCTTTTCGAATAGTTGAATTGATTTTCAAAGCTTTTTCTTGTTGCAATCTCAAATCGCCTAATTCTATTTGACCGATAGCATGATGCAAACCATCACTAAAAAGTTCGGATACATTTGGGTTTCTTGTTGCTAAACCAATGCTAAACAGCCAGTTTATTTCGTGATGAAACTGTTTGTTAAAACCAATACTTCCAGCAAAATTGTGATAATCAAAAGTTGGTTTAGTTAACCATTGTGTTCCATAATCTTCAACAATGAATTGCGAAAAATCTTCATCGTAACTACGTTCATCCCATCTCGATTTCAAATAATATTTCGATGCTTCAATTCTAGAAAAATCATAACGAATTCCACCTTCAATTTTAAGCGAATTGTCAATTTTATAATTCGTAATTGAATAGATGCCAAAATCAAATTTGTTAAAATTTGGAATTAACGGTCTAACACCTGTATTAGGATTTGCAACATTGTTTTGGTAACCAAAACTAATACCATTTGTAAATTTCCAACTTTCTTTAGAATATTTGTAGTTCGTTTGAAAATTATGTGAATCTAAATTTAAATCTAAAGCGGGTCTTTCATCTTCACTATTTCTACGAACATCAAATTCTTTTCTATTGTTAAATTGAAAAGCATATTGAAAATCGATTTTTGAGGATTCATTTAACTTTTGTTCGTAAAATACTTTTGCCAAATGATGTTGTACTTCTTGTTTAGGTTGGTTTATATTGTAACTAAACGGCTCTACTACATATGGTTTCTGGTTTGTAATTGCATTATATAAATCGGTTACATTACCAATATGCGAAGCTTTTAAAATTCCCATTTGCGAATTATAGAAACTATATGAACCGGAAATACTATAATTGTCTTGAACGTATTTTAAGTTTCCCGAAAAGTTTTGCTCTCGATTACCAGTGTTAGATAAGACGTAATTTGGAGCTTCTCGGTCGCCAAAATATTTAGCTGTTCCAACGATGTTCCATGCCCAACCCTTTCGAGTTCCTTTTGTTAAGCTCGAACTGATACTTCCACCCCTTCCATTTGTAGCTCCTGTAATAATAGTTTTTCCGATAATGGTATCTTTTTTTAAAGAAATTGGTTCTATAATAACAATTCCACCAATGGCATCGCCACCATATTGAAGTGTTGAAGCTCCTTTTAAAACAGTAAGTGAATTAGCAGCATTTACATCAAAATTTGGCGCATGTTCTACACCCCATTGTTGATCTTCCAACCGAATATTATCAGTAATAATTGGTACTCTAAAACTATGTAAACCATTAACAACTGGTTTTACAATAGTTGTTCCAGACTTTAATGTACTTACACCTGAAATCTCTTTCAAAGCATCGCCTAAAGTTACATTGCTGTAATTTTCAATAGTTTTAGAATTTATCTTTTGTTCGTTATCTACTGCACTTTGCTTTGTAAGTTTTTCGGTTATTAGAATTCCACTTAGATTTGTAGTGGTTGGAAATAGTTGTTTATTATAAATAATATTTTTGTCAACATTGATAGTTTCAGTAACGGTTTCATATCCTATGTATGAAATGTAAATTTTATAATTGTCTTTTTTTAAATTTTCGACACTGAATTTTCCATTGTTGTTGGTTGCAGTTATTTTGTTGCCCACATGAATATGCACGTTTTCTAAAGGCATGTTTTTTTCATTATAAATTATGCCAGAAAAACTATATTGTGCCTTTGCATAAACACAAAGCAACAAGAAAACACTTAACACTATACGTTGCATTTTCTGTTGTTTAATTAATTAATCGCTAAATTTTATTTTTTTAGAATAAATTAATTACAAGGTGGTCCGCGATGTGAGAATAAACTTCCGCAAAAAAAAGTAGTTGCTTCTTTTATGCTAAAAGAATACGGGTTTTCTTTAAATGGTGAATGAAATTTAAACGTAAAAATTTCAGTTTTTAAGAAGGTTGCAAATTTAAACTCACAAACAAGACAATCTTCTTTTTCTGAAATTGTTTTTTCAAAAGCATTTTTGTTTTTCTTTTCTTGATGTTGGCAAGATGAAAAACTATGTTGATGATGCGAAAATATATGCAACGATTGGTAGCTTACTGCAAAAATTACAGCAAGCATTAAAATACAGTTTAGTATTGCAATTTTCTTTTTCACTCTTGCAAAGGTATAAAAAAATGTCCCATTTTAATGGGACATTTTTTTAATAGTTTATTTGTATTATTTTTTTACGATTAAGAATTCGGAACGTCTGTTTAGTGCGTGTTGTTCTTCGGTACAATCTTTTTTGCAATCTACTTTAGGTTCTGTTTCACCGAAACCTTGTCCTGATATTCTTTCTTTATCGATTCCTTTTGATATAATGTATTGAACGGTTGCTTTGGCTCTTCGGTCTGATAGGTTCATGTTGTATTTATCGCTTCCGCGGTTATCGGTATGCGATTTTGCGAAGATTACCATTGTTGGGTTTTCGTTCATTACTTGTACTAATTTGTCTAATTCTTCTGCTCCTTGAGCTGTTATGTTGCTTTTATCGAACTCGAAGAATATAGGTTCTAGTATCACTTCTTTGTCGGTTATAATAGGTTTTATAGGTTGTAATAGTACTTCTATTAGCGCTGTTCCACCGTCGGTTTTCGAGAAGGTTGCTACCCCATTTTCGAATCCTTTTTTAGAGGCTTGCACAGCGTATTGCTTGTTACAATTTAGGCTAAAGTTAGCTTTTCCGTCGGTTTTCGAGTTTTGATTAGCAATAACTTTATCGGCTTCTACTAGTGCTACCATAGCATCTGCAATTGCAGCACCTGTTTCGGCGTTTTTAACCAGTACTACTCCGTTAACACCACAAACAGGAACGGCTGTGTAAAGGTTATCGTTTCCTGATCGGTTACTAGCAAAGAACGCTATTTTTTTAGTTTCGTTGTAAGCAAATGAAAAATCGTCTTTTTCACTGTTTACGGGTTCGCCTAAATTAACGGCCTGCTGTGCTTTATTTAAGTCGGTTTTAAACACATCGTATCCGCCAAAACCTTCTCGTGCATCGGAAGCAAAATACAGCACATTCGATTCGCTTACATAAGGAAAGCTTTCATTGCCTGCTGTGTTTACTGTGTTTCCTAAGTTTTCTGGTGTGCCATATGAACCGTTATTAATGTTTACTTTCCAAATATCTTCTCCACCTAATCCTCCTGGCATATCTGATGAAAAGTATAAGGTTTTACCATCGCTACTTACCGCAGGGTTACGCATAGAATATTCTTTGTTGTTAAAAGGCAATGCTTTTATGTCTGTAAATGTGTTACCATCGCGAACGGCTTTGTATAAGAACATTTGACCGTATTTTAGCTTTTTTTGCTTGTCTTTTACAAACTCGCCATCGTTAAAACTCTCGCTAGAATAGTAAATAGTGTTGCCATCGGGGCTAAAAGCTACAGGGCCTTCGTTCCACTTGGTGTTTAATCCATCTACTAACGATGATTCGCTAAAAGTGCCATCTTGGTTATAAATAGCTTTGTAAATGTCTAAATAAGGTTCGTCATTCCAGCCGTATTTTTTTCTTGATTCGTTACGAGAACTTACAAAATAAACTTCGTTATCGTTTGTAAGAATGGCTCCAAAATCTGAATTCTCGCTATTTAAATCGGCATTAGAAACATCAAATAGTTTAGCTTGTGCTTTTAAATCGGACAAATAGTTAGGATTATTTTTAAAATCTTTAGCTCTTTGGTCGTTTGGTTTTAAAGCCGCAAATTTAGCCATCTGCTTATCGGCTTCGGAATAATTACCATTTGCTTTAAGCATTTGTGCATAGCGGTAATAGGTTTCGGCATCGTTTTTTTGGTCGGCCACCTTAGCGTACCATTGTGCTGCTTCTTTAGTGTTGAAGATATAGTAATAACTATCGGCTAATTGACTCTCGACATACACGTTTGATTTTCCGTTATTTACCAATTTTAAATATTCTTTGGCGGCATCTACATACTCGTAACGGTCAAACAGCTTATCGGCCGTTTTGGTTTCCTTATTTTGGGCGCTAAGCAAACTACTGGCGATTACAAAACTTAAGGTTAAATATATTTTTTTCATGTCATTAACGAGTTTAGGTTAAAAAAATCTTGGTGAACTTGATACTTTTTTAGGAAAGTTCAAATCAAACAGTAGAATAAATTCGTGCGATGATGGTGTGGTAACATTCAAATCTGACACGATATGATCGTAAGCATAGCCTATTCTTAAATTTGGTGTAATGGCGTAATTAACCATAGCTCCAAAACTGTCTTCTAATCGATATGTAGCGCCAATTTCAAACTTGTTGTTAAACAAAAAATTGGTAGATAAATCTAACGACATAGGTGCGCTAAATGCCGATTTTAACATAAAGAAGGGTTTAAATTTTACTTTGCTTGATACATCAAAAACATAACCTCCTGTTACAAAATAATGAGAGGTTTCTGAACCAAACTCGTACTCATCGCCGCTTACGGTTAAATCTAAATGTTTAGACTTTAACATATTGGGAACCGAAACGCCTAAATAGTACTTGTTAGTATAAAAGAAAACTCCTGTACCTACATTAAAATACGTGTTGTTTATATCTTCCGAAAAAGCAGGGTCGTTAGCATCGGGAACACGCCCATTACCTATATCGCTATACAAACCTACATCGTGAAGGGTTAAACCTGCTTTTAATCCAAAGGCTAATTTGTGCTCAACACCTAAATTTAAAGTGTATGAAAAATCACCATAAATATTACTCTCTGTTACAGGACCAATTTTATCGCTAATAAACGAAAGACCAGCACCTACATTTCTTCCTACTGGTGAATGCGCAAAAAACGTACCCGTAGTAGGAGCATCTTCTATCTCTACCCATTGTTTACGATATAACAACCCTAAAGAAAGATTCTCTTTAGAACCAGCATAAGCAGGGTTCATAACACTCATATTGTACATATATTGTGTATAGTGGGGATCTTGCTGAGCCGTTGACTCAACTATACATCCTAACGCTAATAAGGCAACTAAATATAGTTTTTTCATTGTATTGAATTTTAAGTAAAACTCCTCGGGGTAATTATTTACCCCGAAAAAGCTTGTTTTTAGTGTTGTCTGTTAATATAAACCCATCCTGTGCGAGCAGGAGAATTGTTAAAGTAAATTACATAGTAATACGTAGCATCTGGTAACTCATCGCCAGAATCTGAATATCCAGACCACTCATTTACATAATCCGACTTCGAATAAACCTTCATACCGTAACGATTAAAGATCTCTAACTTCTTAACATCAAAATTCGATAAATCAAACGTGTCGTTTAATCCATCTCCATTCGGAGAAATACCTCGTGGAATCATACAACCAATTACATTAACTGTAAAAGTTCCCGAAGCATAACAAATATCGTCTGGAGTAAATGTATAAGTTTTTTCTCCACCATTAGATGTGTCTATAGTACTAGGAGACCAACTTCCTGAAAGAGTATAACCTTCATCGGTAACTGTTGGAAAATTAATAGTGGTATCGCCACATACTTCAATACCTGTAAAGCGTATAGGTTGCTTATCGGTAATAGTTACAGATAATGTTCCCACAGCTGCACATTGTCCTGCATCTGGTGTAAAGGTGTA